>JANTGG010000209.1 GCA_024763035.1 Desulfocapsa sp. | reverse complement strand
TCACCGTCCACCATAAGCTGATACTTTTCATTGATACTGCCACCAGCCCTCTGCCATATATCTCTACTGAAAAAAACTGATTCCTGCTGAATCCAGCGATATTCCCCCATCAGGTAATCATACACATTTTTGTACTGGGTTATCATATTCGTGAGCCTTCCGTGCAGATCCCAGAAACCGCTGTGCCCGACTATCCAGTGAACATCCTGACGGGTTGCAAAAATCTCCCCAACCACAGATAAGGTCCATGGCATATACTTATCATCACTGTTAATCCACGCCAGGACGTCGCCGGTTGCTTGTGCAAAACCTTTATTCAGGGCATTGCCGTGTCCCGTATCAGGTTCGCTCACCCAGTAATGGAGATACTGTTCATACTTTCTGATAATATCAACACTGCCGTCACTACTGCCGCCATCAATAATAATATATTCAAGGTTCGGATACCCCTGTGACAACACTGATCGAATGGTATCCTCAAGGTATTCCACCTGATTGTAACTTGGTGTGACAATGCTGATCCGGGGCCAGGGAGTGCCATCGGGCAAGGTCTTAAACACCTCGGATGCTACGACGGGATAGGTTGGTTGAGTCACGGGATTCCTGTCAGTAGGTTACGCAGTTAAATCCATCCCAGTCGGATCGCACAAAAAACAGATCCATCTGCCACAGAGAATTGTCATGTTTTCTGTGCATCACATCAACCAGATCAACCGGTCGAAACCCTCTCTTGTCGAGATAGGCACACAACTCCCAGAACAACATCGCCTCGTCAGTTATATGATAATTGTATGCTTCTATAATAAGGATTTCACATTTCTGCAGAATATTTTCTGCTCCCTGTAATATTGATCTTTCGATCCCATGGGTATCAAGTTTTAAGATATAAGGTTTCTCAAGTTTAAGCATTGCAACAGTGGCATCAATGGTCGTCAGCTCAACCTCCATCACCGCTTCACTTCCGGCAGCTGCAGGACCGCCTCCAAACGGATCGGAGATATCAAAGCTCATAGTCCCCTCTTCTCCGCCAATCGCTTTTTTAACTGGTATCACACGAGTGGATGCCGAAGCGGCAAACTCATCCAGGGCAGAACTATGCACAGGCTGAGGCTCAAACAGTACATAAGTGGCATCGGGGAAATCCTGCATACAATCTTTTGACCATCTCCCGTCGGAAGCACCCACATCCAGCACTGTCCGGACAGTAAACCCCTGTCTTCCCAGCCATTGCAGTCCAGCAGTCATGGTATTACGCGATATGCTTTTAGGGCGATCTTTGCGCAGGATTTCGTAACCGGTTTTTCCAAGAAGTGTTTGAATTAATTTTTTCATTTTTACTATTATTTTTTGTACAATGTGTTTTTTATCAAATTGAATACAGGGAAAGATCTGACGGGACTATACAGTTACATCACCGACGCATTCACTGGCAACCCTCAAGAATTGTTCTCCATAGTTCACAGTACGTCTTTTCAATCCATCCCGTGCCTGTTGTTCAAGAGTCTCGTCAGGTCCGGGAATCCCAGTCTCATACGTCTGCAGTAGTTTTCGGGCAAGCTCCCGGGCATCATCCGGCTTAAAGTATATTGCAGCAGCAGGATTCTGCTCTCTATGAACGCTAATATCCGAGACAATAATACGTTTTCCAAGGGATTTAACCTCTTCCACTGTGGTATTCCACCCCTCAAACAGGGATGGTTGCAACACTGCTATGGACTGACGCATCAAACGAAAAAGATCCTCACGAGGTACCAGCCCCAACAATATCATGCAATCCCTGACACCTGCTTCAGAGATTGCACACAACACCTCACTGAAGTACGACAACTTTCTATTTTCATTGGTGTTTCCGGTACACACCACTGTCAGATGCGGTTCTTTTTTCAACGCCAGCTGCAAGGCTTGAATAACGATCAGATGATTTTTATGCTGCCAGAACTGATTCGGCAGAAGGATAAACTTCTTAGGTAATGTATATTTTTCACATATCGGCTCTGGGTCTTCCCTGAAAACATCTTCAGATAACTGAGCCACAAAAGATACGACTCTGCCCTTCTCAGATGCCCATGGTGCAAAGGATTTATAATCATTTAACGCATCGTTACTGCTTAAGACAACACGTTTGGCATACTTCGCAGAATTGCTAAACCACCCGTTTCGACTCTCAATTTCCCCCTTTGAAAAAAAAACCGGGTAGTGAATATGCTGAAAATCAGGAATCCAGGAAAGAAACGGAAGACCGAAGTTATGGGGCGAATCGATGGTAAAAAAGAGATCGACGCCGTGTTGCTTCAACAATGTACTCACCGGATTGTCTTTTTTTGATACAATTCCTGCTTTTTTACAGAGATCTTGAAACACCCCTGGAAGAAAATGTTTCGATTTAGCTGCTGGTCTCGGTAATACCTCATCAACGAAAGGAATCAAAGTCTCATACTCAGCCGAATCACTTTTTTCATGCACCAGTAAAACAATTTCGGGACGATTTTTCTCGGAGACTGCCTGTAAAGCAAAGAAAAGATTTTTCAAATAGTAAATTCCAGCCGACCATTGCCCACC
>JANTGG010000208.1 GCA_024763035.1 Desulfocapsa sp. | reverse complement strand
TGAACCATGCGCTCAATCTCGGATTCGGACAATCCGCTTGATGCCTTGATTTCAATGGCCTGCTCCTTGCCGGTTGCTTTGTCTTTGGCAGAAACCTTGAGGATGCCATTGGCATCAATATCGAAGGTGACCTCGATCTGTGGCGTACCTCGGGGTGCGGCCGAAATGTCAGTGAGGTTAAACTGTCCTAATGATTTGTTGTCCGCAGCCATTTCACGCTCACCTTGCAAAACATGAACAGTCACCGAAGTCTGGTTGTCCTCAGCAGTGGAAAATACTTCAGCTGCCTTGGTAGGGATCGTTGTGTTTTTCTCGATGAGCCTGGTCATCACACCCCCCATGGTTTCGATACCCAGAGAAAGTGGTGTGACATCCAGCAACAACAGGTCTTCAATATCACCCGCCAAAACGGCGCCCTGGATGGCAGCACCCAGCGCTACGGCCTCGTCAGGGTTCACGTCTTTTCGAGGTTCTTTGTTAAAGAAGTTTTGCACGGCTTCCTGAACCTTGGGCATCCGGGTCTGGCCACCAACCAGAATCACGTCGGTAATATCGCTTTTATCCAGTTTGGCATCCGTCAGTGCCTGCTCACAGGGCTTCAGGGTTTTCTGGATCAAATCTTCAACCAGAGATTCCAGTTTTGCCCTGGTAACCTTGATATTCAGGTGTTTGGGACCCGATGCATCGGCAGTGATATAGGGTAGATTGACCTCGGTCTGCTGTGCAGACGAGAGTTCGATCTTGGCTTTTTCTGCGGCCTCTTTAAGCCGTTGCAGGGCCAAAGGATCGTTGTGTAGATCAACACCGTGGTCTTTTTTGAACTCATCGGCAAGATAGTCGATCAGCCGCATATCAAAATCTTCACCGCCCAGGAAGGTGTCACCATTGGTGGCCAGTACTTCAAACTGTTTTTCCCCTTCCACATCGGCGATTTCAATGATGGATACATCAAAGGTGCCACCACCGAGGTCATAGACAACCACTTTCTGGTCTTCCCGGCTTTCTTTGTCCATGCCGTAAGACAGAGCGGCGGCTGTAGGCTCGTTAATAATGCGTTTGACCTCAAGACCGGCAATCCTTCCGGCATCTTTGGTAGCCTGACGTTGCGAATCATTAAAGTAGGCGGGGACGGTAATGACAGCCTCTTTAACTGTTTCACCCAGATAGGCTTCGGCATCTTTTTTCAACTTCATCAATATCTGAGCAGATACTTCCTGGGATGAAAGTTTTTTATCTTTTACCTCGACCCAGGCATCGCCATTATCGGCCTTGATGATCTTGTAGGGCACAAGGCTAATATCTTTTTGTACGGCTTCTTCATCATAACGACGCCCAATCAGGCGCTTTATGGCATATAAGGTATTATCAGGGTTGGTCACGGCCTGGCGTTTTGCCGCCTGACCAACCAGTGTTTCATTGTCTGCATAAGCGACGATTGAAGGGGTGGTGCGCATCCCTTCTGCATTTTCTATAACCCTGGCGGTATCACCTTCCATCACGGCAACGCAGGAATTGGTGGTGCCCAGGTCTATTCCTATTACTTTTGACATGGTGTTAAACCTCGTATTCTGTAGTTAGTAGGCGGTTCCAAAGTGAATGTTAACGCGGCAATAATAAAGACCTGGAATCAATAGTTCTGTCAGTGAAGTGACACATTCAGGGTTTTAAAGGGTTTTGATTACCCACTGTCCTCAGCCATGCTTATCATTGTTTTTTACATCGAAAAGCATGACCAAAAAAAGGTTGGGATGAAGCACGAACCCAATGTTAGTAAGCCAGGCAATCGCGATACGGATCTTCCGTCACTCCCGCGAAGGGGTGCAATCCGCAAATCTCGTTACCGGTACTTGTAGCCAGGATGAAGTGCAACGGAATCCGGGGCCAGCTCCACAAACTGCGGTTTTTTCCCGGATTCCGCAAGCTCCATCCGGGCTACGAGAGGTATTGCGAGATTTGCGGATTGCAACCCCCGCGAAGTGTTAACTTACTGACATTAGGAGGCTGTCCTAGAATATGAGTCATAGCGCGGGAAAGCTGATTTGAGCTCTATTTTTCATCAATTTGAGACGAATAGTTGTTCTATTAAACGATTTCAATAAGCTCGGATTATGGTGTTCATGGGATTTGCAGTGGCTTCTCCATTCCCGGACAGCCTCCTGGAATGCCTGTACTTTTACACATAATATTGAAAAGGGCTTCCATGCTAGACTCAGTGCACCCTCTTAAACCGATGAATACCTTTCATGTCTAACACTATTATTCATATCCCTCACTCACCGAGCACCACTCTTGTCAGACAGTCACGTTTTTTTCAGTCATTACCTCAACCGTTGTTAGCGGATATGGCCGAAAAATTCCGTATGGAAGAATGGCCCAAAGGTATTGATGTAGATCCTCATGTGCTGCTGCAACGGTTTTATATTGTGCTGGATGGGCAACTTGAAATAAGACGGAGCAATCCGGATTCAGGGCGGGAAATTACACTGGATATGCTCTATCCGGGGGACAGTTTTGATGTGGTCTGTTTGCTAGATAACAAGCCGCATGATGTCATCGCCTCTCCGCTTATGATGCTCAAGCTTATTT
>JANTGG010000207.1 GCA_024763035.1 Desulfocapsa sp. | reverse complement strand
CATCAAATTGCAGGGTGTGGGGCAGAATGGAAAAGGGCGCCTCAGCAAGATTTGGTGAGATAAATTCAATCAATTCCAGTTCCTGCACCTTGACAAAGGCTGAAAGGGAAAAGATCTTCACCCCGCAAGCCGGTTGAAATTCATCAACATTGTGGTCAGGGAAGATAGAAACGGCGAAGATATCCTTGGGTTGACAAGCCGCGGCAGCGGTAAGCCTGTAGCCAGCCTTTTTTTTGGCCAGCACCTGGCCGCTGCTGATGGAGAGCAGCCAGATATGGCCGGTCAAGGTGGTGGCCAGGAGGTGATCGTTGTCCAGAAAGATGGTGGTGCGAATATTGGTAAGCATCCCCTCCCGTTCCGGATGCCCCATCTCATCGCGGGCCAGTTCCGGCAGGTCAAACCGCTGGATCATTTCCAGCCGGTTGTTGTCCCAGACATCAATAATCAGATTTTTTGTCCCATCATGATTGTGGACAAAATAGCTGAAAAAACTTCTGGAATTATCCGCGCTGGCACCATAGGAATACAGGGAATCCAGATGGGGCCACTGCTGTTTGAGGTGGTCGGCCAGGCAACAGGAAACAGGCTGGCCACCCATGGCAGTGAGTTGATCCTGAATGGCCCGCATGGGTGATAACGGGCTGGCGCTGTCAGCTCTTGCTCTGGCTTGGGGGGTGGGATGTTCTTGCGGCATGGTGGCCTCCTTGGTTTGGGGTGATGAAGATTATTTATTGCCAAGTAGAGCGAAAACCATGCCACGGTTATGGGTGTTTATTTTTTAGCTATTATATCAATATCTTATGTTGTATTTTGTGTGAACGTCAGGCCATGATAAATAGAGCCTGTGGGTGTGATGTTGAGTATATGGTTGACTTTATGGTTGAGTAGTTTGGTGGTCTGCCGCACATTTTTATCGCGGTTGGTGTGGCTGGATAGCTTCAGGGCAAAGATAGTGGGGCAATCTCCACCTTAAAATAGTCCGCCCGTGGTTTGCGATAGCAACCCTCTTTTCTACAAATTCTGAAATTCTGGATGTCCCCATATTTCACAGTCAGCAGCGCTGTTATGCGGACTGAAATGCTCATCAGGCAGAGCAATGCCCTCGGCAGGAAACTGAATGAAATCAGAGCAGAGATCAACGAGGGGTCAAGCAAAGACTTGACCCCTCGTGACCCCTCGTTACTCCTGAGTACCGGAACGACGATTACTGTTTTCGTTTCGTCAGGTCAAGACCTGACCACTACTTTACGTTGAAAAAACAACCGCCTGGGCCCAAAAAGAAAAGATAAGTATGGTGTGCCCGAAACTACGTGCTGGTTGACATGCCTCTCTAATGTATTACAATAGCTACAAGAGTAATACAGAAAAGGGGGATGTAATGCAACAGTCTGCAGTCACTGTCAAGGGGCAGGTAACCATCCCTGCCGCTATCCGAAAAAAATATGGGTTGCACCGGGGAGTCAAGGTCGCCTTTAGAGAAGAAGACGACAAGATTATTTTGCAACCGGCGCAAGACAGGGTGGAAGCTGCGTTTGGCATCATAACTCCTTCAAAAGGTGCAACTCTTGAGGAGATGGACGAAGCTGTAAAAAAACGGGCGGGGCAATGATCGCTGTTGATACCAATGTGCTGGTCAGGGCCCTGATTGACGATCCGGAACAACCAGCCCAGGTCAAAGCTTCCAGGGCATTGATCAAAAAAGCCGGAGAGGTTTTTGTCGCCCAGATCGTTCAGGTTGAAACAGTATGGGTTCTTGAAACCGTTTATGACCTGAAACGCGATGATGTCCTGAAGGTTCTCGACGCTCTTGCCCTGAACAGTGCTTATTTAATTGAACACGAACAAATTTTTAATGAAGCGCTCACCATGTTCCGTATGAATACGGCTGATTTTGCCGATTATCTTATCCTCGCGGCCGCTCAAAATCAGGAGATTACCCTGGCCACTTTTGATAAACGGCTGTCCAGGTCATTGGGAGTAAAGTTGATTTCCTTAAATCCGGGGACATAATACTAATTCTTAGAACGTCCTGCTGGTTCAGGTCTTAAGGGGCTGTGCGACGTTTTTATTTTATTTCAGCAATTAAACCAGAATCTATTCTCAAGAAATCCTGCCAGTTAGTGATATCAGCAAGTAGTGGCGAGTGACAGACAAGATGGTCTGTCTCAACCAGTCCTGCATGAAAGGCGGCGCTGGACCACTGATAATCCCATGGCTGTTTAACCAGTTTTGCTCTTACCGGATTTCTTTCTACATAGCGAACATCAGCGTGAAGATACTGGTCTGTTTGTACAGGGCATGAAGAGAATCGTCCTTTAACATCGGGGACGTTGTTGAATTCGATGAATTATTGTGCTATGGCATGGATCACAATTGAAAGCTGGAGAGAGTCGTATGCCCTGACAAGCAAGGCTTTACATACCAGGCATCCTGCTGCACCATGTAATTATCAGAGGGATAGAACGTCGCAGAATTATTGATGATCGCAAAGATCGCGAAGTGATCGCCGTCGGAAAATCCGTCAGATAATTACATCAATATGTAAAGAAGAAGATATAAACATGATGGAGTTACAATCAGGAAGCCGTCGGCGA
>JANTGG010000206.1 GCA_024763035.1 Desulfocapsa sp. | reverse complement strand
GATTTGAGCTGGAGAAATGGTTGGAAGATTTAGAAAGAACGGTTCTTCTGCAGGCTCTGGAAAAATCTGGTGGGGTAAAAAAACAGGCAGCCGAACTTCTGGGTATTAATTTCCGCTCCATTCGTTATCGTCTAGGAAAACTTGGGATTGGAGATGATACGTGGAAATATGAGAAAAAGTAGCAGATTTTTTCAATTTAAAGTTGACAGATGGACAGGAATCACTAAGATGACATTCTTTGTGCCCGGGTGGCGGAACTGGTAGACGCAAGGGACTTAAAATCCCTCGGGAGCAATCCTGTACGAGTTCGATTCTCGTCTCGGGTACCATTTAAAAATATTTTGATATGTTATGAAGCACAATAAAGCCCTCTAAAATTGAGGGCTTTTGTCTTTTCTGGGTTCTATAATCGGGTCTACACCAAAGAAAGGGGATGCCGTATTTTCTTCACCAGAATAATTGATCAAATTCCTGATCTGTTTTACCCGCACAAGACTCTCACTCGCAAGTGATAAACTTTGTAGGCCGGCTTGATGTTGAATATATTGGTGAGGAAAATGATGGACCTTCAGCCGTTAATTTTTACTCGCCAAATGGTTAATTTTTTCCTTCCCAAAAAATTGTCTGCGAATTAATATATATTGAATGTCTGGTAATTGTAATTTTTGCTGCATTTCAGGAGGGAACATGTCCCGCATTTTCTGCCTATTGGTACTGCTGTGCGCCGTTGTTTCGTCTTCGTCTGTTTACGCCTCAACTCTTTATTTTCCACATATTGCCAGTGGTGGCATGTGGGAGACCGAAGTTGGAATCATTAATACCAGTGGTGATAACCTGACCGGAACGCTCCGCGGTTATGATGATCAAGGTGGAGAAATTGAGAGCAAAGAGATTACTTTGGTTGCTGGAGGGCGTTCAGAACTGACTGTTGGCAGTGCCTTTACTAATGCCATCCAGATCACCAGCATGGTTTTTGAGTCAGTATCTGACTGCACTGGCTACGAGAAGTTTTCCACCTCAAATTATCGAGTCGCTATTCCCGCTGTTGCCGAGGTTAATACCGGGGACCTTTATGTCACTCACATCGCCTCCAACAATGATTGGTGGACTGGCCTTGCTTTTCTGAATACTAATGATAGCAGTCGTACTCTCACCTTAACTTTCAGCGATGGCAGTCAGGGCACTTTGACGTTGGCCGCAGGAGAACACTGGTCCGGAACTATTCAGGAGAGTTTTCCAGAGATTGATGCGACCCAAGTCGAATCAGCTGTGATCAGTAACGCCGATGGCGTGATTGGGCTGGAACTGTTTGGCAGCACTGAAAACAGCGGAAAATCCTACCTGAGTGGCGTATCCCTCAGCGGTGCAACGACCACATCCCTGTATTATCCCCATGTTGCCAGTGACTCCCAATGGTGGACCGGGATTGTCGCTTACAATCCCAGTGAGACCACCATAGCCAGTTTGACCTTGACCCCTTACGATGCCAACGGAACCGCTCTGGCAGCAACCCCTGTTACAATTGCAGCGCAAGGCAAGTACATCGGCACAGTCGCTGCGTTGAACTTTCCGGAAGGAACCGCCTGGTTCAAGGCCGAGAGTGATCTGCCGATCAGCGGGTTTGAACTGTTTGGCACCCATGATGGTAAGCAATTAGCCGGTTATACCTCCGTTGGTATTGATGCAACCGGAGGGATTTTTCCTAAGCTGGATCATGGAGGCTGGACCGGGATTGCCTTTGTTAATACATCCACTGAGGCTGCCGGTTTGACGTTGAAGGCGTTTGACTCCAACGGCAATAACATTGCTGCAGAGAGCGTCTCCATGCTGGGCAACAGCAAGAAGGTCGCACTCGCTGAAGACTTTTTTACCAGTGATATTTCTTCCGCTGCTTACATTCAGTATTTTTCCAGCCAGGGTGTGGTTGGGTTCCAGCTCAATGGATCTTCCAGTGAGTTGCAGCTGGATGGTCTACCCGCAGCAACACAGGAATTTGAATATGGATCAAACGTCATCACCTTAACCAACAGTCCAACGTCAATTGGACTGATGGCCGAAGACAACCTTGGTCGCAGTCTTTATGTGTTTGGTGAGCCTGTTCCAGAAGGGGGAATGAGTATCGTTGATGGGGAAATCTATATTGATGCTGGGGACAATAAAGTCACCACCTGGATTGATGAGAATGCTCGTCCTGAGAATGCTCGGATAGGAGATGATTTTTACACCTTCAGCAACTATACCGAAGACAGCGTCGATGTCTCTATCCTGCATCAGGACGGGAGCCGAGATGACTATCAGGGCGTGTATATCGGTTCAGAGTTTATTGAAGCTTTTAATCTGGCAAAAAATGGCGGTGTGCCTTTAGAGGCAGAGACGTTATCCAGAGGATTCACTATCGAAGATACTGAGTATATCGATGGTGGCCTGGGGCGGCCTAGCTTATTCACAAAATGTATCGAAAAGGTCTTGACTATAGAAGACGGCGAAGAACCTTATCATCATTCAAATAGCTACGAAAAATTTATGAGTGAACCAGAATGTCGCGCCCCTCTAGGCAATTACTTATGGATTACATCCCACAGTGCAAGTGATGAAAGTACACCTGGAGGAGAGAGGATAGTCTTCTCTGTCTGTACGTATCCTTGGTGG
>JANTGG010000205.1 GCA_024763035.1 Desulfocapsa sp. | reverse complement strand
TGGACTGAATGCGGACAAGCAGCTCCCCGTCCTGTGAGGAATCGACGAATGGAATCAGCCCATAGCCAACTTCAAGTTCGAGAAGATCCACATTCAGAAGTTCCTGATAATTTTCTTCGGTTTTAGGTGGTGGTTCGGCTGCCTCTTCCTCGATTATCGCATCCCGTTCGGATTTCTTCTGTTGGTCGAGCTTATAGCCTGCAAAACCCATGAGCGTGGAAAGAACCATAAAGGGGATAAATGGAAGACCCGGGATAAGTGCAAAAAGCAGAAGAACAGCAGAAACAACCCACAGGGCAATAGAATAGCGGCTGAACTGAACTTTCAGGTCAGATCCAAAGTCGAATCCGCTAGATGATCTGGTGACGAGGAGACCGGCTGATGTGGAGATAATAAGGGCAGGAATCTGACCAACCAGACCGTCACCAACTGTGAGAATGGTATAGTTTGCGGCGGCTTCTGCCATGGGCATACCCTTTTGCAGGACACCGATAATAAAACCTGCGCCGATATTAACCAGGGTAATGATGATACCGGCGATGGCATCACCTTTTACAAATTTGGAGGCACCGTCCATGGCTCCGTGAAAACTGGCCTCGCTGGAGATATCTTCCCGGCGCTCTCTTGCCTCAGCTTCATTGATTAGTCCGGCGTTCAGATCAGCATCGATGGCCATCTGCTTACCAGGCATGGCGTCCAGTGTGAAACGGGCGGCAACTTCTGCGACCCTGCCTGCACCCTTGGTGATAACCATAAAGTTAATAAGGACAAGGATAACGAAAATAACCAGCCCAACGACGTAATTCCCACCAACAACAAACTGTCCAAACGATTGAATAACAGAGCCTGCAGCAGATGGCCCCTGATCGCCTTTGATCAGGATCAGGCGAGTTGAGGCAACATTCAGGGAAAGTCGGAAAAGGGTGGTGGCAAGGAGTATTGACGGGAAAATCGAAAAGTCCGTTGCCTTTACCGTATAGAGACTGATGATAAGAATCAGCAGGGCAACGGTAATGTTCATGGACAGAAACAGGTCCAGGAGCATGGTGGGCAGAGGGATGATCATGATCATCAGGATGCCGACAAGCCCGAATGCTGCTATAACATCAGTACGTTTCAGCAGTTCCCGCCACTGAAATTTATTGAATATGTTTTCCTGACCGGTTAGTTCCATTGTTTACCGCTGTTTTTAAGTGAATAGACGTGGGCAAGTATTTCCGCCACCGCCTTGAACATTTCCTCGGGAACGGATGCTCCCAGGTCGAGTTTATGCAATAATCGAGCCACAGGAGGGTTCTCTACCAGGGGGATTTTATTTTCCCGGGCAATTTCCCGGATTCGCATGGCAATGTGGTCTGCACCCTTGGCAAGAATTTTTGGAGAATCCATGGTGTCTGCATCATACTTGATGGCAACGGAAAGGTGGGTGGGATTTGTTATGATTACATCGGCATCGGGGACATCCGCCATCATACGTTTTTGTGCCATCTCCTGTTGGATTCTCCGAATCTGGGCTTTCACAAAGGGGTCACCTTCCATTTCCTTGAACTCTTCCTTGACCTCCTGTTTAGTCATTTTCATTTTTTCTTCCATCTCATGCTTTGTGTAGAAGAAATCAACAAAGGCGATGAGGATAAGAAGACCACAAACCTTGGCAAGGATAATGCCCGCAATCTTGGCAAGATACAGAAATGTTGCCCCGGTGCTGGTATCGATAAGAACAAGGGCTTCACGAAAGTTGTCAAACACTGTGGAATAGGCGACCCAGCCAATCAGTACGACTTTGGCGATGGATTTGACCATATCCACGAAACTGCGGACAGAAACAAATTTTGCTGCCCCTTTTATCGGGTCGAGTTTGGCAAGATCCGGCATTAACGGCTGACTGGTAAGGAGCCAGCCGATCTGAAAAAGGCTGGAAAACACTCCAACCACCATCACCAGAAGAAACAGAGGGGCGAGGAGAATTGCCATTTCCTTGGCAACGTAAAAGAAGAGTTTGGTGACAGCACTGGCTGTACCAGTAAATTCGGAGGATGAGCGAAAGATGAATCCGATGAGTTCCGAAAGACCTGACCAGAAGTGGGGCATGTAAAAAAACCAGAATATCAAAAGGATGGTAAACAGTGCTGCTGTCTGCACCTCCTTACTCTGGGCAACCTGCCCCTTTTTACGGAAATCAGCTCGTCGTTTCGCCGACGGTTCTTCTGTTTTTTCTCCGCCTGTTGAGGACTCTTCTGCCATGGAGGTGAGGTGGGGTTAAGGTATTAGGTATTGGGTGTTAGGTGTTAGGTGTTAGGTGTTGGGTATTGGGTATAAATTGATATTGCAAAAACTCTGCCACATATCAGTGAATACATCGGTGCGGTGTTGAGCTGACGCATACGGGACAACGCAGGAAAAGTGGAAAAATTAATTCAATAGCTGGAGTATGGTCATTATTCTGTTGCCGAGATCGTCAAATTCTCGTCTTAAGAGGATGACAACCAGGGGGAGTGTCAAAGCAATGACGGTAAAAGCTGTTCCGATATTGATGGGAAATGAGAGGAGGAAAACATTTAACTGGGGAAATACCCGGGCGAGAATACCGAGGATAAGACCGGATAGGAGCAGGATGGCAAGCAGCGGAGCACTGAACTGCATGCCAATTGAAAAGATACGTGATGAAAGTTCCATAAGATA
>JANTGG010000204.1 GCA_024763035.1 Desulfocapsa sp. | reverse complement strand
GCGGATGATATTGCCTTGCCCCGACGTCTTGAGAAACAGCTCCTCTTTATGGAGCAGTATCCTGAGGTAGGGGTATGCGGAACTGCAATTGAGATTTTTGGAAGTGTGAAGACCCGGCCGGATATTTATCCCCAGACGTCCTCTGAAATCAAAGCGTATGCCCTGTTTGACTGCCCGTTTTGTCACCCCACTGTGATGATGCGCAGGGAACTGTTCGACAGGCACAAGCTTAGGTATGACGGCAGTTATTACCCAACCGAAGATTATGAATTGTGGGCAAGGGCGATTTCCCTGTTTCCCACCGTAAACCTTGATGAGGTCCTGTTACGATACCGTGTCCATGGCGAGAGTATGACAGGATCTGACTGGGATGCTATGGATAAACAGGCTGTTCGAATAATACGCGGGATTTTTGAAAGGTCCGGATTTGACTACTCGGAGGAAAACATTGCCCTGCATCGAAATATTGGCAGAGGCAGAAGTTGTCGCTGCAGTTTTTCAGAAATTGCCCGGGCTGATGCCTGGCTGCAACGCTTATGGCAGATGAATGAAGAGAAAAAACAGTATGAAAAAACAAGCCTTGCCCAAATGTTGTCTCTGGTCTGGTTCAGACTCTGCTTTAATAATACTGCCCTTGGTATGAAAATGTTTTCCATCTTTCGCCGTGGAAGCCAGGCACTCTCTGACCCGCTTAAACAGAAACGGTCTGCCCTGCTTTTTCTCTCCATCTGTAAAAATAGTGTGCTTTCACACCCTGCAGGGGCAGATTGATCCATGACGGAGTCAGTAGAAATAAGCGGTATAATCTGTACTCACAATCGGGAACGATATCTGAAACGCTGTATTTTAAGTCTTTGCAGTCAAACTCTTGCTGAAGACCGCTATGAGATACTTGTCGTCGATAACGGTTCCACTGATTCCACCAGGAGTATTTGTGACAGGTTTAAAGACAGGGTGAATTTTCGCTATATCTTTGAGCCGATTCTCGGATTGTCACAGGCACGAAATACCGGCTGGCGGAATGCGCGTGGAAAGTATGTGGGGTATATTGATGATGACGCTACAGCTGATCCGGCTTGGTTTGAAAAAAGCCTGGAAGCCTTTCATTCCGCAACTCCCGAACCCGAATGGGTTGGGGGACCTGTGCAGCTGGACTGGGAGGTTCCCGCTCCTTCGTGGCTGACTGAAGAGTATTATGGTGCTCTTGGCTGGGTGGACTGGGGTGATAAGGCACGATTTCTTGAGGGTGCTGGTGAGTGGCTGGTTGGCTGTAACAGTTTGTATCGTCGAGATATCCTGGAAAAGATGGACGGCTTTGATACTCGTCTTGGCAGAAAGAAAAAACTGCTGCTTTCGGGAGAAGAGGTGCAGTTTCAGCATCGTTTAAAAGCCATAAACGGACGACTGTACTATCATCCCGGTATCTGTATTTTTCACTCTGTACCCGAAGAACGGACTCAACCCGCATTTTTTTACAGACGCTATTACTGGGGTGGCATCACCGATTATATCATGTCTAAAACTCTTGCCGATGTCTCCTATGAGACTGTTGCTCAGGATGACGAATCCGGCGAGGGATCGCGCCTGAAGCGGGTGCTGGTAAAAAGCCTTGGGGCAATTGGGCTGTTTGTCTCAAAAGAGGAGAAAATTCGCAGCAGAATATACATCTGTTATGTCTGTGGCTGGCTGATGGCAGTTGTTAAATACGGTCTTCGGAAAATGGACCTGGAAGATATATGACTTCTCCTGTAAAAGCAGACCTCAGAGTTTCCGGTACAAGTAAAGCTCTTACCGCAGAAAAAACGGCCTGTCTTTCTGTTCTCCTGCCCACATATAATCGGGTTGATGCCCTTGCCCGCACCTTACATGCTTTAGAGAATCAGACCCTTGCTGATGATCTGTTTGAAATTATTGTGGTGGATGATGGCTCTACAGATGGTACCGCTGATTTTTTGCAGAAGTTTTGTAAACAGACAGGGCTTCAGTTCTCCTATGCAGTGCTGGCAAGAAATGGAGGACCTGCCCGGGCAAGAAATGCAGGGCTTGCCATGGTTTGTTGTGATGTGGTGCTGATAATTGGAGACGATATCGAACCCGATCACACTCTTCTTGCAAAGCATCACAAGTTTCATACGGAAAATCCGCAGGAGAGTTTTGCCCTTTTGGGTCACGTCAGCTTTCCGCAGGAGTTGTCATCAACTTCATTCATGCATTGGCTCGAGACGGCTGGTCGCAACTATTTCTTCAACTATGCAGAGCTCCATGACGGACAGGAGGCAGAACCCATCTTTTTTTATACCTGCAATGTATCCGTGAAAATGGCATTACTGGAAAAAAGCGGCTGGTTTGATGAATCTTTTCCCTATGCCTCCCACGAGGATCTTGAACTTGGATATCGTCTGGCAGACAAGGGAATGCGTTTAGTGTATGATTCCACTGCCAAAGGATATCACTGGCATACTCTGACCATCCAGGGGATTGCCAGGAGGGTGTATTTGATGGGATATTCTGCGGAGATATTCTGGCAGACAGTGGGAAAGAGCGGTTCTGTTTTTAAGCAGTGTGTACGAAACAGTATTACAATGCTCTGTTCTCAAAAACCCGTTGTTTGGTTATGGCAGGGACTGCGCAATAAAGATTACAGGGAAGGAGAAAGATATGGCATCCGGTGGAAACTGCTGCTGTTTCTTGGCTTTTTTATTGGTCTCGGTGATTCAAAAAAGAAGCTAAAGCTTCGCGTATAAACGGTGTGAATGTGGTTGACTATACAAATGTTTTAAAAAAAATAGAGGCGCTGCCCCAGGATTGGCACGGTTCGGGGCCACTCAGCGACAG
>JANTGG010000203.1 GCA_024763035.1 Desulfocapsa sp. | reverse complement strand
GATGATTCCGCCATCTGGAACAGATTCAGTGGAGAGACATTGGCATCGGCAATGTTGGCTGCGGTGTCACACTCCGTAGGCACCTTTCCGCTTTTGATGGCGGTTAGGAGTTCAGCAATCTCTTCTTTGGTAAGGATGGGTTCCACTGGATAGTCCTGTTGGGAGATCAAATAGTTATTGGACAACAAAGTCCGTAAAGTAAATGGCTCTGACCTTTCCTTTTTGCAGGAATGAGTTAATCTTACTGACCAGCTCGGCTTTCAGCTGTTTTTTCCCCTGCAGGTCGTGGAGTTCCTCGTAGGTTTTGTTGCCCACCAGCAGAAGAATAGCATCCCGGATCTGAGGCATACGTTTATTAACCTCTTCTACAGCTTCTTCCTTGTTGATCTCCAGGGTGAGTGCAGCCTTCACATAATGCCTGCCGTCTTCACTGATGATATTTACGATAAATTCCTTTATCTCTATCATGGGACCGATCTCTGTGTTCTGCACAATCTCGGGAACAGGAACATTGATGCCCGGATCAAGCTCCTCTTCAGGAACAGGTTCCGGTTTTAAAAAGAAGAAGAGACCGACCCCTGTTGCGGCAAGCAGTACCACCACAGCTGCGATGATAATGATCAGTTTTTTCTTTTTACCACCTTCGTTTTCCGGATTCCCGTCTGCTGCTTTTGTTTTGTCATCTGCCATGATAAATTCTCTTGGGTGTTATAATATTCGATAAGGTGTTAAAGCGGAATCTCTCCGGCTCTTGTACCGGTCTGCCCGAACCCTATGGAGTTGTTGGCACGCAGGATAAAATCAACCCTCCTGTTTTTTGCCATATTCTTTTCGCTGGTATTGGGGACGACTGGTTTGTCAGCCCCATAGCCGTTTGCAGACATTCTGTCCAGGGGCAGAAGATCGCTTTTTTTAAAAAAACGAAGAACGGATACAGCCCTTTCCATGGACAGGTTCCAGTTATCGATCTTTCGTTTGGAGACCGGGGTCGAATCTGTGTGCCCTTCTATGCGAAGGCGCATGGGCAGCGGTCTGATGATATCCGCTATCTTACGGAGCAGGGGAAATGCCGTCGGTGAAAGACGGGACTGACCTTTGGCAAAGAGAATGGAGTTGTTGATTCTTAAAATGATGGTATCGTTTCCTTTTTTTATCAGCTCCACATCTTCAGGGATCTTGTCACTCTTTATCTGTGCCTGAATTTTCTTGTATACCTTGGTCGCCATTTCATTTTTGATGGGCGAAAATTTCGATTCCGGAGGTGATGGCAGCACGGGCAGCGAGAAATCTATCTGTGCCGGTTTGGAGTGTACACCAAAGGCGTCTCTAATGGAACTTGATGCCTCGGTAAATTTCACCTCATCCATGCTTGCCATGGACAATAGAAGAACGAAAAAGGTAAGGAGCAGGGTTACCAGATCCGAGTAGGTGACAACCCATGCAGGAACGCCGGCATCACACTTGCATTTTGGGCACTTAGCGTCTTCTGCCTGTTTTTCGTCTTCGCTTGCCATAATCCGATATTATTTATTAAATGTTGACTCCCGGAGTTTGGGGGCAATAAAGGCATGGAGTTTCTGTTCCATGATCCGCGGGTTTTCACCGGAAAGAATGGACTGCATGCCCACAATAATAAGGGTCTTGGTGAGAACTTCCGATGCTGAACGTACTTTTAACTTACCAGCGATGGGGGAGCAGACAACATTTGCGATAACAGCTCCGTAAAAGGTGGTCAGCAGAGCGACCGCCATGGCAGGACCGATTGAATCAGGGTCTGACATATTCATCAGCATCTGTACAAGTCCGATAAGGGTACCAACCATTCCCATGGCGGGGGCATAGAGGGCAAGATCGGAAAAAATAGCGGCCCCCTTCTCATGCCTCGCCTCGATATATTCAACCTCTGTACTTAACATGGATTTCAGCGTTTCCGGTTCCTGTCCGTCAACTGCCATCTGCATCGCTTTCAGCAGGAATTCATCATCCACACTTTCCATCATCCCCTGCAGGGAGAGGATACCTTCCTTACGTGCCTTGTTGGCAAATTCCATTAACTGAACAATCAGTTCGTTGGGAATTTCATCCTTGTTGAGAACAGCTTTCTGGGCAATCTTTATTGCACCCGTAATCTCTTTCATTGGGTAATGAACAAGGATTACACCGATGGTACCACCAATTACAATCAGAAGTGATGGAATGTTGATAAAGATACCAAGCGGACCTCCTTGCACAATAGCCATAAGCATCAGGCCGAAAGCGACAGCGAGTCCAATTATTGTTGCAAGATCCAAAAGCTAAGCCTCCGCAGTTTAAAAATGACGGGTGTATCAGGTATTTCTCATCATATATTCTGGCATTTTTAAAAACAATGCAAAAAGTATTCCCAAATAAATTGCTGTGGATTGTAAGTTTTTCCTTCTGAAATAGCGAGCTTTTAATTTGTTTGCTGGGGAAGGGGACTACAGCGGTGAGGATAGGAAAAGGGGCGTGTCATAAAAATGACACATACGTTGCGGAGAAAAAAATCTAAAAAAGACCGACAGTTTTGTCATCCGGAGGGGAGGCGAAACTGTCGGTGCAGAGCTGCAGAAGAGGAGTGTTTATCTCTTCATATTGATTACCTGACCAAGGAGTTCATCAACAGTGGTAATAATCTTTGAGTTGGCCTCAAAACCTCGTTGAACAGTAATCATTTTTACAAACTCCTCTGCCATGTCAACATTTGACTGTTCAAGAGAGCTGGTGAAGATTTTTCCAAGCTCCGGTCCGGGCAGACCGCTTCGTGGAGCACCGGAGGCATCAGTTGCTGTGTACATATTGGACCCGACCATCTCCAGACCGCCGGGGTTGTTA
>JANTGG010000202.1 GCA_024763035.1 Desulfocapsa sp. | reverse complement strand
TGGCTGTAGATATAGCAGATTATCTCAACACTTATAGGGCAAGGATAGGATTGCCACCTGTTACCAACCCTGGCTTACCGAAAAAAAAGGTAAACCAATACATTGATGATCAAGACATTTTGAGGAAAATCCGTAAAGCTAAAAAGATCATAAAAAACGCAACCAGAGGAATATTTCCCGGTAATTACGAAGATAATAAGGAGGACCCCCTTATCTCCCAATCGTAAAAAATTGAAATAGCGTATTCTCTTGTAAAACAAAGGCATCCAATGGACGGATGCTAACCCACACTACAGGAGGATACTATGAACACTCGCACTACCCTCACCCCCCAGCAGATCATTGACCAAATCAAAAAAACCTGGCCTCACCCGGTAATACCACGGCATAAGGTGGCTGAAGCAACCGGCTACCTGGTAAGCAGTAAGACATGTGCCAATGAAGATTCCCTGGGGAGCGGTATTCCCGGCGCCTTCATGGTCAATGGCCGGGTTTGCTATCCCACCCAGAACCTACTTGATTGGCTGAAGCTGCGGATTGAACGTAAAAAAGGCCATTGCCATGAGCAGGCTTGATAAATTCCGGCAGTCCCTCCAGGAACTTCCCCCAACCGGCAGCGGCTGTCATTGCGCACTTCAGGGAGCAGCCAACTATGCCAGGATGGCAGGGTTCAATGAGGTTCAGTTTATAGCTGAAATCAGGCCATACATTCAGGAGGTGGGGAGAAAGGTTCCAGATAAAGAACTCCGTGAGGCCTACCAGACAGCAGCAAGAGATCTTAAAGCCAGCTCAGAACTTGGAGCAGATTACGCTCCTGCATCTGCTTCACCTCTTGAGCCAGCCTATGTGCTCGCCACTGACAAACTGGTCCCTGCAGACGAGGCTAACTTGAAAGCTATAAGTCCGCTTCCTCTTTTTGAAGACCCGCAGCAACAGACAATTTCCTTTCTCCGTACGGCGTATGAACCGGATGAATATATCATGATCGCCCCCAACGGCAAAACCACCGGCATCTTGAACAAGAACATCATGCGGGTGGATGAGTGGCTTGCCCAAGTCCACAACGGCCAGCCGATTAAAGGCCCTTTCGTCATCATCTGCCCCCTGACTGGAAAACCAGGCAAGACAAAGGATGGCAAGGATTCACTCCGCTGCGATGATGCAGTAGAGGATTACCGCTATATGCTCATTGAGAACGATGCCTTGTCTCTTAAGGATCAACTGCCTGTCTGTAAGGCGATGATTGAGTCCGGCTGCGTTGTGTCAGTAACCTATAGTGCAGGAAAGAGTTACCATGTCATCGTGAAGGTAGATGCGAAAGATTATAAAGACTACAAGCGGATTCAGAAGAAATTGAAGCCCCTTTTGGAGGGTCTCATGTCTGACACCAGCGTCAAGAACCCTTCCAGGTTTTCACGCCTGCCCGGAGTTCCTCGGCCAGACAAGGAGAGCAAGATGCAAAATCTACTATACCTGAATGATAAAGCAGAGGCGAATATTGATGCTCTCTGCAAGAAGATTGAATCCGTTCTATCTTTTGAAGATCCCAGCATGGAGGATGTGGAACTGAGAAATAAGTTGCCAGAATCAGCAATTGCATACCTCGACGAAGACCTGATGCGGATTGCCCATATCTGCAGAAAAACTACCCACGTCCACTATGACAACATTGTCATGGGTTTGTTGGCATTGATGGTTCCGCTGGCCGACGGTGTAAAGGTTCATGATGGCCACGATGACAAAACTGGTGATGTAGCCAGGCTCTATTGTCTCATGATCGCTTCATCAGGGATCGGCAAGTCAACGGTGGTGGAAAGAATCGGGAAAATCCTACTGAAAAAGTACGAGGACGAGATTGCAAAGAAGAATGCAGATATTGAAGATCGCTGTTCTTACGTTGAGACAAAGCTAGAGACCCTTTCCAGGAGCAAGGGTGATCGTGAAGAACGAATAAAGCTCAAAGAGAAACTGAAAAAACCGGATTTTCAGCTGGATTGGAAGTCGTTCTATATTGAATCCGCCACCCAGGAAGGGCTTACCAAGGCTTTTGAGCATGGCAGCAGCCCGCTCATCTATCTTGATGAGTTCGGAGCAACCCTCAAAAGGGCAGAACGGTCAGAACACGACCGGGGCATGATTGACATGCTCACGGCAATTGCAGACCGTGGTACGTGCAAACCCAGGATCATCAAACGCGACCCCAAGCCACCTGAGCTTATTACGGATGTTTCATGCAGCATTCTGGCCTGCACCACGCCGGAAGACCTGCCGAAAGAATCAGCTCTCTCTCTTGTTAGGGCAGGTCATCTCTCAAGGTACATGATCAGCTATGTAACCCACACAGATGGGATTCCGAAAAGGAGTTATCTATTACCTGAAGAGGCTGAGTTTATTGAGCAATTTGCTCAAAGAGTACAGGATGCGGCACACGAACACATGGAATTCGGTTTTTTTCTCTCCGATGGGGCAAGGAAACGGCTGGAGATGTTCAAATGTGGGATCAATAAACGGTTTAAATACAGTGTTAACTCCGGTGGCGATAGCGGAGGGATTATCATCAGGCTTATTAAACGGGCAAAATACCTGGCTCTGCTTCTGCACCTGGGCAGTGAAGAGAGAAGGAACCAGGAAATATCTGAAAAAACCATGATCAAGGCTTGCAGGTTATGTTTCTACTACTACCTGAAGCACCACAAAAAGTTGGGAGACTATACCTACGGCAGCGAGAAGAAAGTTCACCAACTGAATATTGGAGACCGGGTCGTGAAACAACTGATGAAAAATGCAAGCCGGATGAATATTCGGAAACTCTACCGCAACCTGAGTGTCACTTCCAATGTTGCAAGGGAATCTCTGGCGC
>JANTGG010000201.1 GCA_024763035.1 Desulfocapsa sp. | reverse complement strand
TCAACGCCAAGATGTGCTGCCACCTTTTGCGCCCAGTGCAGTTCGTTATAGGAGGGATCATCAAAGCCGATACTGAACGTTTTAGCACCGGGCATGGCTGCTGCGACCAGGGAGGAATCGACACCGCCGGAGAGAAATGCACCAAGGGGTACATCCGCCACACGCTGACGCTGCACACACTCATACAAGAGAGTATCCACTCGTTCTTCCCAATCATCAGGAGACAGGGAAGATTTTATTTCCGGGGGAACATCCCAATATTCGTGAGGGGAAATTGAAGGATTTTGCAGATCTATGGAAAGAAGGGATGCCGGCTCCAGCTTATGCACCCCCTTCAGCAGTGTCATGGCACCGGGAATATATTCCCAGGCAAGAAACTGCCCCAGGGCATCAAGATATAAGGAGGTGTCCACAAGTCCTGTGGCGAGCAGACACTTAATCTCAGAACCAAAAACCAGATGAGATCCGGAGAAATAATAAAACAGGGGTTTAATCCCCAGATGATCCCGGGCCAGAACGACCTTTTTCCTGCGGGTATCATGGAGGGCAATGGCAAACATTCCATTCAGCCGGGTTGGAAACTCCTCGCCGTACTCTTCATAGGCATGCACAATAACCTCAGTATCACTGCTGGTCTGAAAGCTGTGCCCCTTTGCGGAAAGCTGCTTACGCAACTCTTTAAAATTATATATTTCTCCATTAAATACACAGAGGATAGATCCATCTTCATTAAAGATGGGCTGCTGCCCGCCGGCAAGATCAATAATGGAGAGACGACGCATACCAAGCCCGACACCATCCCTGACATCACCGCCATAGTCATCCGGTCCGCGATGTTCTATGACATCACACATGGCACGGATCTGTTCATCCTCAGGAGGGGCATTCGATCCAAATGAGAGTATTCCAGCTATCCCGCACATATTCTTCTCGTAAAAAAGGAATAAAGGAATAAAGGAGAGGGGGAAGAGATCCTCGCAGCAGGTAGATCCACACCTTTGCAGCTCATGCGGATTTCAGCCCGAGATAGGTAAAAAGATTGGTCATTTTTTCTATGTATCGTGCCCTTGAATAACGCTCTTCATAGAGTTTCCGGGCATTGGCTGCCTTTTCAGCAGCCTGCTCACCGATGGCGGCAGTAAGCCCTTCTGCCATGGCAGAAGGTTCAGGCTCCACTAAAAAGGCAACGGAATCATCGAGTACCTGGGTGTGTGAATAGATTCGTGTGGCGACAAGGGGGAGCCCGCTCTCAAGCTGTTCATAGACTTTTAACGGTGTGTTGGTTCCGCTGCTGCGGGGCGATACAAGTACAGACGCTTTGGCACAGTAGGCTTTGGCAAGCGGTTGTACCACCTGCCCTGTGAAAAGACAGCGTTCTCCAAGTCCGCATTCATCAGCCAGGGCGGAATAGCTTGCAACCTGTTCCGGCGTTCCACCCACGATCAGTAAATTATGGGTGGTATTTTCTTTTGCAAAAAGAGCAAACGCCCTGATAAGAATATCAATCCCCTGATATGCTTCAAGGGTTCCGGCATAAACAATCCAGGAAAGATTCTGATCAAGTTCAATGTTTTTTTCATCACTGCTGTTTGTGGAGCCATCCTGTGATTCCCCTGCAAGTTTTACCGGATCAAATATAGAATTCTCGATTAAAAAATGTTTTTCCTTATTCTCAATAAGCGAGTTCACATAATCTGAGAGATCAGGGCAGATGGTAATAACAGCATCCGCTTTTTTCAGACAGGAATCCTCAAGTTTTTTAAAGAGTCCTATCAAAATCTTCGAGGTGGTAAATTCAAAGTTGGTTAACTGCTGGGGCAGACTTGAATGCATATCGTAAATGAGTTTGAAACCAAAGAGAGGTTTCAGAAACCGACAGTAAAAGATTGCCTCCTCATGGGCATGCACAACATCATATTTATTCATGATGAGCATTTTCAGTGTTGATAAAATCAGGAAGAAATCGAGAAACAGTTTAAGAAGAGATGGTCCCACTTTTACATGACCAAGGGCAGCAAAACGAGGAATACGAAAGATACGAACCCTTGGGATATCAACATCCCGCCCTTCACCATAGGTCAGCAGGTCAATATCTATCCCAAGTTGAGATGTAATAAGACTTCTGTAATAGACACTGAAAGGGGTGCCGCGAGGAGTAAAGAAAGGCTGTGGGGAAATAACTAATATTTTCATATAACAGATACCCGGCGGAGTATAGTGTGGTTAAAAAATACGGAAGAAACAGACTTTTATTGTGTACCAGTGAACTACTAAGCCAGGGGATAAAAGTCAAACAGTATATGAGCCTGCCAGTTTGAATTGTACACAAAACTACCAGAATTCTCTGAAAAAAACTGCTTCCTTATTTACAGGGCAGAAATGGATCATACAGAGATAGTTGTCAAGCCATTCTCACCATGGTCGGATCGGCTCATTGAAGCATGTTTTTTCCAGAGATAAAAGATGTTTTTCGAATATCAGTAGAAATCTATTTTATTTTATAGTAACGGTATGTTACACAACACTTCCCCGCCTGACACAAAAAATATGTTAAAATCCTGTAAATCTTTATTGATTAGTTAAATAAAATATCGTAAATAGTGAATAATAAGAAAAATTGCACGATTAACCATCGGTGATTCAACCGTATCGATACGTGAATGTGCAATATACAAACACAACAGTAACCCCTAACTACCAAAAGGAGTACTATGCAAGGGCAGAAAAAAGAACAAAACGCAGCCAATTCCCCGGACCAAAGCAGACGGTCGGCATTAAAGAAAATTGCCGTCGGAGTTGGAGTTCTCGCAGGATATAATGTTCTTCCTGACAAATGGACAAAACCTATTGTAGGTCAAATAGCACTGCCGGCTCACGCCGCAACCAGCGTAGCCGTTATCCAAACCGCACCTGCAACATCAACAGCAACA
>JANTGG010000200.1 GCA_024763035.1 Desulfocapsa sp. | reverse complement strand
TCGGTACGGGGGATATTCAGTTCTGTCATAATCTCTTCTCGTTTTTGTACAGTATTAGAATCTGATAATAAATGCCTCTGTTTCCTCTTCTGAGGAGTAGGGACAAAACATGATTTCTTCCGGAGTGCCTTCAACTTTCAGGTAGTAGGAGGTGCCCGGTTCAATCACATTCTGTACCCCCCAGGCGATGAATTTTCGCTCGCCCATGGTGATTTCCAGACCTTCCTGCGGATAATTCAGCACCGTTTTTTCCGGAAGCTGCCCGGAATCTCCCACTGCGTGAAGCTTTATCTCGCCACCGTTCACCCCGAAGATTGCGCCCTGCCAACCCTCTTTTACAGGACCCACCTCAAACCACTGTCCGATATTCTGAATACCATACACATCCAGACGATATTCGGGCTCAGACGCCTGGACAGGCGTATGGGCAATGGCAATCAGTTTAGCGGCATAGCTATCCGCAGAAAGGGGAAAGACCTTTGTATCCAGAAAGGGAGTGGGCAAAGATTCCGGCACAATTGCATCATCTCCTGTCTGGAGGATAAGCACCGGGAATGAGCTTCCCCGCTCCGCCCGCACAGCCAGTGCCAGCATGCTGATCCCATAACGGAAGGACGCCTGCTGAAAATTCTCAGCAGAAGCAATAATCAGCCACATGGAGATTCCGGAGTCGATCAGTTCCCTGCGGGGAGCCGACCACGCCATCTTTTCCAGATCATCCGTAAAAAAATGACCATCAGCCGCCAGACCGTATGTCTGCAGCTTCCCCATAACCGTCTGCACCGTTTCTTCGGGACAGTCAAACGCACTTATCCATATTTTTTTCTGCATGGTGTCCTTATTTCTCCGCCATCAGCAGCGGATTATCAAAGTCAAAACCAAAAAGCCGGGGATTTTCTCCAATCACCGCCGCCGAAAAGATATAAAAAACATAATCGTAGGTCTGTTTGGGCATCTTATCCCTGTATTTCTTGAAAAACTGCCAAAAATTACGCTCCTTCGGATTGTTCGGCATGGCCCTCACCATCCGAATCACCCGGTTTTCACCCCAGTTATAGGATGCCATCACCAGCAGTCCCGATGCCTGGGCGTCGGTATCGTATATTTTTCGCAGATACTTGGCAGCGGCAATGGTTGATTTTGCAAAGTTATGCCGATCATCCTGAGGATCAACCTTTCGCTCCCCGGCAAGAGGACCGGTATGCAGCCCGTAACGGCTGCCTGTTTCCGGTATAAACTGCCACATGCCCTTGGCAATTCCCCACCGGGTTTTCGGTCCCAGGGCGTTCACATTAAAATTACTCTCCTGCAGTGCCAGGTAAAAAAACTGGGGCGGCAGATAATAGTAGAGCATGGTGCGGGCAATGGGGATGGTATAGCCCTTCTTTTCAGCCTTCCCCAGGGCATTGACCAGCCGCTTGCTGGACTTCCACTTTTTAATATAATTCAGCACTTCTTTTGTAAAATCAGCAGGAACCAGGATATCACATTCCCCAAACGCCCTGGCAGTTTTCAGGATCGCCTGCTCCTGCGGGCTGATACTTTTGTATGTGCCAAGATTATCAACAAACTCGGTGTAACTGCTCTCAAGCTCCTCTGCCTGCTTCTTGTACTGCTCTATTCTGGCAATGGTCGCGCTGTCATCTGTCTCTCGTGCCGTGTCCAGGAGATCTGCAAACTCAATCTCCAGTCCCTTCATGGTGTAAAAGATCTCACCGGCAAGCTGTTTCTGTTTTTCAACCTGCAGATGCATGTATACTGCAACGGACACGGCAGCTACGAACAGACAGGACACAACAGCAATAACCGCCCCATACTTTCTTTTCTGTTTCTTCTGTACCTGGGCAAATGCCTGACGCACCATAATGGTATGCTCACCGGCATCCCCATCATCTCCGTCACCAAAATAATGCTCCTGATAGTCTGCCATGGAGCGGGCAGGTTTTTTTGTGTCAGATTCCACGGGAACAGGCTGTTCCACCCGCAGCCGGAGTCGTGGTCCATTCCTCCCCAGTTCAACTTCAAGCGCACCATCAACAGCAATCCGCTCTACCCGCTGACCATTGACGAAGATTCCATTGGCACTGCCGCAATCCTGCACCCACCATTTTCCGGCAAGAAAAACAACCTCGGCATGATGCCGGCTGACCACCGAATCAGCAACCGGGATCTCGCATTCAGGATCCCTGCCAACTTGAAAAGATGAGGCAAACGCTTTTTCAGCAATCTGCCCAGACGACCAGCTGACCGACACCAGGACTTCCGGGATATTATACTGCTGTTCAGTCATATCAGCAGATTACGGTGCAAGCAAAAGCACCTTTGTCTGGCTTGGAACAACGCGCATCCCCGGGACATTGGTACCATTTTGCAAGGAAGCACTACTCAAACGTGTTGCCGGCTTCCCCTGGAAAAGAACTGTAAAAGCACCGGTCAAATGTCTCGACGGCCCCATAACCCTTCCTGAAGCAACACCCAGCGAAACACCGGCATTATCACCATTTGTCATGGGGACTGTCGTCCCCATATTGTGCGCCGGCATCCCCATGATCAGCACCTTCATACATGCTGTTGCCGGATTTGCAGTTGGTCCCATGGCAATATTGGGATAAGGTATGGGTATGGGTGCTGGAGCAGGTGGTGCCGGTGTCAGACAGACATCAGGAAATCCGGTATCCATTCCCATCATTTGTGTATTTGCAAACATCAATCTCCCCCCTTATCCCATGTGAATTCGTTCACCATTAATCTTCACATCCTCTTCAGCAGAAAACATGGCATATTTTCCACGAACTGTCAGAAGTTCCTCAGCCGAATAATCAATTTTTTCAGCCTTCACATGGTCGATCTCCTCCACTTCCCGATATGATCTTTTTACCCTCTGTCGGAGACGATCAACAATGGATTCCACAGAACCACTGATCAATTTCATGCCTGCAACCTTACTCAACAGCTGGCTGCC
>JANTGG010000199.1 GCA_024763035.1 Desulfocapsa sp. | reverse complement strand
GACCATGCCGTGGCAAAATTTAACCTGGGTCCCATCTCAACAATCCGTTGTCCTGTAAGCAGGGACCGGGTGGACACAGAATCAGACAAAAATCCATCAGCCAGAATAAGCTGCAGACGTTCCTGTTCCTTACCTGTCAAAGGACGGATGGATTCAATATTAAAACAATATTCCCGATTTTCGTCGATCTGACGATAGAACTGAGTGACTGCGACTGACATGGATTTTCCTGAATTGGGGTGAACGATATGAATAATCTGTTAACAAACTGCCTTTTGATTTATAACAGATCACTCCACTAGTTGAAAACTAATCTTTCCCGATAGCCTCATTTGGCATAAAGTTCCTTGATTATGTGATCTGAAAAGAGCAGAATAGCAACTGTGACAAAGCTTTGCTTCAAAAAATAACGAAAAACAACCGAGCCTCTCCTTATGAAACTTTTAAACAGCGATGCCCTCCTTGAGATATTGGAAAAAAAAGGGCTTATCACGGGGAAACAACACAAATTCATCACTCTTGAGAAGGGAAAACAGCGGCAAAAACTCTTAAAAAAATATGGTGCCGATAAATATTTCGACAAAAACTTTCCAGACCTGATCGACGTTATCGTCTCCTTTCGCCTGAATGTAGGAGGAAAAAAAGGAACGACACTTACAGAAGATATGATTATGCAGACGGTCAGTCAGTCCGTCGGTATTCCCTTCAAGAAACTTGACCCACTGAATCTCGATATGGATATCGTGACCAAAACCATCCCCAGAAACTTTGCCATTGGTCACATGCTCCTGCCGTTCAACTTTCAAAACGGCATACTGGAAGTAGCAGTCTATCATCCGGACGACACCGTTGCCTTAAAAGATATAGAGAATGCCAATCAGGTGAAGGTCAAGCCCTATATTGCCCCAAAATCAGATATCAAAAAGATTCTTGGCGAATTTTTCGGCTTCCAGCGCTCAATCAGTGCTGCAGAAAGTCAGTTTTCAGGTCCGGGTGTGGGTGGCTCCGTTGATATCGGCAATCTGGAGCAGTTTGTCAAAATATCCTCGGCCAAAGAGATTTCTTCTTCCGACCAACACATCAAAACAGCGGTCAATCACCTGTTCAACTATGCACTCGATCAAACAGCAAGTGATATCCACGTGGAACCCAAACGTGATACATGCCATATCCGTTTTCGCATCGACGGTGCCCTGCATACCATCTACAACCTGCCGAAAGCCGTTCACTCAGCCATTGTTGCCCGAATAAAGTTCCTAGCCCGCCTGGATATTGCGGAAAAACGCAGACCCCAGGATGGTCGCATAAAAATCGGCATCAGTGGTGACAAGGAAGCGGAGGTTCGAGTCTCCACCGTTCCTGTTTCTTTTGGAGAAAAGGTTGTCATGCGTATCCTCGATCCCGATGTAATGTTTCAGGATCTGGCAAATCTCGGTTTTTCCAAACGGGATCGCATAGTCTACAACTCCTTTATCAAATCCCCCCATGGGATTGTACTTGTCACCGGTCCCACCGGCTCCGGTAAATCGACCACCCTCTACTCCACCCTGGAAAAACTTGCCACGCCCGAAAAGAATATTGTTACCGTGGAAGACCCGGTGGAGATGGTCTATGAATCATTTAACCAGATCTCTGTGCAGCCGCTTATCGACGTCACCTTTTCCACAATTCTAAGAAATATCCTGCGCCAGGATCCTGATATTATCATGATTGGGGAAATCCGGGATCTGGACACCGCCTCCCATGCGGTACAAGCGGCAATGACCGGTCATCTGGTATTCTCCACCCTGCACACCAATGATGCGGTTTCTGCCATCGCCAGACTTATGGATCTCGGCCTTGAACCATTTCTTATCACCTCAACACTGCTCGGTTCCCTGGCACAACGTCTGGTACGCACCATCTGCAGCGACTGTGAAGAATCCTTCAGTATGGAAGGTAAAGATCTCTTCAGGCTCGGCTTTCCGGTCTCAGAAAACGAGACATTCACTCTGAAACGCGGAAAAGGCTGCCGAAAATGCAGAGGGACCGGATACAGAGGCAGGTGCGGGGTGTTCGAGATTTTTCCCCTTTCCGACCAGATGAAACGAATGGTCAATGATCGAAAAAGCGTTAACGACATGCGGCAGCTTGCAATCCGTGAAGGAATGACTACGTTACGGGAGGACGCATGGGAAAAGGTAAAGACCGGAAAAACAACATATCAGGAAGCGATGCGGGTCACCGCTGAGTAAAATGAGCAAGAACGACAGCAGCAGAGCCATTAAGATTGTCTGCAAAAATAAAAAAGCATTTCACGATTATCATATCGACACCACATACGAAGCAGGGATGGTGCTGCGTGGTCCGGAGGTGAAATCTCTGCGGGCTGGAAAGGCAAACCTGCGTGACGGCTACGCCCAGATGGATAATCGCGGGGAATTGTATCTCCACAATGTTCATATTTCCTCCTATAGCTTTGCCACCCACAACCCCAACGAGCCCATGCGGGTGCGTAAACTCCTGCTCCATAAACGGGAGTTAAAAAAACTTGTGGGAAAATTAAAAGAAAAGGGGCTTGCGTTGATCCCCTTGAAGATATACTTTGTAGCGAATGGTAAAGCCAAAGTTGAACTTGGGCTTGCACGGGGCAAAAAATTGTATGACAAACGGGCATCTCTGAAAGAAAAACAGAGTAACCGTGAACTGCAACGGGCAATGCGCCATAATCAAATTGGTTAGGAGTTTGTCCTAGAATAGGCATTTCGTTCAAAATCGAGGCATTTTCAAAATTTTACCGCAGGCATATAATTGATATTCTGAGGATAAGCTTTTGAAAATAACGAAGAGTTTGGACGAAAGGGCATTCTGACAGCCTCCTAGGTTGTCACAGTGAAATTTCAACATATATGGGGGCGAAACGGATTCGACAGGGATGTGTAAGCTTTACGTTGCATGCCGAGCTTTCTGTCTGCTCGTAAAACCGATGGTACTTTAATTATAATCGCCGACGATTATAACTACGCACTGGCAGCTTAGACTGCTGTGCCGCTC
>JANTGG010000198.1 GCA_024763035.1 Desulfocapsa sp. | reverse complement strand
CAGCGGAGCACTGAACTGCATGCCAATTGAAAAGATACGTGATGAAAGTTCCATAAGATAGGGGATTGCCTCACCGGAAATATTAAATGCACCTGGAGGCAGGGTTTCATAGGATTTGGCGGCAATCTGGAAAAACACAAAATGACCGTCGATGGCAAGGAAGATAAGGATGGCAAAGACATTTTGAAACTGGGAAATAAGTGCTGTCTGTCTCTGGCTGCTTGGGTCAAAGACATTTGCAGCTGCAAATCCCATCTGGTAGCCGATAACAGTTCCACCGTATTCAACAGCGGTGAAGATCATGCGGGCAACCAGCCCGATCATTGTGCCGAGCAGTACCTCATTTACGAGAAGTAGTAGGAAGGTGACAGGTGCAAGGGAAGCGGGTTGAACCGATGTTGTCATAACCGGAAACAGGGCAAGGGACACCATAAAGGCCAGTCCGGCTTTTAAGCGGGCAGGGGTTTGACTGCTGACCAGAACGGGGACTGCCCCAACAAAACCCGCAACTCTGCCAAAACAGATGAGGAATGCCTGGAACTGCTCTATGGGAAGTAGGAGTGTGTCCATTTTGGTGTTACCGGCGAAAAGAATACACGGGATGTACCCGTTTCATACAGTCAAAAGTTGGCAATGGCAGAAAATATTCCTGTTGCAAAAGAGGTGACTGTATGGATAATCCAAGGTGCCATTATCAGCAGAGCGAGGAAGACGGCAACAATTTTGGGGATAAAGGTGAGCGTCTGTTCATTGATCTGGGTGGCTGCCTGAAAAATGGAAACAATAAGACCAATAAGCATACCGGCAAGCAGCATGGGAGCAGCAACCAGAAGTGTGGTTTGAACGCCTTTTCTGCAAATATCTACCACGAATTCTATAGTCATTGTTTCTTTTGTTTTTTGTTTTTTTGTTTAAAGATGGAAGCTTTTAATCAGCGAACCGACAATTAAGGACCAGCCGTCAACCAGTACGAAAAGAAGAAGCTTGAAAGGCATTGAGATTATAACAGGCGGCAGCATCATCATGCCCATGGACATGAGAATGGAGGCAACGATCATATCAATAACCAGAAAAGGAATGTATATCATAAATCCCATCTGAAAGGCACGTTTCAGCTCAGACAACATAAAGGCAGGGATAAGAGTAATGGTTGAGATATCTTCCCTGTCATAGGGTTCATTGTTCATGGTAATCCGAGCGAGAAGGGTGAGTTCCGGTTCTTTCACCTGCGAAAACATAAAATCACGCATGGGGTTGACTGCCTTGTCAAGTGCTTCCTCCTGGGTGATTTTGTTATTGAGAAATGGCTGCAAGGCGTTTTCGTTGATGTCGTTCAATGTGGGTGACATGATAAAGAACGTCAGGAAGAGAGAAAGACCTATAATAACCTGGGTGGGTGGCATATTCTGCGTTCCCATTGCCATTCGCACAAAACCGAGGACGATGACGATACGGGTGAAACAGGTGGTCATCAGCACTATTCCCGGAGCAATGGAGAGGATGGTGAGGAGGAAGAGAACCTGCAGACCGGTGGAAATCTGCTGGGGATTGTCTGCATCCGTAACACCAAAGGTGACGGTGGGTAAACCCACAGCAGAGGCAGTGTTACTGCAGAAAAACAATATAAAGAACAGGGAAAGAGTCGTTACAGAAAAAAAAATGATCTCTTTGTGGGTAGACCTAGAGAGCATGCGTCTCGTCGCCTTTATCTGAATGTTTCGTGTCTCCGGTGGTTTTCGAACCGGACAGCAGGGTGATATTGTCACTCCCAAGACCGAGCAGGTATTCCCTGCCTGAGACTTCAACCAGACACAGTGATTTCTTCGGCATCAGGTGACGAATCTCAAGAACTTTGATCTTTGATTTGTCATTTGCGTAGACGGGAGAAAGTCTTTTTCTGGCAAATCCGTATATCAGCAGAAGTATCCCCAGTACCAGAAGCAGACCCCAGAACATGCGCAGTCCTGCGGCAGTCATTGATGATTCAGCGGCTGCTGCAAATGCAGGTTTTGAGAAAACGGGAATACTCACTACTGCCATGATGGTGGATCGGTTTCTCACAACTCACCCCAGCTGTTCAACGCGGCTGCTTGGGCTGACAACATCCGTGAGTCGGATGCCGAATTTGTCACCAACCATGACCGCCTCGCCTTTGGCAATAAGTTTTGAATTCACATACAGATCCAGGGGCTCTCCTGCCATTTTGTCGAGTTCGACGATATAACCTTCCCCCATCATCAATAGATCTTTTAAGAGGATCTTACTCCTTCCAACTTCAACAGAGATCTGTAGCGGGACATCATAGAGGAACTCGAGGCCGCGTTCCTCTGGTGATTTTGCAGGCGCGGGGTCATCTGCCTGCCGGTTTTCTGCCTGTGGGGGTGGTTCCGGAGTGGAATCTTCATCATCCTTGAGCAGTTCCTCAATCTCTTCCGGTGCCGGTTTTGCATTTTGCTGAATATCGTCGTGATCCATTTTATTCTCCGTGGGCGCATGCGCCGGTCAAGTGGATTGCTTTTTTTCCGTTTATTGTGCCGGGGATGGCGAAAAACTTTGGACTTTCTTCCACCAGCACCCGAAGAGGGGCGTTGGGGTCGTAGTCGATGGCGAGAACGTCACCTTTCCTGAGGTTCATTACTTTGTGTACGGGCAGGGTAATAGTGCCCGACTGGGCAATGACTGTGGTGGACATCTCCTGCAGTTCTGCAAGGAGGAGGTCGTGCCATCCTGACTGGCGAACTGTCTTGATGGTGAGGAGTTCACGCAGCTGTTCTTTTACAGGATCCAGGGTGGCTGTAGGAAAGACAAGATCACAGGAACCTGACAGATCACCAATGGTTACTGTAAATCGACCAACCTGTACCTCCGCGTCAGGTTCGGCAATGGAAACCAGCCTGGAATTGGATTCGATCTTCACAAGGGAAGATTTGATATCAACAACCTGTTTGAGAGATTTGTCGATATCCGTACATGCGGTGGCAATGGACGATTTCAGAACGTTGAGTTCGATTTTTGTCGGTTTTCTGTCCGGTTGCAG
>JANTGG010000197.1 GCA_024763035.1 Desulfocapsa sp. | reverse complement strand
CATTGCTCTTGATCCAAAGATTGATGCCTGCTCAACGGCTGTGAACTTTTGCATTACTGCAGTAATTAATTCAATATGTCTTTGTTCGAGGCCAAACATCTAACACCGGTGAAGAATGGTAAGCCGCTGTAAGTGCCTTGTTGCTGTCGTTACCATTCGAGTTTTAAGGTCATTTATTTTCTCGGAGTCTTCGCTTACCTGTTTTTTCTTACAGCTTTTCAGCAGTAAGGCATTAAATCAGTTATCCAGGTCAGTGAAAAATTCATAAAGCTCAACAATTGCGGGATAATATTCTAAGCGTATTGTCCTTTCAACCTTTGCTGCTGTTTTTTCCTCATATGTATGGGCTGTCAAGTTTCTATCATGTAGTGCATTAAGCCAAACTTCCCCATCAGTGATAAACTCAGCCTGAAATGCCTGTTTCAAAACCTGCCGTGGAGTTTTTACTGTAAAACCTTCCTGCTCAAGATAATCTTTTAAGAGTTTCCAGGATAACTCAAATGTCATTTCAAAAAACTGAATTAGGCCTGCACGCTCAACTTCTGTCGGGTGACTGATTTCAATAGCACTTTCCAAAAGTCGATAAGCAGCTTGAAAATTCTCAAATCGCTGTTTCCAACGTATATCCTTCTCTCCTTGCATAACAAATCCTTCACATCACGAGAAATAACACTGCATAGCACCACTGATGAGCAACAAATCAGCATAAGTACATCGTCAACAATTTTCTTACAAAAAAACAGGTAAGCAAAGACTCCGAGAAATTTATCCGAAAGACACTAACACCTGTGAAGAATGGTAAGCAGGTACTCTTTTCAGTACCCCCTTGAGGGGTATAAGTGCCTTGTTGCTATCGTTAGTATTCGAGTTTTAAGCTCATTAATTTCTTGTTTTTTATTACAGTCTTTCAGCAGTAAGCCACTAAACTGTATCCATAAATGTTTTTTCAATACGGCTGAAAAGCACGATACCGGCAAAGAGAATTGCAATGGTGACAAGCCAGCCGGTTATAATATAACTCCACTCAATAACACCAGACCCAAGAAAGGCATATCTGAAGCTCTCAACAATTGCGACCATAGGGTTCAGGACGTACCAGGGTTTCAACCAGTCCGGAACCAGGCTCAACGGATAAACAATCGGTGTTGCATACATCCACAGCTGAGTCAGAAATCCCATTGCCATTCGGAGATCTTTGTACTTTGTCGTCATGGAAGAGACAAGTATACCAACTCCAAGACCAAGGAGTGCCATCTGCAGGAGCAAAATCGGCAGGGCAGCAATCCAGAGTTTTGGTAAAATCGGCACCCCCTGCAGCATAAAATAAAAATAAAATCCCAAGAACAGCAGGAACTGGATACCGAACTGGAGAAGGGCTGAGATAATCGACGCCACCGGAACGGTCAGGCGGGGAAAATACACTTTTCCAAAGATACCGGCATTGGCATTAAAGGTGTCCGAGGTTCTGCCAAGACAGGTGCCAAAATACGACCAGGCAACATTACCGGAGAGATAAAAAAGAAACGGCGGGATGTTATCTGTGGAAATTTTAGCAACTTTTCCAAAAATAATCGTGAATACCAGCGTGGTAAAGAGTGGTTGAATAATAAACCACAGGGGCCCGAGAATGGTCTGTTTGTACATGGTGACAAAATCACGTTTAACAAACATACTGACAAGATCCCGATACCGCCAGATCTCAGCCAGATCAATATCAAACCAGCCACTCTTCGGTTTGATGACCATATCCCACTGATCTTCAGCTATACCTGTATCGTTCTCTTTCATACCTTTCCGTTCAGTTTTTTGTAAGAAGTCTGACAAGAGGGTTCCCCAACACTTTATTCAACCGTTTTTGCAAGTTACTTGCCCGACCGACCCTTTGCTTCAAAAATTCAAGCTCACGGTTCTTCTCCTGAAGGGTAACTCCCTCAAGCAGCTCCATGCTGGAGTCCAGCTCTTCACCAAAATTATCCACTTTTTGCCGAACAATGGACAAAAGCCCCTTCTGCAGAGCACTGGCAATATTATCTGCACTGCGATAATACTTCTTCCGTTCACCTTTTACCCAGACCCTGTTCACCAGCCCAAGGGTTTCAAGCTGTCGTGCTGCCACACTCACAGAAGCCTTGCTCAAACCAAGGTCAGACTCCAAAACATCAAGAGAGCACTCATCAGGCTGCAGATACAGATAAACCAACACCTGCCCGACGATACGGCCAAGCCCCAAATCCTGACTGGTCCGCCCTCCTGTTTCCACGAGGCGGAATCTTGCTGTAGTTATGTTTTCGCTGGCTTCCATATTCAACTTTTACAAATTACCGAAAGTTCAGAAACAATAAAACCACGATACTCAGTATCCTGCAACTCTTTATTTACATAGTCATTATTTATTTTCAGATACGAAGCTGTTCAGTCCCTCGCCGATGATTCCAGCAGCGTAATCTGAGATATGGTCAGAGTAATCGTACAGTCGATGTCCGTCTTTAAGCGACGGGCAGACATCGGTTCCGGTATCACACAGATAGGGAAGCGTGTCAAATATGCTGATCTTTTCAGGATGTCGGGATTTCACCTCCAGCAGCAGCTTCCGGTACTTGCGGGACAACTCCAGATGACGGGAAAGGGATATGCTGCAAAGATCATTTGCAGTATCAGGAAGCATTGTATTAATCATTGCCAATGAGGTTGTCCGCCTGAAACAATCTTTCGGGTCCGCCGCAAGCGTTGGGTTATCAACGATAAGAACAAGCTTTTTCCCAGCCACTATCAGTTCCTCAGCAGCATTGTTCAGCCCATCCAGTGCCGCATCATAATTCGGATTTGCGGGAAGATCAGCGATTGAGAGACTGTTGCGCAATGAAAAAAGAACACGGGTTGCCGTCATAAAAGCAACCGTCTCAATATCCTTATTTTCTTTAAGGGCATCAATGGCAACTCTGCTCAGCTTCTGGTACTGCCTGTATAGTGGATGACTGGACAGAACCGGCACCGGTGAACCAAATTCCCCATGCCCGCCTATGACCAGCCAGCGCCCGTCTGCAG
>JANTGG010000196.1 GCA_024763035.1 Desulfocapsa sp. | reverse complement strand
AGATCTGGAGAAAACATTTTAATACGGAGACACTTGTGTATAATGGGGATTTTACTCAAGAACCGTTGCAGAATGCCTTCGGCTGGCGTCTTGGAAAGAACAAGGGCGTCAGCTGGAAGTTGAAGGGAGCAACGAAAAAGGGGGATCCTCCCTCCTTGCATCTGCATTTCAACCGCAAAAAAAATGTGAAACTGTATTACCCCTCCCAGATTATCCCTCTGCAGGGCGGCAGGGTGTACACAATAAGAAGCCGTGTGAAAACAGCAAAGCTTACCACCGACCAACGGCCGTTCTGGGAAATTATTGGATTTGGCTGTAAGGGCTTGTACCAAAGAGCGGAAATGGTGCAGAGTGAGCAGCCCTGGACGGAAACATTTACCTCTTTTGCTGTTCCCGAAGAATGCAGTGCCATTCGTCTGCGTATCCGCAGAAAAGAAAGCACGCAGATTGATAACAAACTGGCTGGAGATATCTGGCTGAGTGGTGTGAAGATAGCAGAAACAGGCGAGCATTTTACCATATTAGATGAACAGCAATGATAACTTCCAGAGATAAAGAGCTCATTATCCGCCTGATAAAAAAGTATGCGGCTAATGTTTCAACAGACAGAATGCTTGCATATATTGCAGACAACACAGGGATGCTGGCCGTCTGCCGTCTGCTTGTACAGAAAAACAATGAAGATGATCGTGAGGCAATTTCATGGGTAGATGAGCAGTGTCATCAGAGACAGGTGGATGTCCGGAATTTCCTGTATGAGATGCAGCAGATTCTGTCTGTTTTTCAGCCTGATCAGCAAAACGATGAGCACTTCCAAACGCTTGGTCTCGAGGCAGGTGCCACTGCAGAAGAGATAAAGGATGCCTACCGAAGGCTGAGTCTTCGCTATCATCCCGACACATCGTCATCAAACTCCCCGGAAGATGCTGCCGTTTTTATCAGAATCAATAAGGCCTATCAGGCTCTTCAGGATATTGAGACTGCAGGTGAACCGCCCCCCCAACAACCGGCACCGGCACGACCGACACACTGGAAACCGGAACAGCGAAAAAGCACTCTCAGTGCTGCGAAGAAAAAAAAGAATATACTCTGGTTCTCTGCTCTCACTCTGGTAATGGTTGTGGTCAGTATCCTGGCAGCCAGAGGATATCAGAAAAAGGCTATGATAACCGGACTGAAACTCCAGCAGGCGGCCTTTATCCCTCCGGATTCTGCCGTAATTGATACCTCAGACAGCCAGGGATCATTTCTTGACGAACCTGTTACCCACCCAGAACAAGCAGAAGCATCTGAACCCTCAGTCGAACCGGATGTAGAACCTGTTGTGCAGACGCAGGAGCCTGATCCGGGGAAACAGGCAGATGCACAGGAAAGTGTGGCTGCAGAGGAAGAGCCCGTAATGGTTGAACCTGTACCGCCGGTAATAGTGGAAGAAGAGAACGTCCAGGCAACAGAAGACGGTAATGTGCAGGAGAAAAAAGAAACTGCAAAAGTGGAAAAGGAAAAAGTTGAAATTGCTTCACCCAAACCGTCTCCGAATGGAGTGGAAGAAGTAAAACCTGTTGCAGTAATAAAAACAGCAGAACCCAAAAAGCCAGTTGTAAAGAAACCGGTTAAAAAAGCCGCAGCTCCAGTTGTTATTTTACCTGCAAAACAGAGTAAAACATCAGTAACTCCCAAAGATTCGCATAACGAAATGCAGGAACGGATAGAGCAGTTCCTCAAAGAATACACTGCGGCATACAGGAATAGGAACCTTGCCGGTTTTACCCGATTTTTCAATGAGCAGACCACCGAGAATGGTAAGTTGATCAAAGAGGTTTTACCCACATATAAGGAGCTGTTTCAATCGGCAAATGGCATCCGTTTGGATATTTCTATTTTAAAGTGGGAGAAAATAGAAGGGGAGATTCAGCTGGACGGGCGTTTTGTTATTCGTATTGATTACAAAAACGGCAAAAAAGTAAAAGGAAACGGGGAAATACGTTTCTTCCTGAAAGATTTATCTGATACCTTCCTGGTACGTGAGATGCAGTACCAGTTTGACAAATGACAGAGTATTTTAAAGCGTTAGCACCAGTAAGGTTAATAAAGCACGAAACGTGACTGTGTAGAGTGCCTTGGCTTCGTACACTCTGGGCTTCAAAGCGTACTTAGTGTTACTTGAGAAGGTTAGAATGGGCGAAGAGGAAGTATTCTGAAGTTACGTGAGGATTAACAAAAAATATTGAACGAAGTCTTCCAGGAATACCACCGATTCCCGGATAACTGCATACTGAAACAGTAGGAGCTCGCCCCCGCGAGCGATCTCCCAGATTCAGCAACACCTTTCAATTACATACAGGAATGAGCCTCGACATCAAATGTAGATTAACTGTGCATTGTTGATGATAACGACAAAATATTTCATGATTTCAGGTAAATGTAAAATGGGACTGTAGGAGCTCGCCCCTGCGAGCGATTTTCCAGGTCTGGCAACACCTTGAATCCCTCGCAGGGGCAAGCTCCACATCAAAACCAGATTAAAACGATGGAAAGCCAACAGACAGAATATAAGAAAAGCTTCGGTAAGGAACTGATCATTTCCCTCGTGGCATTCAGTAACACTGATGGCGGTAAAGTTGTTATTGGCATTAAGGATGATGGGGACGTCTGTGGTGTTGATATTGGTGATGAGACTCTCCAGCACTATCAGAATGAGATTAAGGTGGCTACTTATCCTCAGCTATTTCCGAAGATATGGGTGGAAGAAAGAGAGGGCAAGAGTGTAATTGTTTTTGAGGTTGCCGAATATCCGGTAAAGCCTGTTTCTTACAAAAGTCGATATTATAAAAGAGTACATAACAGTAACCATACATTGACACTGGACGAAATTGTAGACTTACAGCAGCAGTCTCTGTCACTATCCTTTGATGCTTATCCATCACGAATTAGTCTTGATGAGCTTGATCAAGTGTTAATACAGAAATTCTTTGATCAGGTGAATAGTCGAGGTCGTATTGCACTACAGGGTGACCTGACAACCAATCTTACAAAATTGAAGTTAATACGAGACGGAAAAATCACATTTGGAGCAGCACTTCTT
>JANTGG010000195.1 GCA_024763035.1 Desulfocapsa sp. | reverse complement strand
CCCAATCATCCAAAGCTACTGGTTCCGTAGGATTATCATATCGTTTTACTGAGTTTTTTAATTCTTCAAGTACAACCTGTGACTCTTCATGGTAAGGTAATATTTTTAGAACCGGCTTACCGTGATCAGTAATAATCAGCTCCTGGCCGCTTTCTTGAATATCACGAAAATATTGTAATGCTTTTGGCTTAAACTGAGATTTGGAAATTGTCTGTCCCATAGTTACTCCTTAGATACATTGCTATTTGCCAATTATGACTATAATACCATGGTCATAATTCTCGGTCAAGCACCTGCGTCGAGCTATGTCAAAATTTTTTCTTGTTTTTTTTCAAAGGTACGCATAATTATATCAGTAATATTCCACTTGTTTCATATAAGTAATCCCTGCAAGCAGGGAAATAGCTGGGTTTTCATTTTCAGAATAACCCTTGTATCTAAGGTTACATTCGTTACATTCTTTGTCAGCTTAAAAAACAGTTTAATCGCAGCAGCGAACTTCTTTTTTTTGCAGCAAGATGTGACACCCCCCGAAACCAGAATTCTATCTTGATTTTCTGCTCCTTTTACTTCCCCTTATCGATGTCCGGCAAACAAGCTTTACGTGTATTTTTATGCGTATCGTTTTTCGTCTTTTGCCCGGCATTTAGAATATTCTTTATAACCATCATCACCAATACCCATAACCGGGAGTGAAATGCATACTCCCGACAGGGGAAGTGTTGTTTCTCTCCCATATTTCAGGAGGAAACAACAATGTCTGATGACGAGAACAAAAAGCTGACCATTACCCAACAGGTTGAGGCGATCAACGCACAGCTCCGGGCTTACGGGCGTGAAGCCGTGCAGGAGATCAAAATGATGAAAGACGGCCAGGTTATTGGTCAGGTTAGATATGGCTATAAACCGCAATACGTTTTTGATGCTGTCAACAATGTGTTGCTGCCTGAGAACTGGCGGTACGAGGTCGTGAGTAAGGAAATTTATGACAACCAGGTGGTTGACGAAGTGAAGCTGTTTCTCCGTACTGGAGAAGAGTGGTTTTGCAAAGGATCGCAGACTGGACAGATGCAGATCATCAAAAAAAATGTGGGTGATGCCATGAAAGGCGCCATCACGGATGCTCTGCAGAAATGTTTGTCTTTGCTTTCCATTGGCAGTGATGCCTACAGGGGATTGCTCAGAGAAGTTTATCATTCCGGTAATCGTCCTCAGGCAACACCTCCCAGACAGCAGCCACAACGATCACCCCAAAGATCCAGACAATCCGATGCCGATCAAGCAACGAATAACGAACTTCCCAAAATCGCCGGTATCAAATACCAGCGAAGAGACGGTATCGTCGTTGCGGTTGGCAACTCGTTTGACAAGAAGGAACTGCTGAAATCTGCAGGCTTCAGATGGGATAAGTCGGGAAAGAACTGGTACAAGGAAGTTACGGTTCATTAACCACTTTTTATTTTCTTTTTATTTCCTTTTTAACCCACCAACCCAGAAGGGAGGATTACACAAAATCTCCCTGACGGGATCCGTGTGCCCTCCCTATTTTTTTCAAGGAGGAATACACATGGATATCCAAACCACCATGCTGACAAGCCTGCGTACATTGGCTGAGCAGCACACTGCAGAAACACTTGGGGATCGCAGAGACTATCTTGGCGCATCCGAAATCGGATATTGCCCGAGAAAAGTAATTCTCGAAAAGATCCATCCAGGTGAGAATGACCTTGCCACTCTTCTCCGCTTTCAGCGGGGACACATGGCCGAAGACATCATTGCCAGGGCATTTACTGCTGCCGGTTACTCGAATTTTGAGCAGCAGGTGGAAATTGCCCTGTCCGGTGATCTTCCACTCAAGGCCCATATCGACTTTGTTTTCACGTCCAAGGTTCATAAAATCAAATCCATTCTGGAGATCAAGAGCACCTGCAGAATCCCTGACGGGCCGTACAGCTCCTGGGAGTCTCAGCTCTATATCCAGATGAGCGCTCTGGCCAAGCAGTACCCTGAGTATTCCATCAAAGGTGCAGTGCTGACGCTTGATCTTGCCCATGGCAAGGTGGCGTTTTTCAACGGCTATGAACACCGGGAAACGATTTTCAATGGACTTCTGGAACGGGCCGGAACCATCTGGTCCCATTATCAGGCCATGCTTCGGGGCAACGATCTTGTCCAGGAAGGCGTAGAGCTTGAGATGAAAACCGAGGTCAGTCCGCTCTGCAGTTTTTGTGATCATATCGCGACCTGCCCCCGGTTTGAGAGAGAAGATGTCCCGGAACTGGCAGTGACAGTGGAAGCGTTGCAGGAACTACAGGCCAGGGACAAAAATCTGCAAGGTGAAATCAAGAAACTCAAAAAGCATCTTCTGGCCGTTGTGGAACAGAAGGGGCCGATCAAATCCAGTGGTTGTTTTTTGCGAAAGGCAACCCGCAGTAGAAAACATCTGGATATGGTGCGTCTGGAAGCCTTCCTGGCTGAAAGCGGTGCTGTTCTGGATAAATACCAGGAAGACCGGTCATTTTCCTTTCTGGAAATACGAAAAGCAAAGGCCAAAGCTGCATAAATAAAAAAGTAACCCCTTGGGGAGCCAATCCCCATTGTGGGGATCTGTTTCTCCCCGAGTTTGTATCTATTCATTCAATTTAATGGAGGAACACAATGAACAAGGCAATGGTAATCGGAAATTTAGGCAATGACCCCGAAGTACGCTACACACAGAATGAAACCCCGGTGACAACGTTTTCTGTTGCAAGTACTGAGCGGTGGAAAGATTCCGACGGCAACAAACAGGAACACACCTAGTGGCACCGTGTTGTTGCCTGGGGCAAACTTGCCGAGATCTGCGGCGAACACCTGAACAAAGGCGATAAGGTCTTTATCGAGGGCAAACTCCGCACCCGGAAATGGGAAGATCAGGATGGCACAATCCGCTACACCACCGAGATCAATGCCAGGGAACTGGAAATGCTTGGTGGTCGGCAGGAAGGTGCTGGTTCTCCGCCCAATGAAAATACTGTTGGCGACAATGTTAAACCCCCCATGCCCGATGACGTCCCGTTTTAACCGACAATCTTGTGATGGTATCCCGTGACGGGATGCCATCACCTGCCCATTGATGACAAGAAACAAAAACTCAGGAGATAATAATGGCAAGACTTGGATCCCAGGCAAAG
>JANTGG010000194.1 GCA_024763035.1 Desulfocapsa sp. | reverse complement strand
CTATGTGCAGGCAAAAAGTAGATTTGAAGCTGCAAGAATGAAAATGCTGATAGAGACCAGGGCAATTCTCACCGGCGAACAGTTTACATTGCTCAGCAAGGAAACGAAAAAATGGTTAAAAAACAAACGGTTTGACAGACGCAATCGTAATCCGCAAAACAAAAACAACCAACCTGCAAAATAATCCTCCTGCCTCAAAACCCTCACCTGCAGTACTTTCGAACTTCGGCAGTACTGCAGATCTGCAATTCTTACTCAGCTGACAGGAAGTATGCCTGGTGGTGTGGGAGGGGCAGTCAAGGATGGTCGTTCCTCTCCCGTCAGGTGATTAGCTGCTGTCAACCAGCTGTCTTGTCGTGTTCATTTATTTCAAGTGTGGAGTGTTGAGAGATTCATGAAAGAATAATTTTGAATTTCCTTCTCCCGTGAATGCGATAAATTGAGAAATCTCGATCAATAGTTGCAATGGTATTTACATTCAATTTTTCGGCAAGATAGACCAAGCAGGAATCTGCGAAATCCATTGACAAATCACGATATTTTTCTGTTAATTCTTTTAATCTCCCGAAATCGTTATTTTCAATGTTTTGAATTTCAACAGCCCCCCCGTGTATCCATTCAATAAAATCAATTTGGGCATTTCGATTGAAATCTAACAGATGCAGTACCTCTGTAACCGATGCGATTGTTGTAACAAGTGGAAATGTATTTGTTTTTATAAAATTAACAGCTTCAAAATGGTATTTGTCTGATGCGTCAAACAGGGCTATTAATGGACCAGAGTCAATTAAGATTTTTTTCATCTTCTCTTGGCCATAATTTTGTCTTTTAGCAGTTCTTTTCTGTTTTGCGATAATTTCCCAATACCACTTGAATATTTACCAAACAGATCTTCCCCTGTTTCCCATGCACTTGGTTGTTTGAGCTTGCCAATATACTCCTTAATGCTTTTTCGAATTAATTCTGATCTGGTTAAACCAAGATTTGCAGCGGTTCTATTTAATTTTTGTTCGAGTTCCGGATCTAATCTCAATGTAATCATTTTCTTCACCCCCGTATTACACACGGTAATACAAAATGACGAATGTGTCAAATCTTCCATAACAAAAAGTAATCGTTGATACGCCTGCCCCGCATGCTTTTACAGCATATTGCTGAATCCGGGAAATTGCTCTCGGGAGCAGGCTTATGCAGTGGTTTTCTGCTTTTACCTGAGTCCGGGCAGGAAAAGGAGAATTCAATTTGCATTCGACATGAGTTTCATATACAACTAATACAAATACTAACATTTTCCCCTTCATTCACGGACACATGACGATTCCCGGAACATCTATCACTTTCCACTCTGTACTGCTTTTCCTGTTCTTCTTTTTTGCTTTTGTCACCTCCCCGGGTGCCGCTGACACTCCTCTTTCCTGGAATCAGTGGTTAGACGTTTCTTCTACCAATAGAGCAAAACTTCATATCCGTAAAAATCCTGAAGAATGGTTTAGTAAACAGAAAACCATCCCTGTGATCGTCACCTTTGCTCAGACGACCATCAGCAATCCGCGCCCTCAACTAAAAACAATTGCTGAAAGAACAGATCTGCGGGAGAAGATCCACAAACTCACTGTCCCCCTCCTTTTGCAACTGGATAAAAAGGAAATACGTGTTCGCCGGACTTTTACCTATAGCAGCGGGTTCTCGGCAGATGTCAGCAAAGCAGGACTTGAACAGCTCCTGCGGAATAAACACGTGGAAAAGGTGTTTGAAGATCAGACACTGCAGCCCATGACCAACCAGGGTATCGGGCTTATACAGGGACACTATCCACGACAACTGTTTGACGGTTCCGGGATCTCCATTGCAATCTTTGATACGGGAATCGACTACACCCACCCTTCTCTTGGCGGCGGCAGTTTTCCAAACGATAAGGTTATCGGCGGTTATGATATCGGCGACGATGATCCTGATCCCATGGATCAAAAAGGGCACGGAACATCCTGTGCCGGTATTGCAGCAGGAAACCCGCCGTCAACACCTTCCGGCGATTATATTGGCGGTGTTGCTCCTGGTGCGAAACTGTATGCCCTGAAAATCACCTACACCAACAACTTTGGCGTGCCAACAGACCTCACCAGAAGCTCTGCAATTATCTCAGCGCTGGAATGGTGTATCACCCATCAGTACGACGACCCTGAAAATCCGATAAAAATTGTCAGTATAAGTTTTGGATACGGCAGGTATACCGAAATATGTGATGACAACAGCCTTGCAAGTGTCGGGACAGAAAGCATCCAGAACGCCCTGGTAGCGGGTATTTCAATTTTTGCCTCTGCAGGGAATGATCGTTACACCAAAGCCCTGATCCTCCCTGCCTGCTATTCCGGTGTTATCTCTGTGGGGGCTGTGTATGATGATGTTGCCGGCACCTCGCGTCTGGGTGACTGTACCGAGGCGACAGAAGCAGATAAAGTCGCCTGTTACTCTAACTCGGCTGCATTTCTTGATCTGCTCGCCCCAAGTAAAAACGCATCAACCACCGACCTTACTGGAAATGACGGATATTCATCCGGAGATTACGCCCCCTACTTCAACGGTACATCAGCAGCAACCCCCTATGCAGCAGGCAGTGCTGCCCTCATTCAATCAGCTGTAAAAAGTCTGCGCGGAACATTTTTTTCTCCCGCCCGGATACGAACCACTCTCACCACCACAGGCAAGCTGTTAAGCGATCCGAAAAGCGGCATCTCAACACCACGAGTTAATTTAGACCACGCCTTTGCCTCCTTTTTAAAACCCGGCGACAGTAACGGCGATGGTATAATAGATCTGTCAGATGTTCAGACCTTCCTCCAGCTTGTAACGGGATATGCCCGGGGCAGTGTTACACTCTATGGCGATGTCAACGGTGACGGCAAACTCGGGATGGAAGAGGTCATTTATGCATTAAAAAAATCTTCTTCCTCTGAACCTTTACCCTGACACCGATGGAAGCAAAATGCAGTTATCAGAAAGGCACTGCTGTATATGAGAGATATGTTTAAGAAAATACACTGAAATGAAAATTTGCACGGTTTCATTCCTTGTTGCTCTTTTTGGTGCTTAAGTATCTGAGGTTTTGTTTCGCCCAGTATTCTCTCGCTACTACAGCACGTTTCCCCCTTTAGCTTGACGGCTATGCCCAAAGGGGGG
>JANTGG010000193.1 GCA_024763035.1 Desulfocapsa sp. | reverse complement strand
ATCTTTTTGCTGAAATGTTCCAGGTAGGTGTAGAACCGTCGCAATATTGGTTTTTTTCCGGCATAGAGACTGATTTTTTTAGCAAAGGGAAAGAAAAATCCCGATGTTGCAAATAGCTGTCTGTGCACATATTCGTTTATTGCGTAGGCGATGGACAGCGGCTTTTTTTCCTGTTTCCGGCTGCACTGTTCATACAGGTACCAGCTGTTCGCTATGGGATAATCGGTTTCGGGCAGGGTGTGATTTTTTGCGGCTGTCATCGTTTCTGCCCGATCGAGCAGGAAAGAAATATCACCAAAGTTCAGATTGTTCCCGCCAATGTGTACCCCGCTGTATCCCATCTTTCTTACCGTTTGAATCATTCCGGCAGCCCGCAGCAGGGCAGCCTCCTTTCCTTTATCTGACTGGTTTGCCTCTGTCTCCATGGTTTTGAGAAGGGCATCAGGAAAAAGAACCCCCGGCACCTTTCCCCTGTTCATAATTCGAGCAACAGCAAGACTTGGAATAAAGACATTGGCGATGGTGGGAACGCTTATCTGCTTCTCCTGCAGCAGTTGCATGAGTTCCTTGTATTTAAGCATATCATAGCCAAGCTGGGTGATGATAAACTGAGCTCCGCATTGAATCTTTGTCAGCAGTTTCACATATTGCCAGATCTGCTCTGCTTCCGTAGTTTTAAATGGTGAGACAACGCAGCCCGCAAAAAAGTTCATGGAAGGAAGATCCATTGCCTGCCCCGGTACCCCTTTGTTCAGTTCGAGGTGGCTGCGTAACTTTTGTATCATGTCCAGTAGCTGGGTGGAGTCCAGATCAAATACCGGCATCGCCTGACCTTTATAGCCGTAACGAGGGTAATCACCTCCCAGGACAAGGAGGTTGAGCAGGTCGTGGCGATGGCATTCGAACAGCTGTGATTCCGCCATGTTTCTGTTTTTGTCTTTCAGGGAAAAATGAAGGAGGGGGCTGATACCCATTGCCTGAATATCAAGACCGAGAGACGTGGGGGAGAGAGCCGGATGGCCGCCGGGATTGTCAGTGATGGAAAATGCCTTGATCCTCCCGTCATTACTGGCATGTTCGGCAAGTTTAAGAATCTTTTCCAGCCGTTTGCCGCCGGACCCACGACCGGGAACGAGCTCAAAGGTGATGGTGAATTCTTCCCTGTTTAAAAGGGAATCACGAAAGATATTGGTGGATTCTTTTTTACTGGTCATTTGTTTTTTTGCTACAGGTTTTCATGGCAATGAGTACACTGTATGCATGATTTATGAAAATGAAAAACAAATTCTGCGTATCATCGCAGACCTTTTACAGGGAAATGGTCTCGTAGGCAGAGGGGAGCTTGCAGATATCCAGATTACACCCATGAGCGGTGATGGATCCAGCAGAAGGTTTTGGCGAGCAGGACTGAACGGTCGGGCTGTCTGCCTCGCTGTTGCTCCCCCGGATTTGTCTGAAAAAAATATGGCGGAGGCGAGGGCTGCCAGAAATATTGGCAGACATCTGCAGGCAAAGGGGGTGAATGTCCCGAAACAGTATGGATGGGACGAAGAGAGCGGATTGATTCTTTTTGAGGATCTGGGTGACTGTAAGCTCCATGACAGTGTCAAAAAATCACAGGCCGGCAATGGTTTGGAGCTGAACGGTATTCGACCTCTCTATCGTGATACTGTTCGCAAGCTTACCCGCATGCAGGTGGCAGGTGCTGAAAATTTTAATGCCCACTGGTGCTGGGATACTGCCGCATACGATAGAGGTGTGATGCTTGAGCGGGAATCCGGTTATTTTCTAAGGGCATTCTGGCGGGATCTGCTGCAGGAAGAAGAACCGCAGGGGCTGCAGGAGGAGTTTGTGTTTCTCGCTGACCAGGCTGCGAAGGCAAGATCCGACTATTTCCTCCATCGTGATTTCCAATCCAGAAATATCATGGTTCATAGAAGTAAGGTTTATTTTATAGACTTTCAGGGAGGACGCTCAGGTCCCCTGGCTTATGATCTGGCTTCCCTTCTCATTGATCCCTACACCCGGTTGCCTGAAGAGTTTCAGGAAGAGCTGTTTGGTGTCTACTGTGACAGTATCAGCGGGCTTACTGAATTTGACAGGAAACTGTTTCGACACGAGTATCTGTTGCTGGCGCTGCAGCGGAACCTGCAGATAACCGGAGCGTTTTCTTTTTTGAGTCAGGTTCTGCAAAAACCGTTTTTCAGGCAGTTTATTCATCCGGCACTACAGTCCCTGCAAAGGATAGTTTCTGATCCTTTCTTTGATGAATTGCAAGTTTTACGAAAGACAGTGAAGGCTGCTTCAACACGTTTTCAAGGGGTTGAAACACCATGAAAGTTCATACATTTGTATTGACCCTCCTTCTGTTCGGGATCATTACCTTGAACGGAACTCTCTGTTCTGCAGCCTGTGACATCATCTATGAGAACGGAGACGGTTCAGCCGGAGCCGGGGTCGGAGATTCTGAAGACAGGAACACCTACCGTGGAATTTACTGGACTGGTCCATCCAAGGTCATCTGTGCGGTTGATGTGCAGTTATATGTGAAGGGAGACATCTCTTCAATAAATTACAGGGTAACTGTGTGGGACGTTGCTGTTGACGATGATCTTCGTCTGTCAACACTTCTGGCAGACTCATCTGTTGTTTCCGGTGCAGATATTGTCCAGGGATGGAACCGCTTTGTTTTTCCCTCTGAAGTGACCCTTCTTGCCGGGAAGACAGTGGTGCTTATTTCCCGCGTTGATGCAGGGACAAAAGATGGTGTAAATCGTATTCAGGTTGTGAACGGCTATGATGAAACAGACGATGAAAGCAGTCAGTGGAATATCCATTACGGGTCAAATATGGAAATGGCTGGACGCCGACCGGGAGATGAGGATCAGCCAGAATATTTCACCTGCAATTTTCGCCTGCTCGGAGTGGATGCCCCCCCTGACCCTGCCCGGGAATATCCCAACATTCCGGAGGATGTTCAGGTTACTGCCATTGGTGCAGGGCGTCTACAAATCCAGTGGCAGGAACGGGGAACGGGTGCTGTGGTGGTGGATCATTACAATATCTACAGTTACGACGAAACCACAGCAGAGACGGTTCTCACAGGTTCTTCATCTACGACCACGTTTATCCATGCAGGTCTGGCACAGGGCAGCATACACACGTATGTGGTGACAGCAGTAAGTGTGACAGGCAACGAGAGTTATCACT
>JANTGG010000192.1 GCA_024763035.1 Desulfocapsa sp. | reverse complement strand
ATCCATTGCTGGCAGAAAAGATATCTGATCTTCTGCAAAAAAATGGCATTCAGGCAGATCTTGAGGAAAAACGTGGTTTTGATCACGGCCTCTTTGTCCCTCTGAAAATCATGTATCCTGAGGCGGATATTCCCTGCGTTCAAGTGTCACTCATAAATGGCTTGGATCCCGCTGAACATATAGCACTTGGCAGGAGCCTTGCCGGGTTGAAGGATGAAAACATTCTGATTCTCGGCTCCGGGTTTTCCTTTCACAATATGAAGGCCTTTTTTACACCCTCCACTGCTGCCATAGAGTCAATGAATGAATCCTTTGAGCAGTGGTTGATGGACACCTGCACAAACGAGAATTTGACCGAAAAGGAGCGGGAGCAAAAACTCCTGCACTGGGAGGAGGCCCCTGCTGCCCACTTCTGCCATCCAAGGGAAGAGCATCTTCTGCCCCTCCATGTCTGTTACGGATTTGCCGGAAAAATTGCCAGACGGAGTTTTTCCTGGCAGGTTATGGGGAAAAAGGTCAGCGCGTATCTTTGGTGAAAAAAAACTCCCAGAGTATACAGTAAAAACCTGAGTGTTCTTCAGGCAGGTGTATTATGCACTCCTACGATACCATAATCATTGGTGCTGGAATTGGCGGCCTTGTCTCGGCTGCTTTGCTGGCAGCTGAAGAAAAGGATGTTCTTGTGCTGGAACAGCACAACAGCGTGGGAGGCTGCGCCGCAACATTCTCCCATCGTGAATTTCGCTTCGATACTGGTGCAACCATAGGATCCGGCTTTCAAAACAACGGCCCCATGCAGTGGCTTGCTGACAAGCTGAACATTTGCTGGCCAACGCAGCCATTGGATGTTGCCTGGGAGTATCGTGAAGGAAAGACAAGGATTCCACTTGATAATAATCGTCACACCTTGCTTCAGCATTTTCCAGCTTCTGAATCCTTCTGGAGGGAGCAGGCAGATGTCGCGGATCGACTTTGGGCGGTTTCGGGAAAACTTCTCTCGCTTTACCAGCACAGCAGACCACAGCAAATAGCTGCACTTCTCCACACGCTGCCAGCCAAAGTATGTAGCCCAAAAATAGTCCAACTGTCCACCATGTCGGCAAAAGGCTGGTTGCAAAAGCATAAGCTGTACGGGGACGCAGCTTTTAGCCGATTCATCGATGCCCAATTGCTGATTTCCGCCCAGACCACCTCCTCTTCCTGTAATGCACTCTATGCTGCCATGGCCCTTGACCTGCCACGGCAGTCTCCCTGTTCCATTGATGGCGGTATGGGAACTGTTGCGGATATACTCAGCCGGAAAATCAACAGCTCTGGCGGACAGGTAAACTGTAGAGAAAAGGTACTTTCTTTTACGGTTGATAAAAACCAGATCACTGAAGTTATCTCCAGCAAGGGAAGATATACAACCAGGGAGATCATTTTGAACGGTTCCAGTGCCGAATTGGCCACTTTGCTTGGTAAAGAGATTCCATCTGTCTGGCAGAGACAGAGTTGTGCGAGGTGGGGTGCATTCATTCTCCATATTGCTGCCGACGAAGAGATCATGAAACAACTGCACTCCTCACATCTGCAGCTGGTGAATGCAAATTCCGGGAAACTGGCCGAGGGAGCCTCTCTTTTTGTATCCTCCGCCTCTCCCCATGACAGGACACGGGCACCAGAAGGAAAAATTGCTCTCAGCATCTCCACCCATACGGCAGTGCAACCTTGGTGGGAGGCCCGAAAAAAGGGAAGGGACACCTACACAGCCATGAAACAAACGTACACAGAAAAAATTCTTTCCCTGGTGGAAAGCCATGTTTCCGGCTTCAGATCAAATATCGACTTTTGTGTGGCAGGGACTCCGCTCACCTATAACCGATACACCGCGCGACATCTTGGCCTGGTCGGGGGATATAAGCAGAAGAGCCTGCTTCCGCCAAGGCAAAATCGTTTCGGAATAAAAAACTGTACTCTGGTGGGAGACTTCACCTTTCCGGGGCAATCCCTGGCGGCAGTGACAGTTGGAGCGGTTTTGGCTATGGATAGGCTTAGCAGGCGACTTTGATAGGCAGCTCACACTTTTAATAATAGTTTTGACTGCTATTATACTGATACTTAACCCTTATTGATTATTCTTCACAAGGGTCTATAGTATTAAGTAAGAGCAGCAAATGCTGTACAACCATTAAACTTATTTAAGGAGAACATCATGGCTGATAAATCACAAGGTGGATTCGGAAATCTGGTATGGGTACGAGACAAAGACGGTAAACAATACGCATGTAACGTTGAGGCTTTGAAGGGGAATATCAAAACAAAAGAAGAGCTGAGCGAAGAGGAAAAAGCCAACTGTACAGATGTGAGCACTATCGTTGGTACTGAGCGCTGGTAATATGCAACTGTTTCTTTGATTGCGAAGATAATACAATCTTATTTTACAAGGTGTTGCCTGTCCGGCAGCACCTTTTTTATTTGCTGGAATATGGAGAATGTATTCTATAAGAGGTTGAGAAATGGAAAGAATTATGAGTTCACTGACAACATTGCAGCTTATTGTGGATAGCGGACTCCTTGTTCTGATCTGGCTTGTGCAGCTGATTATCTATCCTTCCTTTCGCTATACCGAGGAGAAGGTATTTATTGGCTGGCACAGTAGATATACTGCACTGATCGGCCTGATTGTTACTCCCCTTATGTTCCTTCAGGTTGGAGTGGAAGTATTCTGTTTCCTGGCGCAGGATATAAGATGGCAGCGTATTCTGATCCTCTTGGTAATTTGGTTAGCCACCTTCAGCCTTTCTGTTCCCTGCCACAGCCGTCTGCACGGCGCAGGAAAAAATATGATTGTCATTCAGCGCCTGGTGACGACCAACTGGATTCGAACTCTGTGTTGGAGCCTGTTATTTTTAGAAACTGTCTTTGTCTCAGGCAGAACCCTTTTTTGATAGAGTGTCTTCGATGAACCCTTCCCATTTTCTCATCAAGATCTACGTCTGGACACGTTTCCGCAGCATTGCAGCTAATCCCAAAATGGGGGAGCTGGTGAATTTCCATGCCTCTCACAAGCTGCTCTTTCTTGCTTACAATCAGAGCCGTTTTCGTCTCTGTGGTAAAATAACGGCCAACCATGAACATTTTCCTGCTGCTGAGGTTTTTCAACTTTATGAACAGGAAATGGCCCGTATTCTGGCCCGACCCTTTCGTCGGCAGGCCATGGTCAACACGCTTTATCATGCTTACGGCTGGATCGCAAAAAAGATATCCAGTGAAGAAAAACAATATATTATTAATACGTTTGAAGAGTATCGCGATGAAAGGATTCCCTTGCAG
>JANTGG010000191.1 GCA_024763035.1 Desulfocapsa sp. | reverse complement strand
AAGTCAGTACGCTTGCTGACCAGACCCCCCAAATCACCAGGTTTGAGATTACTTTGGCCGAAAGCCATGGTTACAAAATTGATACCGTGGATAACAACCTGTCCATCAAACTCTTCCCGAAAAAGACTGGTGAAGCCGTTGCTGTTCTGGAAGATATGGTTGTTCGCAAAAAAGCAAACAAGACTGAAGTACTGTTACGGGCAAATACCCCCATCACAAATTTCCGTTATGACACTGTCACTGGAAGAAATGGTCTGCCTGACTCAATGTACTTGGATGTGAATAATGTTAATGGTTCAGAACTTACTCGTGAAAAAATTGTCGGCACCAACCTTGATAAGATACGCGTTGCAACCAGAGGCTCAGGAGTCCGAATCGTTTTTGAGGCTGCAAAGAACAAGCAGCTTTTTTCTTTTGATGTCAAAACTGCTCCCCAGGGTCTGCTGATCACAATTAATGAAAAGGCACCTGAGGCTCAACCTGCAGCGGGAAAAGATGCATCTGCAGACAATGCTGTTGCTTCAGACGCAACGCTTGACGCGCTTATTGAATCATCGGAAGCTGCCCTTACTGAGAATACCGGTGAGAAAGCAGATACTGCTGAAGCAATGCAGGATTCGTTTGGCTTTTCAGGTTACAAAAGCAATCGTATCAGTGTAGACTTCTACAAGATAGACCTTCATAACGTATTCAGGCTCTTTCGTGAAATCAGTGGTGTAAACCTGATTGTTGATGAAGATGTCAGCGGATCTCTAACCCTTGCTTTAAATGATGTCCCCTGGGATTTTGCCCTCGACATCATTCTCAACCTGAAAGGACTCAAAAAAGAGGAACGGTTTAATACAATTGTTATCTCAACCAAAGAATTTGTCTGGCCAGAAAATGCTTCCGACAATCTCTCATTTGAGGCTGACGTAGAAGTCATCGAAGAAGAGGCACTGGTCATACAGCAGTCCATGCAGCAATCTGAGGAAATTTTAAAAGCAAAAGAACTACTGCGAAGGGCTAAAATTGAGGAAAAGAATGGTGATCTTGAGGACGCAGCTTCCTTTTACGAGCAGGCCTTCAAACTTTGGTCTGATAACGTGAAAATTTCCAATCGACTTGCAACGCTGTACCTCACTGAGCTGCACGTCAATGCTCAGGCACTGCACTTTGCCAAAGAGAGTCTCAAGGTTGATAAAGATAATTACCAGGCTGCCCTCTATGCCGCTATAGCCTCTGCCAATATGGATCAAGTTTCCGCTGCCATGGAGTATTTCAATCAAAGTATCAGTGGTCAACCTCCGATGAAAGAAGCACTGTTGTCTTACGCTGCTTTCAGTGAAGACAAAGGGCAGCCCGAAGCAGCTATCAAACTGCTTAACCGTTACACAAAAGAGTACAGTGATACTGTAGAAACCATGATCGCCAAGGCTCGCCTGTACGATAGTATGGGACAAAAAGCAAAAGCTACTGAGCAATACAAAGCGCTCCTGTACTCTGGCTACCAGCTTGTACCCGGATTGAAAAAGTACATCCGTAGTCGCCTGACAGTGAAAAACTAATTACTAAGGCAGAATACGTTCTGCAAAAAAACAGTTAGAGAGATGAGACAAATACACTTTTTACCAATGTCCGAGAGGTTCCACATGAAGCTTTATAAACCAGCTATCCAGTTAAGCTGCCTGCTTGTCTTTTTGTTTTTCTTAAGCTCCTGTGTTCCGCAAACGACCGAGCCGGAGAATAAAGCACCGGCTGCACCGGCACCTGTCAGGAAAGTTGAAAAGGAAGCACAGCTTCCAGTCCAGTATCAAAAACCTTCATATGTTGTTGACAATGGAGATATTGATTCTCTCGCTGAGGAGTCCGAGGATGTAATTGTAAAGGTTGGAGCGTCAATCCGCTCAACCCAGGGACCTCAACCCCTTTGGGACATTCTTAAACGACTCGCGGCCTTAAAGAAGATGAGTGTGTCCTGGGCGAGTGACGTGGATCAAAATGTATTGGTGGATGTCGATATCAGTGCTGGCGATGATTTCTATGCAGCTATTGCCAATCTGCTCCGACAAGTTGACTATTACCACGAGGTAGAAGGCTCTACAATTGTTGTTCATTATAAAGAAACACGGCAATTCCATGTTGCCATGCCCTTTACTAAACAGCTGTTTGAGACAGCTACGGGTGGAAATGTTCTTGGCAGCAATGACGCATCTTCCAACATCGAGGGAACCATTCGCTTGGATTCACGAGACAACCAATTCGATATCTGGATGAACATTCAGGACAATATGGATGCCATCCTTGATACGTGGTCTACCCAAACAACCTCAACAGCATCCTCAGACGTTGACTCAACAGAAGATGGCGATGCGAACAAGTCAGAAGGATCAATGATCAGCAGACAAGTTTCAGCGTCTGGCAATAAATACACCATTGACAAACCAATTGGTCTTATCACCGTCCACGCACCTCGTCCTCTGCTCGACAAACTTGAAGTTTATTTTGAAAATTTGAAACATGAACTCTATAAGCAGATTTCCATAGAAGCAAAAATTCTGGAAGTACAAATAACTGACAAATCCTCGATCGGTTTGAACTGGAATCTAATCCTTAAAAACCTTACTCTTGCAGGTCAGGGTGTGACTGCTAGAAGCAGAAGCAAAGTATCAACTGACACGACAACTGCAAATGATACCTGGGATAGAACTTGGAACTCGAATACGACTAGCTACACTGACGATACCGGACTCACGACAACGACTTCAGGCTCCTCAAGTGACTACGCAAGAACAGCTTCTGATGCTATTGGTGCAACAACAACAATCGTTAATACTTTGACCGATTCTATTGGTGGAGTTGTCTCTCTTGCAGCTTTCAGCTTTGACTCCTTTCTAAATATAGTACAGGAGCAAGGTGAGACAACAATCCTCGCCAATCCAAAATTAAGTGTTATGAACGGTCAACCAGCCCTTATCACTGTAGGTCGGAATGTGACATATATCGACTCAATAGATTCTGATGTGAATAACGATACCGGAACCGTCTCTTATTCAGTAGAGACTGAACGTGTATTGTCTGGTGTCGGTCTTGCATTAACAGCTAATATACTGAACGATAAAGAAATCATAATGAATATCGTGCCGGTCACGTCAGAACTTGAAGAACCGATAGAATATCGTCAGGTTGGCACCGGGGAAGTTGGTCTTCCTATCATCAATATTCGCGAAATGAGTACCACCGTTAAGGTTAAAGATGGTGAAATGCTCGTTATCGGCGGACTTATTGCCAGTGGCGATGCTAAGGATGGTACCTTCGTGCCAGGGCTTGGTTCCA
>JANTGG010000190.1 GCA_024763035.1 Desulfocapsa sp. | reverse complement strand
CGAAAGTGTGGTGATGTGGGATCCCATGAAAAACAAGGTGATGGATACTGCTGCCGTTGAAAAAAAATATAAGGTGAAGCCGGAGCAGCTGCTTGACTGCTATGCCCTGATGGGTGATAGCTCGGATAATGTACCCGGAGTTCCCGGTGTGGGGCCAAAAACGGCGGAGAAGCTTATTAACCAGCATGGAACTCTGGAAGGTATATACAAGTCCCTTGACGGGATGAAAAAATCCAAATTAAAAGAAAAGTTGGCGGACAATAAAGAGTCGGCATTTCTCTCCCGTGATCTGATTCGTCTTAAATACGACTGTGATATCCCCGCAGATATTGATGCCTATCAGCCAAAAGAGAAGGATGAAGACAGGCTGCAGGAGCTGTTTGTACGTCTCGGCTTTTCCAGTATGGTGAAAAGTGAAGTGTCGACAAAATCTGTTCCCACCGAAGGGTTTCATCTGGTGGGCACTGGTGATGAGCTTGCTGAACTGGTCTCCCATCTGCAGTCTGCAAAACTGCTGGTGATAGATACCGAGACCAGCTCCCTTGATGCTGCCCGGGCAAATCTAGTAGGAATCTCCCTGTGTACCGATCTGGATAATGCCTGGTATATTCCCGTGGCACACTGCCGGGAAGACGGGGAACTTCTGCCGGAACAGCTTGACAAAGAAACAGTGCTGCACGCCTTGAAGCCGTTTCTGGTATCCAAAACACTGCCCAAGCTGGGTCATAACATCAAATATGACTATTCCGTTCTGCAGAGTTGCTGTGGGCTTACCATGGCAGGGCCACTGCTTGATTCCATGGTTGCTGCCTATCTTGTAAATCCCACCAGACGCTCGTTGAAGCTAGATACACTCTGTCAGGAACAAGGGCTGCAGCTCACTCCTTTTGATCAGGTTGTAAAAGACACAAAGCAGGAGAACTGTTTTGCCCATGTGGACCCTGAGACCGCCTGTCGTTACAGCTGTGAAGATGTGTACGGAGCACTGCTTCTCTGGAACACCTATGAGCCGGTATTAAAGGAGGAAGAGCAACTCGCCCTTTTTATGGATGTGGAAACGCCGCTGCTGCCGATTCTTGCCCAAATGGAGCTTGCCGGAATTACCGTTTCCACCGCAGCGCTTGATGAACTCGAGGAGCTGTTCGGAACAGAACTCGAGAGTCTGGAAAAAGAGATTTATTCTCTCAGCGGGTATGAGTTCAATATCCAGTCCCCGAAACAGCTTGGGAAGCTTCTCTTTGAGGATCTGCAGCTGCCGCACGGACGAAAGACCAAGACCGGTTATTCCACAGATATGAAGGTATTGGAAAAGCTTGCTGCCAAACATGAGATACCGGCGAAGATCATCCGCTATCGAAATCTTGCCAAGCTGCTTTCCACCTATGTAAAGAAACTGAAAAAACTGATCAATCCCCGAACCGGCAGGGTACATACCTCTTTTAACCAAACGGTCACTGCCACCGGCAGGCTCTCTTCAAGCAATCCCAATATGCAGAATATCCCCATTCGCACCGAAGAGGGGAACAGAATCAGACAGGCGTTTGTGCCGGCCGAGGGCAAACTCTTCCTTTCGGCGGATTATTCCCAGATTGACTTGCGGGTGCTTGCCCATTATTCCCAGGATCCTGCACTGCTGCATGCCTTTCAGAACGGTGATGATATCCATTCCCGAACAGCCTGCGAGCTGTTCTCCGTCTCTCCCCTGCTGCTCACATCGGAAATGCGCAGGGTGGCAAAATCCATCAACTTCGGCATCGTCTACGGTATGTCCAGTTTCGGCTTATCCAATCAGTTGAATATTACCAGAAAAGAGGCTGCCCGCTTTATCGATAAATATTTTCACCTCTACGGCGGGGTGAAGGACTTTATGGAAAGCATTGTGGAACAGGCAAGGGAAGACGGCTATGTGACCACGCTGCTGCACAGGAGAAGAATGCTGCCGGAGATCCTTGTGAAGAACAAAACCCGCAGGGAGTTTGCCGAGCGAACAGCCATTAACACGCCCATCCAGGGGACTGCCGCAGACATAATTAAACTTGCCATGATCCATACGGATAAAGCACTGCGTGAGCATAAGCTGTCCGCAGTAATGCTTCTGCAAATCCATGATGAACTGGTGTTTGAACTGCCGGAAGAGGAACTCGAAGCCACTCAGGATGTTGTGAAGAAAGCAATGGAGGGAGCGTTGCCGCTTGATGTCCCGCTGGTGGTGAACTTTGAGGTTGGCAGGAATCTGGGAAAGGGCTGAACGGGGTGCGTGTCAGGAATAGAGTCCCGGGCTGCTCAGCATGGCAATAAAGAGGTAGCGACCGGTTTTTCCAATACTTACCGGGATCAGGAACAGAAGCGGCTGCAGTCGCATAATTCCTGCAGCCAGACATAAGGGGTCTCCGATGACCGGCAGCCAGGCAAGGAGAAGGGACACTGTTCCGTAGCGTCGATACTGCTCCATGGCCCGCTGTGTTTGCTGTGCATCCATACGCAGCAGTTTTTTTACGAAAAAATCAGAACCCCACCTTCCCATGGCGTAGGTAATATACGCCCCGAGAATATTTCCCGCAGCAGCAACGCTCACCACCTGAACTATCGGCAGACCCTGGAGAATAAGGGCTGCGAGCAACCATTCGGAGCCAAGGGGCAGGAGGGTGGCGGCAAGCAGGCTGAGGCAGAAGAGGGCACTCAGACCGTGATCGAGAAGGAAAGTTTCCACCTGCAGCAGTCTGCCCTTTCTGATTTGTTATTCCCGCTCATGCAGAGGGACAAACTTGCGTTTGGGAGGACCTGTATAGATCTGCCGTGGTCTGCCGATCTTCCTGTCTTTGGTGTCCTGCATCATCTCCTGCCAGTGTGAAATCCAGCCGGGCAGACGTCCCATGGCAAACATCACGGTGAACATATTGGTGGGAATGCCCATGGCACGGTAGATAATACCCGAGTAGAAGTCCACATTCGGGTAGAGGTTGCGGGAAATAAAGTAGTCGTCATTTCTGGCGATTTCCTCGAGCTGCATGGCGATTTCCAAAAGGGGATCGTCAACATTCAATACCTTCAGGGTTTGCTCACAGGCCAGTTTGATTATGGTCGCCCGGGGATCAAAGGTCTTATAGACGCGATGTCCGAACCCGGAAAGGCGGAAGTTGTCATTGGGATCTTTTGCTTTCTTGATATACTTTTCAAAGTCGTTATTATCCCGATGGATTGCCTCAAGCATCTCGATAACTGCCTGGTTTGCACCACCATGCAGGGGGCCCCAGAGGGCGCTGATACCCGCAGAGATGGAAGTGTAGAGATTTACCCCGGCACTTCCCACAAGACTGACTGTGGAAGTGGAACAGTTCTGTTCGTGGTCGGCATGAAGAATAAGCAGCTTGTTCAAGGTTGCCACAACT
>JANTGG010000189.1 GCA_024763035.1 Desulfocapsa sp. | reverse complement strand
GGATAGACAACTGAGCGCCGGTATCATATACAGTCTGATACCGATGCCCATTTTTGTCCAACCAGTGGCTGACAGCCCGCTGTGCCGCTGCCATCGACAGAGGATACTGCTGAACACCTTCTGCGGCACAACTCTTCTGCAAAGGAAAAAAGAGGGTGAAAAGGAGAAGTAAAAAAGAACCGAATAGCTGTTTCATATCATCACTTCCACAAGCACCACCGTCACGTTATCCCGTCCACCGCCGCTCTTTGCCAGTTCAATAAGCTGGCTGTTTCTCGTTCTCAACGGTTCTCCATTGCGTAAAATGTGTGTAACAGACTCTTCACTGGCCATATCAGTCAATCCATCGGAACAGAGTAAAAACAGGTCTCCGGGCAGATAGCGCCCCCGGATAATATCCACCTCCAGTTCGTCTTTCACTCCGACAGCCCTGCTGATCACATTACGGAGCCGGTGCGTTTTCGCATCCTCCCTGGAAATCAGCCCCTGATCCACCTGATCCTGGACAAGAGAATGATCCCTTGTCAGGCGAATAAGCTTTCCCTGGCGCATCCGGTAAGTTCTCGAGTCACCGATATGTCCAAGGACAAAACCGGTATCGTGCAGGTGAAGAAGATCTGCGGTACAGCCCATCCCCTTATGCTCGGGGGTGCTGCGAACATGCTCCCTGATTTGGGCATTGGCTGTCTGGTAAATGGCTTTTACCATGGCAACACTGTCAGTCTCCGAACAGTCTTTCGACAACAGAAGACAGCGGGCGGCAGTCTCGGTGAATATCCGGCTTGCAATCTCACCGGCAGCAGCACCACCCATCCCATCAGCCACCAGAAAGCACCTGCCTTCCTCATGGACAAGAAAACTGTCTTCATTACTGCTTCGTCGCAAACCGACGTCTGTCAAACCGCTGGCAGTTATCTTACAAGCCGTTTTCATGTACAGTCAAATCCTCTTGGTGTTCTCATTGCCCCACCAGCATGTGTAACCTGACGGAAAAGATGCTTTTATATTCAAAATATCGGACAAATGGTGTTTAAGATCAAAGTCTATCGAAAAAAAGGTTTAAGATCAATGTGATTTTGATATGATGAGACAGACTTTGATTTTTGTGATTAGCACTGAAACTCAGGTAAATGCAAAATGGAACGGTAGGAGCTTGCCCCTGCGAGCGATTTCCTGGATCTGGCAACACCTTGAATCGCTCGCAGGGGCGAGCTCCTACATCCAATCCAGATTAACTGTGCTTTGATGGTAAGCACTTATATTTTTGTAAGCATTCAGAGTAAGTGCAGGAAAGGTTAATAAAGCACGGAACGTGACTGTTCAGAGCGCACAGATTCATTCAACACACACCGGCAAATCATGAATACTCCTGATATGAAAGTACAGCTTATCCACCTTGACGGTCCCTTTAAAGGTGATATTCAAGACTTCTTTGAACCCGTTATTTCCATTGGCAGGCATCCGGACTGCCAGCTTGTCTTTCCCCAGGAATGCACGGCAATCTCCCGCAAACACGCAGAAATCAGACGGGAGGGAAATCGCTTTAAATTTGTCGACCACAGCTCCAATGGCACGCTTATCAACGGAAAACCGCAAAAAGAGGTTTTCTTGAAAGATGGTGATGTGCTGATCATCGGCGGTGAAGGCGGTCCTAAGGTCAGTTTCCTGAGCTCGAAACTGGCTCCCGGAGAGGAAGCAGCGCTTCCCGACCCTGCCCCGGCCGTGGAAGACAAAAGTGATACTGCCGCAAACATCCCCTCTCCTGAACCCAAGCCGGCTGTACAGGCAGCCGAGGTCAAACAGGAGCGTCCACGCATCCCCACACCGGTGACTCCGCCGGTTCTCAAACCGCCAAAGCCTGCAAGCAAGCCCCCGCAGCAGGAACAGAGGCAGGAACAGAGCGGTGACATTCCGGCAGTAAGCAAAAACCTTATCATTCAATACGGGGCAACCCTCACATCATTTAAACAGCTGCCCATCACCATTGGCAGCGGCTCTGCCTGTGACTGTACCCTGCAGCATCCGGCACTGCTCGACCAGCATGCCCAGATTTTCTTTCGGGACAATCAATACCAGGTGAAGGATCTTACAGGTCGGGGGCTGATCACCATCAATCAACGCCCTGTCCAATCCGAAGCAGCTCTGCCGCCTGACGCAACCCTTGCTCTCACCGCCCAGGGACCAACATTTCAATTTCTGGGAGACGGCAGACTGGCAGAGCTTGAAGCCCCTGTAAAGCCGCAGCCCGCAGCACCTTCCCCTTCCAGCCGCAGAAGGTCATCCGAACCTTCCCGGAAGCAATCATCTGGAGGCAGCAAAGCAGGTATCTGGATTGTTGTTCTTTTCACAATCCTCGGACTTGCAGGAGCTGCCTGCTACTTTCTGTCACCGGAAACCCTGCAGCCCCTTCTGAACATGCTCAAAGGTGGTAAATAACCCGCCAGGAGACACCCATGGATCAAATCCCCCTGCCATCTCTTCCCTTCTCAGTCCTTGCTGTTGCTCCATTCAGCCCGGCAAGACAGCCCAATGATCGTCCTCTTCATGTTGATCCTCTCGATATCGATCAGGCACTGGCTGAACTCTCCCCGAGCCTTTATCTTTCTCTTGCCTCTGACGATTGTCCGGCGGGTGGAATTGAGCTCTGTTTCCAGAAGATGCGGGATTTCACCCCCGACGGTCTGCTCCGGAGTCAACCCTACCTGCAGGATCTGCTGGCAGCGGATCGTTTCTGCCACGAAGCAGAACTGAAGCAGACCCCGGCCGCTGAAATCCGGGCTGCTTTACAAAAGTGGCCCACACTCCCTGTTATTGAGCCCAAAGAATCAGTCAAAAAAGAGACAGGTGGTCTGGATGCCCTGCTGTCCATGGTGGATCTGCCGGGAACCTCCACATCCGTGCGGGAAAAGCCGGAAATTGAAACCTACGGAACCCTTGCCTGCAGAATACTTGCCGCCATCTATACCGACCCCGGATTTCGCTCTCTGGAATCCTGCTGGCAGGGATTACGCTTTCTCGGACGTGGTCTCGCTGCGACAGAAGGGCAGCTCTTTATTGTACCCGGAACAGCTGAGGACATTGATGAAATTTTGACGAACCTGCAGGATACCGTTTTGAGGAATCCCCCGTCACTGCTGTTATATGACACTCTTTTCAACAGCTCTGAAGTGTCGCTGCAAGGCATGAGACGTCTGGCGGACTTTGGTCAGGAAATGCTTGTCCCAACTGCCGCTTCAGTGGATGCCGCTTTTTTTCAAATCAACAGCTGGCAGGAACTGAACACACTCTCCTACCTGCCTACTCTTCTGGAAGGATCGTCATTTGCCCGCTTCGCAAGCTTTCGAGCATCTGATTCCGGCAGATGGTTGAGCCTTTCCTGTGTCCAATTCCTGCTTCGCTTTCC
>JANTGG010000188.1 GCA_024763035.1 Desulfocapsa sp. | reverse complement strand
ATCCCCCCGACACAAACCTTCTGTGCCGGGGGGATGGGGAGAGAGCATGTAATCTGTGGTGTTTCAGTTAATATTTCTCACTGAATTTAACCAGCTCAAAACGTTCAGGCCGACCGGTCTGTTGAATTGCACCATTGGCGAGAGCGGCAAGTTCATTGTAGATATAGTCCGGGAAAATTTGAAACATATACAGCTGTACCGGCATATCCATCATCTGCATCATCATGGTAACATCTTTAAATGCGAAGCGAAGTGTGCCTTCGGCGGCATACATATTGATGAATGATCCCTGCACCGGATCTATCCGTCTGTTGTTGTCTTCCGGCCAGGAATCGCCCGGTTCTTCATCCTTTGGGGTATCGCAATCACAGGAGTTACAGGTGTCAGGTATTTCACCAACCCGGAAGCCTACCATACAGGGAAGTGCAGGGGCGTGGTGAAAACCGGATGCTGTCATGATATCTGCAAAATATGCACTGTACATTTCGACCACATCCACATCTCCGTCAAAGTCCACTGAGAAGCGGCGCATGTACTGCCATGGCTGGGAAACCATGTTGCCTGCCCAGAGGGGACCGTACATGTTGTCGAGCAGGGCTGGAATCTTGGTCTTTGCATCTTCGAGATTGTCGAAGTGAATTGCAGGACCGCCCATGTCTGACATGTCCAGGTCAAAAGGCTGATTAGGGTCTTCCCAGGAAAACATTGCGTCAAAGAAGGCAGTAGTCATTTTTGAAATCCAATTCAGCTGGGTTCCGGGATAGGTACACCAGCGGTACATTTTGCGGACGTATTGTGTGTAGGCTGAGGCAACATCGTCCTTGCCTTTAGATACCAGCAGTTCGGGCAGCAGTTTGTCTGCAGGAAGTGCATCCACATCTTTTTTGGTCACCTTCAACATCCCGTTGTACATGGGGTTGTTGTTCTTTTTCCAATCGTAGTTGGTGCGGTTGGTGAGGATTCGTTCCACATTGTTTTTGAGCAGGGTACGGGTATTTTTCATATGCTGATTAATCTCCATATTGGTCCGCCAGTCCAGATCCCTGTAAGCTACTTTAGAGGTAAGCATCGGATTGCCGATGGTTACCATGATGTAATTTTTTACAGGAATCTCAAATTCGCTGTTCGGCATGGTGCTTATCATTTGTGCCAGCATATCTGAGGTGGAGAAGACAGAAATATTCCACGGGAGTGTGACACCGTACTGCCCGCCCAAATCCTGAATAAACTGCCGGTCTTTATCACTGATAAGCTCAATCTGTGATGCGGATTCAAGCTGTCCGTTCACCCAGTTGGGGGGGCAGTGAATAACGTTTACCGGCAGTGGTTCCATACCGTCGTTGGAGCTGATAACCTGGAAGTAGCCCCAGGAGGATTGTTCGATATTTTCTCTCAGCACCTCTATTACGTGGTGAATAATCTCTTTTGGATCCTGAACAGACCTGTCAATTTCGATCTGTTTAACCACATAAAACGGATATTCATTTGTGAATGTTGCAGCCGTCAGGGGCTGAACAAATCCAAACGTCAGCAGCACTATTAACAGTAAGACCTTCTTCATTTACTTCCTCCTTTGAAAAAAATATTTTAACAGGGTTTCTACCCTTTTCCCCACATCATAGCTGGAAGATGGTGCACCTTCCTTTTCTCCATTTGTGCGGACGTATCTTTTAAATAGAGAAAGAAGGTGAACCCGTATTTAATTTTCTTTCAGGGTAAGTAATTGAGTTGAAAGGGAAAAGCAAAGGACAAGGTGGGCGTTGTTGGTAGAATATGGGACAAATTGGTCAAAAATGGGACAAATTGAAAAATTGGCATGATTAATAATTTGCAATGAGGGCAGGGCGAGATGTTGTGGCGGGAAAATCAGTATTTTCTGTGACCGCAGAGGTCAGGATAAAAGAACCTGGAAGCCTGGCATGTATTGAATCTGCTACCTGTTCAGGGAGCCTATGGTCCATCTGTGAAGCTCCGCTTTGTCAGCAGCGTCAAGAACTGCAGTATTTGCCGTGCTCAGCCGTGGAATTTCTTCTTTACCGTGAAAATAAAATGGTGGAGAGAGCAAAGACATCCTTATCTTCTCACAACTTTTGTGAGTTACGTCCCTCAAACGTCCTATTGTCCAAAGTAACTGCTGGAGCATCCAAGAGAAGAATCAAAAACTTGTTGACTCCTTCTCTATCTGCCTGCCATGGCAGGATTTTTGATGTTTGTTCTGGGGGGCATTGTAAAAAGTAATGGTTCCAAAAGAATCCGATTGTATTTAATCAAAAGGTATAATAGAAGCCGGCTGTGATGGCAAGGGAAAAATGTAGGGGGTCTTGCCGTAACCAGTTGAAAAAATATTCTTTTTCTTGAAAAGAAGGGTGGAGTGAGGATCTGGGTGTTTGAGGTGTGGGAAGCTTTTACTTAAACAGATTGGCTTATCTGGAGCTGTTCGTTGAGTTTACACGCTTTTATTTCGTGGTCGTGATACAAGGTGAACCAGCTGTCACGTTTCTGATAGTCAGTGAAGTATTTTTCTTTAAGGGAAATAACTTCCATGGGGAAGTTGTCGTATGCCATAACCCAGAGAGGGTTTGTGTGGGCGTGGGTGGGGAAGAGGTCGCCCAGGTGGACAGCAGTCTGTCCCTGGGAGCATAGTTCCACCAGCTGGTGTCCCCGGGTATGACCACCGGTGTGACGAAGGCTTATGCCGGGGTAGATTTCCCTGTCGCCGTCCAAGAGGGTGAGTTTTCCATCCTCTTTCAGCAGTTCAAAATTTTCAGGCCAGTAGGTGGACTGGGCGCGTCGGCAGGGAGTTGCCACATCTTCCCATTCTTTTTTCTGTATATAATGCACAGCATTGGGAAAGCTCAGTTGCGGATGCTTATCATCTCCAAGCATGACAATACCTCCGGCATGATCAAAATCGCAATGGGTTAGGAGCACGATATCGATATCATCCCGGGAGAGACCCAGGGCGTCAAGTTCCGGGATAAGAGACCAGGGGGAGCCTATCTGAAAAATGGAGCGCTGCTTTTCGGTAAGTTTGTTGCCAAGACCTGTATCAATCAGGATATTACAGTCAGGAGTCTCTATAAGAAGGACATCGTTGCAGATGGGGATGGTGTTGTCGGCAGCTGCTGTACATCTTTTTTCCCATAAAACTTTTGGCACCGCACCAAACATCGTTCCGCCGTCCAGTCTGAAGTGTCCGCCATTGAGCCAGTGAAGCCGAAAATCCCCAATTGCAAGTGATGGAATAGACATCAGTACCTTCCTTTATAAAAGCTGTGGTGAGAAAAACTAACACCGGTGATGAACGGTAAGCCGGCACTCTTTTCAGTACCCCCATGAGGGGTATAAGTGCCTTGTTGCTGTCATTACCATTCGAGGTTTGAGGTCATTTATTTTCTCGGAGTCTTCGCTTACCTGTTTTTTATTACAGCTT
>JANTGG010000187.1 GCA_024763035.1 Desulfocapsa sp. | reverse complement strand
CGAGGAATATCGTCTTTTCATAGGGGGTTTCAATAAGGGGGTACATCTTATCGAGGCAAGATTTTGTCACATTTTCCAGCAGGAAAACGGTGTCCACTCCATCAGGCGGGGAAGAGACCAGTTCCTGCAGATCGGTAAAAAGAGTCACCGGTATTTCCGGCATCTGTTTTTTTACTGATCGTACTGAGATCAATGCTTCATCGACAAATTTTTTTCCTGTCGCCACATAGACGAACCCGTTTTCAGCTTTCACAAACAATCCACTTTTTCATAGTTTAATTTCATCTTCTATCTGTCATCCTTCCCGAGTACCTTCTTCAGGACACAGAAATTATTCATCCCGAACTGAAACGGGGCATGTTTTTCAATCTCAAGGGTGGCAACACCGGCAGACAACTCCTGCAGTTCATCGAGGTCATAATACTTTTTATGATCTTCTATCTCAGCCCGATTCACAATTCCCAGGCGGTAAGACAAAAACTCCAGCACAGGTTTAGCTCGTTTCCCGGGCACCGTCAGCACCAGCTTACCACCCGCTTTTAAAACCCTGACTATCTCCTCACATATTTCACCAGGTTTATCCAAGTGTTCCAGGACTGCCAGCATTGTCACAATATCAAAAGAATCATCTGCAAAGGGCAGCGTATCGTCCAGTCGTGCCTGGATGGTTTTGATCTTTCCCTCTGTAACGCCGGGAACCTTAAAATCAATTCCTGATCCATGGGTTATGTACGGTTCAACTGTACTCAGAAACTTATGGTTGTATCCGCATCCCACGTCGAGCAGTGTACAGCCTGGAACCTGCCTGATTTCATCAATTACCCTGCCGATGCGCATCCGCCGGAGAACAGGTTCCAGAAATGGTTCTTTCACCTTTACTGATCCTCAGAGTTAAAAACAAGTTTATCATAACCGAAGTAATTTATAAACGTGGCAAGGGTAATGCCAAGGAGAACATTCACCATATAATGAACGCCGGCAAAATTGAGAAGATAGAAACTGCCAATTCGTGTAAAAATACTCACGCCGGTAACACCATGGAACCTCAAAAGACGCATTAAGACATCTGCCGGAGAAGTGAACTCCACGTGCCAGGTAAGCAGAGAGTGTAATATAAATGCAACCAGCAGTGCTCCTTCTATGCTTACCAGATTGGCCCAGTTTAGCGCATAACTGCTCTGCAGGTCAGCTCCCTGTACCAGCAGAATCATAAGCAGCATCTGGGTGAGAGCTACAATTGCACCATGACAAACATATTTAATTAGCTTTGCAGCGGTGCTGGTATTATATTTCCAGATACACCAGGCAGCCCTCAAGCCATCCTTAAAACCTATTTTCTTTCCTTCCTGATAGGTACGACCATAATAGGAAATGCCCACTTCAAATACTGAGATTTCTTCTTTCTGGACCAGTTGGGCAATTTTAGCAGTAACCTCCGGCTCAATGCCAAACCTGTTTTCTTCCAGAGTAATCTTTGTAATCACTTCCCGGGTAAAAACTTTATAACAGGTCTCCATATCAGACAGATTCAAATCACTGAGCATATTGGACATCAGTGTCAACATTTTATTACCAACACTGTGCCAGAAATAGACGATCCGGTGAGGTTCCCCACCCATAAAACGAGAGCCATAAACAACATCCGCTTTTCCCTGCAATATGGGTTTTAATAATTTTCCATATTCGTTGGGATCATATTCCAGATCGGCATCCTGAACGATGATTATATCTCCACTACAATGCTCATACCCGCTTCGAAGAGCTGCACCCTTCCCCTGATTGATTTCATGGTACACCTTTACAATATTCTCATCCGTCAACTCCTGATCTATTATTGTCCTGGTGCCATCTGTGGAACAGTCATCAACAAGAACAATCTCCTTTTGCAGAGGGATGGACACTTCCTGAACCTGTTCTACAAGTGCAGCAAGTGTCGCCCGTTCATTATAGACAGGAATGACGATGGAAAGTTTAGAAAACTTTTTTTGATGTGTATTCATTCTGTTACCGACTGATTAATGGAGGAATTCTGACTGTAAAACAAAAGGTTACCATACGACCACTAACAGTATAACAACTGCTGTTTTGTACCCGTAACAGTTGTTACAGATTCCTCCATACTCCAATGCAACTTCCATAACAAACAGGAAACAATACAGGGAAACAGAAGTAATCACAGCAGCAGTGGTTACTATTCTCGGGACAATCTTGTAAAAACTTCCCGGTGACGTTCAATCCAGGGGGCCACATCAAAATGACCCACAGCTCTTTTTCGGGCTGCTGCAGAATAACCATCAAGATCTTCCACCACCCCAAGTACTGCCCCGGCAAGTTCTTCAGCAGCCGGTGGATGATCCTGCTCATAATCAAGAGGGCCTGCAACGCCCCTGCCAGCTTGCGTACCCACCAGTTCGGGGACACCTCCTGTTGCCGAGTAAACCACCGGCAGCCCGCATGCCATTGCCTCCACAACCAGACGGGGACAGGGATCGTTATATTTGGTATGCAAAAGGAGATCACAGCTGTTGAACAGAACGGGGGCTTCTTCCTGCCTGTACGCCCCTGCAAATTCAACATTTTCCAGGATTCCTATTTTTTCCGCATGAGCAAACACTTCCCGTTTGGCCTGCAAAGGATCTTCATGCCAGCAAAACCGTCCGGCAATAATCAGATGAAGCCGTTTATCCATTTTTCGGGCAATCTGCAGAGTATCAAGTGCGGTCAGCACCCGATAGGGACTCCAGTGACTGCCTGAGAGCAGGATCTTCACCCTGTCTCTTCTTTTCAGCAATCCGGCAGATGGACAGAAAAATGCAGTATCCACAGGGTTATAGAGTATTTCATGCTCTTTTCCACAGGCCCCATCTAAATAACGATCAGCTGATTTCTTGCAGAATGCACTCTGATAAAAGACATAATCAGCCATCTGCAGTAATTTTTTCATAGGCCGGTTCGCCCTCTCCCATCCCTTTCCATGCCATCCCGGATAGGCAACCCCGTTCTGATTAACAACCAGTTTGGCTCCTGCATTTTTTGCCATCCTGGCAAGACGTACGGGGAAATAGGGCAAAGCACTGGAGACCAGATAGAGAATAGCAGGATTTTCCAGTACCTGTGGGAACTCCTTATTGAGATCCTGCAGCTTGACAAGCCCTCCGAACACATGTTCATCAGCTCCGGGAACTGTATCATAGCCGTAATTCACCCGTAATACAGAATCATCATTTCCGGTCTGTCCACCCCATATTTTTTTAAGAGACGGATAGGTACTCAGCCAAATATAGCAGAGATTGAGCAGATCAAGCGGTTTCAACCCGGCAGGCCCCTTTTTCCATTTGCTTTTGCAGGATAAACGAACATCTTGTTCACGAACCTGTGTCCAATTGATCCCAGTCTCTTAAGCGTTCAGCCAGAGCAATATACCTGGAGGATATTTCTGCAATGG
>JANTGG010000186.1 GCA_024763035.1 Desulfocapsa sp. | reverse complement strand
ATCCTGCGTGAATATTATCATGAGAAGTTTTCCTTCCTTCATTTCTATGCCCGCCGTATAAAAAGAATCTTTCCTGCTCTTTTTGTCGTTCTTATCCTCGCTTCTCTGATGGCTGTTGTCCTGCTTGTACCGGAAACATATATACATTTTATGAAGTCGGCACGGTACGCGGCGGCCCAGCTGGCGAACTTCTATTTTTCTCAGGAGCTCGGATATTTCAGTGAAGGCTTTGCCCGGCAGCCTCTGCTTCACACCTGGTCGCTTGGTGTCGAGGAGCAATTCTACCTTTTCTGGCCCTTCCTTATGTTTCTTTGTTTTCGGTTTTTTAAAAAAGCGGATACCGGAAGTGGCAGCATTGCCGGCAGTATTAATAATCAGATAGCTGCTGTGCTGTTTGTGATTCTCCTGCTCTCCGGTGCGGCATGCTATCTGCTTGCTGGCCGGGAATACAATCTTGCTTTTTACATGTTTTACACCCGGGCATTTGAGTTTTGTATCGGCGGCTTTGTGGCGTTACGCAGAGTTCCCGAACCAAAGAGTGTAGCAGGTAATCTGCTTCTTGGAATTCTTGGTATTCTGCTGCTTTTGCTGAGCGTAACCCTTGTCTATGAGGATTTTCTCGGAAGACCTTTTCTGCAGGTCGGAGTCTGGCTTCCCTGTCTGGGCAGTGCTTTGCTGATATTTGTTAACTGCCGGAAAAGCATTGTGAACAGGGGGCTTGCCACACGGCTCCCCTCCTCAATCGGCAGGATATCCTATTCCCTCTATCTCTACCACTGGCCAATCATTATCTTTTATAAAGTGTTTTTTAATGTGGTGGAGATTTCAGCATCTGCCGCCACCGGCATTGTACTGCTTTCTTTTGTGCTTTCATGGTTCAGTTATCGTTTTGTGGAACAACCTGCCAGACAATCCAAAATATCTGATAAACGTGCCGCCTGCCTGGCTGTTGTGTGTATTGTCGCCTTTGCCCTTTTGTTTAAAACTCTGGAACAGCAGGATTCTGCATCCTGGCGGATCGGCAGATATGAAGAACAAAACATTGGTATGCCCACGCTGCAGTTCGCAGAAGGGTGTCAGCAGTCCCTTGCGGGTGATATGCTTCTGTTTGATTGTCAGCAGGGTGCAGAATCTGATGTCCCCACGGTCGCCCTTGTGGGGGACAGTCATGCACCCCATTTTTCACTGGCTGTCACTTCCTGGGCACGGGATAACGGCTATAATGTAAAATATCTCGGTTGTCCCGGCTGTCCCATGCTGCTTGGTGATATCAAAATGGAGCAGCACATGATGGAGGACCGGTATCTGAAACAGTGTGAACGCTCTCAGGATCTGTTGGAAACCGGTATCCTCGATGATCCCAATGTCGAAATAGTCTTTATTGCCCAGCGGTTCGATCTGTTTTTTGATGGAAAGGGAGCAGCAGGCACCTCTGCCAAAATGTTCTTTAAAGATTCCGAAGGAAAACGGATAAACGATCATACAGACTATTATCGCAGGCAGCTGGCGTCGACTGTTACGAGGATGCAGGATGCCGGAAAGGAAGTGGTCGTGCTCAAGCAGATTCCGGTCTTTTCCAATATTGATGCGTGCAACTGGGAGCCGCTTATTCAAAAAATACTGTCCCGGGATCGGGTCTGTGAATATGATGACGGCTTTATTGCCAGGTGGCAGCAGCCGAGTATTCATTTTATAGACGAGTTCACTTCTGCAGGAGATGTGGCTGTTTTTGATCCTTTTAGCTGTTTTACGATTCCGGTTACGAACGGCACAAATATGTATTTTAATATCGATCATCTGAATGAAGACGGTGTACGGTTTCTGGTACCTTGTTTTGCTGAAAAGATGAAGAGTCTTCGCATCGAGAGATAGCTTCCTGTACATCTTTTGGTATCTGTTTTTTTTCAAGAACAGATACGACTCTGTTGGAAAAAGAGAGACAAGCTCAGTAAAAAATGCTAAGTGTGGGTGCATTCTTTTAATCCGTTGTGCCATAAGGAGTTCTTCCATGCTCAGACGCCTGAGTTTTTCTGTTGTCTTCGTTTGTCTGTTTTTTGCGTCCATCGTCTCAGCCAAGCCTGTTTATACCAGTGAGCAGTGTCTTGAATTTGCCAAAACCAGAAATCCTGCAGTTCTGGCGAGCTTTGAAAGAAGAGAAAGGGCACAGTCGAAGAAAAAAGCTGTCTTTGATGATTTCCTGCCAAAGCTTAATGTGGACTATTCATATACCCGTTTTAATAAGGAAAATACCATAAACTCCCAGCTTCAGGGAGTTGGTGATATAACCACCCGGGTGGAAGATAATTTTGCCATGACCATATCCGTCGATCAGCCTCTTTTCACAGGCTTTCGTCTCACGGACAGGTACCAGCTTGCCGACCTTGGGCTCAAGTCTGCTGTTGCCGGAGAAGAGCTTGCCGGTCTTGAAATTACCTATCAAACCCTTCGTGCATATTATACCCTGCTCATGGCTGAGAAACTTCAAAAGGTCGCAGAGGAAGCAACCACTCAGCTCAGTTCCCATCTTCGAGATTCTGAGCAATTTTTCAAAAATGAAATCATCCCTCTGAACAATCTGCTGGAATCAAAAGTGTATCTGGCAAATGCCGAACAGGATGCTAGGATCGCTGAAAGCCAGACCCGTGTTGCCCGAATGGCTCTGGCCACGATTATCCAGGAACCTTTGACATCAGAGTTTGGTGTTGTGGATGCCCCCGATACGATGGAGCTTGAAAATCCCGTGGAAGAGCTCATTGTTCAGGCTTTGGAGATGCGGCCGGAACTGAAGCGGGCAAATTACCGGCAGGAATCCACAAAGACCAGTATCAGCCTTGCCAAAAGCAGCTTTTATCCGACGATAATGCTCAGTGCCAGGCATAACCGCTACGGTGATGATTTCCTGGTTGATGGAGACGGGGTGAGTGATATTCAGATCCCGGAAGAAAGCATGATCGGGGTGTATGCCACCTGGGAGATTTTTGCCTGGGGACAAACCGTTCATAATGTGAATGCGGCACGGGCAGCTGATCGCGAAGTAAAACAGCTGCTGAGGTCAGTTATCGACACCATTACCCTGGAAGTACAAGATAATTATACTTACACTCTGACTTCCTACGGAAATATAGAGGCAACCGCAGTTGCTGTAGAACAGGCAAAGGAAAATCTGCGAATGACCGAAGTCCGGTATAGAAATCAGATTGGCACCAATACCGATGTCCTTGACGCACGTACCCTTTTAACCACAACCGAGACCAACTATTACCAGGCTGTATACCAATACAATATTGGGCTTGCCGGTTTGGCAAGGGCTGTGGGCGTAGAAAATAGAGAGCAGTTTGGGCTGCAGACAAAAGACTAGGAGGCTGTCCGAGAATGTCCTTTCGCCCAAACTCTTCGTTATTTTCAAAATTTTATCCTCAGAATATCAGCTATATGCCTGCGGTAAAATTTTGAAAATGCCTCGATTTTGAACGAAATGCCTATTCTCGGACA
>JANTGG010000185.1 GCA_024763035.1 Desulfocapsa sp. | reverse complement strand
GATAAAGGGTCACCAGTCCATTGACCAGCCCCTGCTTCGTCTTCTTCTGCATGGAGTATTCTGTATAACGGGTATGCACAGGCACCTCTGTAAAGCGGAGCCTGTTATTTTTGATTTCCCTGATCACCTTACTGTCATACTCATATTTGTCAGCCTTGGTATCGATAATAAGGGAAGCATATCTCGAATAGGCACGATACCCGGACTGACTGTCAGAAACCAGTATTCCGTAGAACAGCCAGGTAAAAAAATTACCGGCACCGTTTGCAATAACCTTAATAAAAGGCATATCTTCACGGTTCAGCAGACGTGATCCAAGCACCACATCAGTGGAGTTGTTCAAAATGGGTTGAATCAGCGGTTCAATATCCGCCGGATCATGCTGACCGTCACCATCCATGGTGACAACAGCATCCACATCGAGGAGATTGGCAGCCATAACCCCTGTCTTCACGGCTGCTCCCTTCCCCCTGTTAATTTTATGACGGATGGCAACAACATCATGTGCTGCGGCAACACAAAAAGTGTCGTCATGACTCCCGTCGTCCACAACGATAATTGTATTATAACCATGACCGCGCACGTCTGCGATCACCTCGCCTACTGCCTCTGCCTCATTATACACAGGAATGACGATTGCAACTTTTTCCAGCATACTACAACTGTTCCGTTTTGTTCACGGCAAATGCCTGTACAACGTATACGCTCAGGGTATTCGACAAAGCGACCTCACGAACCTTCCATCTTTTAGTGTCCAACGTCTTCAGATAGGAAAGAATAAACCCGTTTGCCCGATACATAAACTTTTGCTGAAGCAGCACTCCCTTCACAAGTTCGGGTGAAACCATGGCAAATGCCGAGAAGAGTTCCGCTGCATTCTGTTTTTGTTCCTTATCGAGAAGCACAACATACTGATTATTCGCATCAAACTGCAGACTATCAGCTCCCTGCCGTCCGTTTACCAGCAATGTCTGCATGTTTGACCCGGCAGGGAGCACATTGGGGATAAGCTCTCCCTGATTACTCCAGCCGACAAACTTACGACTTACCAGAATAACAGGAAGCGCAGGGTCTAGCAATGAGCAAAGTTCATGAAATTCAGGGGGCTGCTTTCCGTGACAGCTATCAAGATACCGAACGGTGCGAATAAGAAGATCCTCTGCAGAACTTTGAAGAGCAGGATGGGCGGGAGGGTGTACAACACTCCAGAAAAAACAAAAACAGGCAAAAAGCAGCAAAACAGCCTGCATAAAAAAATATTTCCACACGTCCTGCAGGATAAAACTGCCAGCCACCCCAACAAGGCAACAGACCGCAACAAGAAGACTCCAGCCCTCACGCTGATACGATGAGAATTGCAGAAAACCCGTGGCAGCCTGGACAGAAGTCAAACCACCCCAGATTCCAAGAATGAGCAGTCCTGTATTCTGGCGATATATACCAAGCCCGATACAGAAAACAAACATGGCAAGCAGGCACAGCGCCATACCATCCATCTTCACATTTCCGTATCCTACCCGTTTCATAGAAAAAAAATCGACCAGCAAAGTGAAATAAGGAGAACGAGTGATTTGTTGTACAATTCTTTTTCCAGTATCGGAAAATCTGCTCCCGGCAGCATCGACTTTGGAAATAATTGCAGCGGTCACGACTTTATCCCGCTCTCCGTAATCTGTCAGGATTTGTGCAGTCTGGAAACGCTGCCCTGCTCCAGCCTGACTAAAATGAAATATAATCAACAGGATCGCAGGCAGACATAAACCAAGACCTTTACTGGTCTGCCTAAGCCATTGCTCTCTATTTTGGAAAAGGGCAAAAAATCGTTCCACCGAAAAGATAATAAGAATATGGATAAACATCATGGGAACAGAGGCGGCAATACCAAGAGATGCCGCCAGAAGAAGAGCACGCCCCTCCCCGTTTTTTTCTTTTCCGATAGCTGATGTATACCCGTAAAGCAGACAGGGGATCAAAAAAATACCGAACTGATTTGCAAATGTCCCCACCCCTGTTTTCATCAAGAGCATCATTCCTGGAAAACATGCTGCAAAAAGACTCCCGACAATGGCGGCTCGCCTCTCAAACAGCCGGTTCAAAAAGACGTACACGCCAAGAACCATCCCTGTGCCCAAAAAAGCACCACCGAAACGTGCAACGGTATAGGGATCAAGATGCAAGAGAAGAACAGGGAGGGCAAGGATCCAGTGGTATCCGGAAGGATACACCCCGTTTGCAAGAAAGCCCTGCTGAACAATATAATTCAGATAGTGCAGATGGGTATAGGCATCGGACTGCCCGAGAGCAAAGGTCTGCAGCGGGTGGATGGATCTTACAACAAAGGCTGCCATGAGGATCAGCAGCAGAACAGCATGGGAAGAACGACAGCCATCATTTTTCTTCCATCCTGCCCTATCTCCCCTGAAAACAAAGAGGAAAAGACTCAGTACAACACAAAACAGAAAATAGACAAACGGTTCGCTTCCGGGATGCCCTCTTAACAAATGGGTCCAGAGCAGCCCCATTGCAGCCTGCACACTGCAGCCAAGCACCATTGCCAGAAGCACAGTCTCCTGCCATGGCTTGTTTCTCGTGAGAATACGGGCGGCTGCCAGAAAAGGACAGAGTAAAAGAAGTGCAAGGCTTCCGTTTACAATGAGGCATTGAATGAGGTCCTGTATGGTCATAATCTCAGATGCCAGCTGAAAAAAGGAGGATTAAAACGCTTCACCGGAAGAGACTACAGATGTTTCTGCACAAAGAGTTTCAGGGAATCGGGTATAAGATTAAACAATGAAGAAGGAATTTTTGCCTTTACAGCTTCCAGACGATTACTCTTGTTCAAAAAGGGTTTGTTGTATCCCTGATCCCACCAGCCGTCGCCAAGGGGATCAAAAAGAGGGGCCTCTGTCCTTTTAAAAAAAGCTGTCTTTCCAACCGTCTCCAGCCACTGGAACATGTCATCTTTTTTTAGAAACTCAGCCATATTTTTTATTGAAGGGATATTGACATCATCGATAATCAGGAGTGCACCGGTATCCAGATGCTGATAGATATAATAATATTCAAGTTCGGGAAACGGGTATCCGTGTGGCCCGTCAATAAGTGCCAGTTGGATCTTTTGCTCAAACGGATATGCCGGCAGGGTCTGCTGGGTTGGCCCCTCAACAATCTCAACGGTGGCAGGATTAAAAAGATCAGACTCCCGTACCCGGCTGAGACTGTCACCGATATTTATGGCAAAGACAGTGTGCCTGCCGGCTGTCTGTGAAAAAAACAGGGTGGATTTTCCTGCCCCTGTCTCCAGACTGTTTTCAATCCCTCCCATTTTCTGACAATATCCTGCAATGGTCTGCAGCACACTGTCGCTGAGTGGCCCCGAACCGTGCCAATCCTGGGGCAGCGCCTCTATTTTTTTTAAAACATTTCTATAGTCAACCACATTCACACCGTTTATACGCGAAGCTTCCGCTTCTTTTTTGAATCGCCAAGACCAATAAAAAAGCCAAGAAACAGCAGCAGTTTCCAGCGGATGCCATATCTTTCTCCTTCCCTGTAGTCTTTATTGCGCAGCCCCTGCCATAACCAAACAACGGGTTTTTGAGAACAGAGCATTGTAATACTGTTTCGTAC
>JANTGG010000184.1 GCA_024763035.1 Desulfocapsa sp. | reverse complement strand
TGCCAGACCTGGGAAATCGCTCGCAGGGGCGAGCTCCTACAGTTCCATTTTGCATTTACCTGAACTTCAGTGCTAATCATGTTGAATTGTATCCCAAACCGGCAGGCATAACGAATACTGGTGAACGGTAAGCCGATGTATGTGACTTGGTGATATTTGTAACACAATGACAATTAACTGTGTAATGAACTTCGTATTTCTTATTACAGCTTTTCAGGAGTAAGTCACTAAAAATGTCTATAATCTTACCATATTCCAAAGGCGGCTGGGTTGAAATCCGTCCGACCAAAATCGTTGCCCTAGGTCTTAACTATCTCGACCATATCAAAGAGTCAGAATCGGTGAAAGTTCAGAATTTTACAGACGAAGTCCCAAAAGAACCGGTTCTTTTTCCAAAAACCACCAATGTGCTTATTGGACCGGGGGAAGAAATCATTTTACCCAAACTCATCGACTCCTACAACTTTAAAAGTCCACGTACAGATCATGAGGCAGAACTTGGACTTATCATTAAAAACAGGATTAAGAATATCAGGGCAGAGGACGCCTTCAATCACATTCTTGGATTCACCTGTTTTAACGATGTCAGCCAGCGGAATCTTCAGCGTAGTGATAAATCCGGATGGTATCGCGGAAAATCCCTTGATACCTTTGGTCCAATCGGACCACGGGTTGTGGCACCTGACCAGATAGGAGACGTACAGAATCTTGACATCTGCTGCCGCCTGAATGGAGAGGTGGTGCAGCAGGGCAACACCTCGCAGATGATCTTTGGCATTGCCGAAACAGTCGCCTTTATCTCAGCAAACTTCACCCTTGAAGCCGGGGATATCATCATAACAGGAACGCCAAGCGGCGTTGGTCCGCTGCATGATGGTGACGTGGTGGAAGTGGAAATTGAAAATATTGGCGTTTTAACAAACAGGGTACGGCAGGAGTAGAACGATGAGCAACCGGTATGACAAAGAAGAGGGATACTGCAAAATTCTCGGTCATTTTCTCACTTTTGACTACTGCAGAACCTCAAACAAAGGTCTCCCCTGCAGTAAGGTCCTGGACTGCTGGTTTCAACAGTTTCCAATTCAGGAGTTTATCAGCGAGCATTACTCGAAAGAGGAGCAGGAAAAAATCTTTGAACCGCCTAAAGCCAAGATACTGAGCCTTGCCGAGATCCTTGAGCAGGCACAGGAACGATTGAAAAACAAATAATTACCTGATCACCACTGTAAAGCCCCAGGCAAAAATACCATGAGGAACTACAGCGCAATTTCAGCCGGCCAGTCCGCAAGCCTGGAAAGGATTTTCCGCTCCCTGTCTTCTGTCGCAGCAACTGTCTTTTCCGCCAGTTTTTTCTGGTATTCCTTGAGGGTAATGCTGCTCATCCCGTCTTTGCCTGTTAACCGGTTTCGCCGATACCGATCCCATTGAACCCGTTCTTCCCTGCTCAGGGATTGCGGCCAGTTTCTGGCACGATAACGAAACAGCATCTCAGGCAGGCGCGGATCCTGAAACTGCATTCGGGTATGGGCAAGTTTTTTCGCTGTCATATCCCGAAGATCATCCATTTTTCTGCGATCACTGTCTGCGAAGAAACCGCCGCCATAAAGATTCTGGTCAGGATCGGACACCGCATCAAAACGCTTGCCGGCATATATTTCCTGAAGTTTTTCGGCAAAAGAACCATCTGCCATCAGCTGCTCACGATATGCCTCCGCCTGCCGTAGACTGATCTTCCATTTTTCACACGCCTCCACGGTGAGTGTATTCACGGGGACCACGACCGGACATTTGTTTATATGGATGGTCTTTACCGGCAGACGCTCTATTCCCTCCGGAAGGTCGTCACTCCTGGAAAACAGGCGGATTGTTAATTCTTCAACACTCAGCTGAAGCAGTGGTGCAGGATCATGCCTCAAATTATAAACGATCACCTGATTGGCAATTTTCGGATGGGCGCAGAGAACAGTAACAGGAGCAATACATCCTGATGCAGCAGAAAATTTTGATGAAACATGAAGCACAACAGGCTCGGTCTGCAGCAGTTTTGACACCTTTTTTTTATCCCGCATGGAAAAGATATATTCATACAGGCGGGGTTGCTGTCGACGGATCAGTTTTGCCAGATCAATGGTTGCCAGCACATCTGACAGTGCATCATGAGCACCTTCATGGCTGATACCATTTATCCCGGTCAGATCTTCCAGGCGGAAACTGACAGTGCCGTCTTCCCGCTTCGGCCACTGTATCCCATCGGGACGCAGGGCATGGGTTAATCGTACCATATCAATAAGATCCCAACGGGAGTTGCCGTGCTGCCATTCTCGGGCATAGGGATCGAAGAAATTCCGGTAAAAACCGTATCGGCTGAATTCATCATCGAATCGAAGGCTGTTATAGCCAACACTGCAGGTTCCAGGCTGTATAAACTCACGATGAATTTCTGCCATAAACTCAGCTTCACAGACACCTTCGGCAAAGGCTGTCTGCGGCGTAATCCCTGTCAACAGGCAGGCTTCCGGATGCGGGAGCATATCATCTGCAGGTTTACAGTACTGGACAAGGGGTTTACCGATGATATTCAAATCTGTATCAGTGCGGATGCCAGCAAACTGGGCAGCCCGATCCCTGGCCGGATCGATTCCCCAGGTTTCATAATCATTCCAGTATAGTGTGGTGGTCATAATAAGGAGCCTGCAAAGCTGATGGTCATTTAAATTCTGCTTCATAGCCAACGGTAAAGACATCGGATACCGGGTTGCGAATGGCTAAAAAGTGCTGGTTGTCTGTGTCATAGGGGCAAACAGGATTTTTACAAAGAACAAAGCCAAACTTCTGATAAAAATGAGGATCACCCAACACATAAATTGTGCGTTCTTTCAGTTCCTTCTGCCGCAAGGCAAAGTGCATCAATTCAGAACCAATCCCCTGCCCCTGAAAATCAGGATTTACAGCAATGGGAGCAAGATGCAGGCCGCATATTTCATCACCATTATACGCGTTTGAAAAACAGATACAGGCAATCACCCTTCCGGCATGGATACAGACCCACTCATGTATTTTAGTATGATTTCTGTGAAATGACTCAACAAGATCAGCCTCATAGCTGCTGCCGGGAAAGGCAAGACGTAACAGGGCTGATGCCCTGGCATGATTTTCCGGAAGGAGCGGGGAGATTTTCATGGACGTTAGCGGTTGTTATTGTCTCAGGGCTATGGCTTCTATCTCAACACGAGCCAAAAGAGGGAGACCCGCCACTTCCACTGTACTTCTGGCAGGTGGGTTTTGTGTAAAAAATTCAGCATAGACCTGGTTCATGGCGGCAAATTCAGTCATATCCTGTAAATAGACCGTGGTTTTTATGACGCTTTCCAGTGCGGCTCCACTTGCAGTCAGAACCGCCTCAAGATTTTGCAAAACCTGCCGGGTCTGTTCTGTGATTCCCCCTGCAATCATTTTTCCTGTGGCGGGATCAACGGGTATCTGACCGGCAGTAAACACCATCTCAGCAGCTGCAACAGCCTGTGAGTATGGGCCTATGGCAGCGGGAGCACTTTCAGTCTGTATTATTTTTTTATTCATATTCTTTTTGCTGGCTACCATCAAAGCACAGTTGATCTGGTTTGGATGTAGGAGCTCGCCCCTGCGAGCGATTCAAGGT
>JANTGG010000183.1 GCA_024763035.1 Desulfocapsa sp. | reverse complement strand
CATAAGTGAACACGGGCTGTTCAGTTTCTCGCGGGTGGCTCTTTTGACGGCTCTTCTTGTCTATTACGTTTCCATTAAAGTGTTGATTCGGAATGATAAAAAAGTGGTGAATCTGCTTGCCTATATTATAATTATCGTGGGAGTGGTGGAAGCCCTGTACGGTATTTTTCAGTTTTTGAGTCCGCGACTGGGTGTTCTGTGGCTGCCGAGAAAATATCATGCCGCCTGTGGTTCTATTATCTATAAAAATCAGTATGCGTCATTTCTGAATATGTGTTGGCCAATCGGACTGGCAGTCGCCGCCTCTTTTCTTGCCCAAGCAAAGCACCTGTTTAAAGGGCGGTCACGTGGGCTGAGAGAACGGATAAAAAGAATGGGAGATAACGAACGGCTGATACCATTATTTTTTCTGGCTTCCGGTATTATTTTGCTGGCTGTTCTCTTTTCCTTGTCAAGAGGTGGCATGATCTCCATGCTTTTGGTAATGTTGTGTCTAAATGTATTGTTACCCGTGTCCAGGAAAGCAAAGGTCGTTTTTTGTGTGTTGTTTTGTGTCTTTTTACTGTCCTACGGGTCTTTCCTGGGGCTGGATACACTTGTCGCCAGGTTTGATAATATAGATGTTGCCGGATCATCGCGAATGCAAATTTATCTGAGCAGCCTTCCCCTCCTAATGGATCACTGGATGATGGGCATCGGGCTGGGTTCGTATTCCTTGCTTTCCCCGGTTTATCTGAAAGGAATTGCCACAACCGCCCATTTTGATAAGGCCCATAACGAATATCTGCAGCTTCTGATAGAGTTCGGAATTCCGGCGGGAACCCTGTTCTTTGCTTGGCTGTTTGCTGTTATGTCGGTATATGGAAAGCTCTTATTGCAGAATAGACAAAAGAAAGATGTCGATGTTGATTTTGCTGTTGTCATCGGGGGGGCCGCTTTTTGCGGATTGCTTGGTTTCTTTTTCCATGGAATTGCAGATTTTGGCTGGCGACTGCCTGCCAATTTATTTTATGCGGTGACACTGGCGGCCCTTGTTTCGAATGCGGCAGAGAGGATTCGGAAACGTAAAGCAACTGCTGCACAGCATGACGGGAACTTGTTATGACAGTTGATATTTCCCAATTTATAGATATCCACGTTCATATTCTGCCGGGAATTGATGATGGTGCAAAAGATCTTGCGGCAAGTGCCGCACTGGCAGAAATGTACGCAAAAGAAGGCATCAGGCAGATAATCGCCACGCCCCATTTTATTCCCGGTACTGCATGGGCAGCAGGAAGAGAGAAGGTTGTGGAGAAGACTGCAGAACTGCAGCATCATCTTGATGAGCGAAACATTGCCTTAACGGTTTATCCGGGGATGGAGATTGCCTACCACAAGAAAGTAATGGACAGACTTGAGAAAGGATTGCTGCAGCCCCTTGGACGAAGTAACACCTATCTTCTTGAGCCCTCTTTCAGAGATACATCAGATGATTTGCTGCGGTGTGTAAAGAGAGTGATGGACAAAGGGCATGGAGTCATTCTCGCACATCCCGAGAGGATTCCCTCATTTCAGGAAACGGCAGAGACGCTGGTTGAACTGGTCGGGAAAGGCTTGCAGGTTCAGCTGAATATCGGCAGTTTACTCAACAAATTCGGCGAAGCCAGTAAACGTCTGGCAATGCAGCTGATCGATGCTGATTGTGTGCATTATCTGGCATCAGATGCCCATTCTGTGAAGAGCAGAAGACCAGTGGGGGAAAAAGAGTGGCAGATTTTAAATACACTCCTGGGGGAACCCCTGCTTACCCGAATTTGTATTAAGAATCCGGCGGCATTACTGAAGCAATAAAGGATCGGGCAGAAGGGTGCTTCTGCCAGCTTTCGGAGCAATCAGACAAACACGATCACGAGTACAGGCAAAGCACAGTTAAATTATACTTATTGTAGGAGCTCGCCCCTGCGAGCGATTCAAGGTGTTGCCAAACCTGGAATATCGTTTATAGGGTAAGCTCCTACAGTTTCATTTTGCATTTACCTGAGCTTTTGCGGTAAGCAAATATTAAAAATAATCACGAAGATCATTCCAATACATTGACTATGAACAGACAGCAGAAACAGTATCCGGGGTCGGAAAATCAGGTGATGCTCAGGGATAATGACCAACAGCATAATCTGCCCAGTGTTGAAGTGCGTGAGCTTGCTCCGGAATTTCAGGATGAAATTGATCTTCGCGATTATCTGGATGTATTGATTAGAAGGAAATGGGCTGTTATTACCGTGCTGCTGTTCATCTTCTTTTCTGTAGCGATTATCACCTTTTCCATGACTCCCCAGTTCAAGGCGCAGGGGGCGTTGAAGGTTTCTGCCCAGTCTGCAAATTTGACAAAATTTGACAGTCTGGAGGGAAATGCCCTGAAAACCATGGAGTTTCAACAGACTCAGGTGAAACTTCTGGAAAGCGAGCAACTGGCCATCCGGGTGATTGATCTTCTGGAGCTGACCGAAAATAAGGTTTTTAATCCGGATATCGATAAGGATTCAGATGAGTCTTCTGTGGGTGGGGTTCTGGCAACACTGAAGAATTTTGTCCGTGCTGATGAATCTAAAGATTCGGTGGAGTTATTGTCCGAAGAAGCCCAGCAGCAGATCCTCTACGATAAGGTTATCGAGTCATTTAAAGATCGTTTTAAAGTCAGCCCTGTGCGTAACAGTGAACTCATTGAGGTCACTTTTGAAACACCCGATCCGGCACTGTCTGCAGATATCACCAATGCTGCCATGGACGAGTTTATCAATATGCACATGGATGGAAATATCCGTGCATCGCAGGATGCCTCCCGTTTCCTTGACAAGCAGATTCTGACTGCCCAGATGAAGCTGGAAAAATCTGAACTTGCCCTGCAGGAGTTTGCCAGGAAAATCGGTGTGGTCTCTTTGAATCCCAAGCTCAACATGGTGCTGAGACAGATGGAGGAGCTGAATGAGGCACTTGCAAAGGCGGGAGCAAATCGCATTCGGATGGAAGCACGCTACGAGCAGACCAAGGACGGAAATTCAACTGATTTAACACGAATTTCTGATAGTGTGCTTATTCAGAACCTGAAAAATCAGTACGCCATACTCAATGCCGAGTATGAGGACCTGGGGGCAACCTTTAAACCGGGATATCCGAAGATGCTGAAGCTGAAGGCCCGGATGGATGAGCTGAATGACCGGATTAATGATGAAAAGGCGATTATTATTAATTCCATCAAAAACGACTATGAGGCAGCCTTAAAAACAGAAGAGTATCTTCGGGAACGAACTGAAGAACAGAAGAAACGATCCCTCGACCTTGATCAAAAGGCGACCCAGTATAAAATTTACGAACGCGAGGTGGAGAGCAGCAAATCCATCTATAACAGCCTGCTGCAGCGTGCTAAGGAGATCGAGGCAACTGTGGGAGCCGCTGTCACAAACATCCAGATTGTCGATACCGCCCGTCCGCCTCTCTATCCGTACAAACCAAGGGTTGCCCTTAATTTACTGCTTGGGATTGTCCTCGGTTTATTTGCCGGTATCGGGGTTGCCTTTTTACTGGAGTATTTTGATAACACGGTCAAAAACCCGGATGAAATGGCGGATCGTTTTCATATCCCCGTGCTTGGTCTTATTCCCTATGATCCGGACTGTGTGGATAATCGTAAACAGATGGCTCTGCAGTTTT
>JANTGG010000182.1 GCA_024763035.1 Desulfocapsa sp. | reverse complement strand
AGGGTCTCAACCGTCCTCAACCGTGAGGAAAATGCCGCTTTTCAGATCATTGCCAATATCCTGTATAACTCGGATGCCTCACCGCTTAAAAACACCATTATCTCCAGCGGGCTGTGTAAGGATTTCGGCGGTTTTTACCTCTCCACCTCATCATTTAAGACCATGATGGTCACCTATCTTGTGGGCAGTGATCCCGAAAAACGGGAGACTTTTCTCTCCCTCTACAAAGAGACCCTCGCCGGCATGGCATCTGACGGACTCGGACATGATCTGATCCTTTCAGAATTAAACAAATATGAATTTGGTGTACGGGAGGAAGGCAGCAAGGCACAGCGGGGTCTCGATCTTATCGGCAAGGCCATCCCCGCCTTTAAATATGGAACAGACCCCTTTGCAGCACTGCAGATTGATGATCTTCTGACAAGCATTCGCCAAAAAGCCCTGGAGGAAAACTACTTTGAAACCCTGATCAGCAAATACCTGCTGGACAACCCGGCAACCGTTCTTGTCACCCTGGAGCCCGATCCTGAAAAACAGGCGGCAGAGCAGGCAGAGGAAGCCGTCCGCCTTGAAGAGTACGGCAAATCTCTCACCCCTTCCGCCCGGGAAAACCTTATCAGCAGAACCCTTGAACTGATGGAGGGACAGCAACAGCCAAACAGTGTTGAAAAGCTTGCCCTCCTGCCCCGTTTAAGTCTTGCTGATCTTGAAAAAGACGTTGACATCCATCAGGTTCAGGTCAGTGACATCCAAGGTCACGAACTGCTGGTGAACGAACTGACCACCGACCACATCTCCTATGTGGATATCGGCTTTGATGTCTCCTCCCTGCCCAGCCGCTTCCTGCCCCTGCTTGACCTTTTTGGAACTGTTGTCACAGAGATCGGCACCGGAAAAATGGATTACATGCACTTCGCACGGGAAATAAGTACCTGTACCGGCGGGTTCTCTCACAGTTTTCAGGCCCATGTAAAACTGGGCGGCAGAGGAGACTTCCGCCCCATACTCTGGTTTCAGACAAAGTGTCTGCCCGAATATATGGAACGGGCCCTGCAACTGCTCAGTGATGTGTTTTCCTCTCTCAACCTGGAAGACAGGGCACACATAAGTGAAATTGTCGCCCGGGAATTTGCCTGGGCAGAGCATTCCGCCCAGAGCGAAGGATACGGCATGGCAACCTCCCTTGCCTATGCCCCGCTCAGCAAGGCGGGAGCCTGCAACGAGCTGGTTTCCGGAGTGAGCAATTACCGCAAGACCAAGAACCTTGCCCAAAACTATACCCGACTGCAGGAGTCCTTTTTAACAGACCTGCAGGAGATGGCAAAGATCATCTTCAACCGCAGCAATCTGATCTTCACCATTACCGCAGAGGCTGAAGAACTGGAATCGTTCAACACATACGGAAAGGGGCTTATCACAGCACTGCCCGACGCCGTCTACGACAGGCAGGAGCTTGAAGTCCCTCAATATAACCGGCATGAAGCCCTTATCACCTCGGCGGAAGTTGTCTACGCCGTCCAAAGCGGAAATCTGCTGCCGGAAGGAAATGGCTATAACGGGCATTTTGAAGTCCTGAAGACCTATCTTGCCCGTGACTATCTCTGGAATACAGTGCGACAGATGGGTGGTGCCTACGGCTGTTTTATCCACTTCAGCCATATCTCCGGCAATATCGGACTGGTCAGCTACCGGGATCCGCAGGTACGAAAGACCTACGAAACCTTTAAGACGGTGCCCGGTGTCATCAAAAATCTGGAACTTCCCGATGAAGTACTGCAGCAGCTCATCATCGGTACGTATGGGAGCTTCACACCTCTGCAGGCATCTGCTGCAAAAGGAGCCCTTGCCAGAAACGAATACCTGAACGGCATCACCCCCGAATACAAGCAACAGCGGATCAGGGAAATTATCAGCACCACAGTGAAAGATCTTCGAGCCTACGGTGATGCCTTTGCTGCCATGCAGCCGAATGTGCATCGGATGATTATCGGCAACAGAGCGAAGATTGAAGCGGACGCTGATCTGTTTGATGTGATCGGTGAACTCTAAGAGAAGACGGAGAAAGGATATGAGCAGCAAACATTTTGATACGGCGGCCTCCGGGTGGGATAAAAAATCGAGGCGAGTGCAGCTTGCTGAAAAAATCAGTGCTGCCATAGCCACGCTTCCCTTAAATAAAGACATGGACGCCATGGAACTTGGCTGCGGCACGGGTCTTGTTGGCATCAGCCTTGCCCCCTCCCTCCGTCATCTGACCACCATCGACACCTCACAGGGAATGCTTGATGTACTGAAGGAAAAAATCAGCCAACAGCAGATCACAAACATCAGTCCAATCTACTGCGATATCCTCACGGAAGAGTACAGCAAAAAACATGACCTGATCTTTTCTTCCATGACCCTCCACCACATTCAAGAAATAAACAGCCTTCTCCACCGTTTTGCCGACCTGCTGAATCCCGGCGGATATCTTGCCCTGGCGGATCTTGTAACAGAAGACGGTTCGTTTCATGACAAAGAGGCAAAAGGCGTCTATCACCCAGGTTTTGATCCACAGGAGCTTGGGAAAATCCTCTCTGCTGACGGCTTCACGGATATCAAAAGCGACATCATCCACACCATCAGCAAACCCGAGGGATCCAAAAACAGCTACCCTGTTTTTCTTCTCACCGCCCGCAAAAAATAACGCAGACAGCCTCAGTTTGTCTCCATCCGGATAAAAAAAATCTGGATTATGTGTATTTCTGCACATATACTTACAGGTATGTCCCCCTGACCCACCACCCGGGAGAGACGAACCCGAGAAGAGGATGTGTTATGCGTGCACGATTTTTCCAGGCAGCACCCGTTGTTGCAGTAACAGGGGAGCTTGCCTCTCAATGACTCCCCTGAAACTGCGCGACCATATAGCTATTTACCTCAGCATTATCACCCTGCTCCTTTCCCTTGCCTTTATCTATCTTTCCACCACCCGTTTTACCCGCCAGGCCTTGTCCGGTCTTGAAGAGTACGGTGAATCCATGGCCATTGACAGTGCCATAATGACCAGTCACTTTTTTCTCGCAAAAGATTACGAGGCAATGCAGCAGCTGATCATGGAGTTTGTCAAGCATCCAAAAATACAGATGATCTCCATCAGTGACACCAGGGGGAATATCATTCTCTCATCCGACGCAGCCCTTATCGGCACAAATATCGCCGACATCGATCCGGAGTGGCATCCGGACAGCGCACGGGCTGCCACCCACATCCTGCAAAATGACAAGGAAAAACTCATCGCCCTTGCCCCAATCAGCAGAGAGAATGTACCCTTGGGATTCAGCCGGGTTACCATCTCCATGGCTGACACCAAGCGCGCCATTAACAACGGGAAACGCCAGGGACTTATCGTCGGACTGTCGGCATGGATACTTACCGTGCTGCTGGGAACGTATGCCGCAGGTCTGCTCAGTAACCCCATCCGCCTGCTTGCTGCACAAACCAAACGTATCCAGGAGGGCGATTTCAGCCCCACCGGGATCACAGGACAGCAGGTACAGGAACTCGGAGATTTCTCCCATGCCCTGAACCTCATGGCTGAAGCCATCGGTAAACGGGAAGCATCCCTGCAGACCATGGTCACCCATCTCGACAACCTTCCTTCCCCGGTCTTTTCTGTTGATCCCCGGTTTCTGGTAACCTACATCAACCCGATTGCTGCAAAAATGGCAG
>JANTGG010000181.1 GCA_024763035.1 Desulfocapsa sp. | reverse complement strand
TTCTTTCCCCCCTGCTTTTCATATTCCTGGTTATTATCATGCAAAGTGGATCTGTATATTTTAAAAGAATGCAAAATTTCGATGGATTAGAAATACAGCACAGGGTAATAGAGAAATTCTTTTAGTGAGTACAAGATGGAATATGAGATGAATCGTATGAATATTTCCAAAATCGTGAAGAGAATTGCAGATAAACAGAATATTGTAATTCCTCGGCTACAACAAACGGTTTTAAAAATAAAAACTGACAATTTACGACTTGTCCTTTTGTCCTCTTCACGTACCTTGTGTCGTTTTGCTCGAAATAGATTCGTAGACGACCGACGGGGCTGCGAATCCTTAACAGAAGAAAACCATGGGAATTATATCCTTGATATGATATTTTTGGGTGGTTCAGAAATAGACCTTGCAGCAGAAAATCCATACTTACGGCATGAGCTCTTTAGAATTTGACTTCGTCGCTTTTTGTGGTGCTGTGTCTCACCGGTACTCATCCCGAGGCATTATTCTCTTTCTCTTTATGTAAAGGATCGAATCACATTTGAGGGATGGCTGTCAGCAAATGGGAAGGTAGTACAAAATTGTGTAGAAGTACGTGCGATCCTGGTTGAGTCGTGAGCACCAGGGACAATGCCGCATTTTTCGATGCTGATTGATTGAGATCGGTTGTTAGTTGAGAAAAAAAGCTCATCTGTTAGCAGGTGTTGAATCATAACACTTCATGATTACTACTGAAAATCAGGTAAATACAAAATGGGACTGTGCTCACTCCTGCGAGCGACTTTCCCGGTCTGGCAACATCCTGAAAAATCCGCAAGTGGCGAGCTCCTTCATCAAATCCAGATTACCTGTGCTTTGACGATAGTCGCTTAAAACTTTCATCATTATTGCCGCCATGTCTGAGATACTTGATCGTGTTAAACTAAGAGATTCCTGGAAAAGCCAGGTCGGTGGTGAATTTGAAAAAAAATACATGCAGAAGCTCCGTAATTTTCTCATAAAGGAAAAACAAAATGGGAAAATCATCTACCCTGAAGGAAAAAACATTTTCAATGCCATGAACAGCACTTCTTTTGCTGATGTGAAAGTCGTTATCATCGGACAGGATCCTTATCATGGACCGGGACAGGCACACGGGCTCTGCTTCTCTGTGCTGCCGGGGGTGAAAATACCTCCTTCCCTTGTTAATATTTTTAAGGAACTGCACAGTGATCTGAATATTCCTGTGAGTAAACATGGGTGTCTGAGCAGTTGGGCAGAGCAGGGGGTACTGCTTATTAACAGTGTACTTACTGTGGAAAAAGGCAGGGCAGGGTCGCATCAGGGAAAGGGATGGGAACGTTTTACAGATGCTGTTATCAGCACCCTTAATCGTGAGCATTCCGGACTTGTGTTCCTGCTTTGGGGAGCCTATGCCCAGAAAAAAGGGAAGATCATCGATACGAAAAAACACCTTGTCCTCCAGTCTGTTCATCCTTCTCCCCTGTCTGCTTTTCGTGGATTTTTCGGTTGTGCGCATTTTTCCAAGGTGAACAATTACCTTCGTGGTCAAAACAAAACTGTCATAAACTGGGAACTACCAGCAGCTTCCTGAAAGTCTAAGAACAGGAGTTATAAAAAACATGGAATACAGATATATTGGCAGAAGTGGTCTGCGTGTGAGCCCGATTTGCCTTGGGACAATGACCTTTGGTTCAGTGTGCAATAAGCAGGAAGCCTTTTCCATAATGGATAAAGCGTATGATGCAGGGATTAATTTTTTTGATACGGCAGAAGTTTATCCGGTTCCGCCAAAGGCTGAAACTGTTGGCATTACCGAGGAACTTGTCGGTGAGTGGCTAAGCGGAAAACCCAGAGATTCTCTTATTATTGCCACCAAGGTAGCCGGAGCCGCTTCCGGATGGTTTGTGCCTCCCGTGCGGGCAGGGCTCACTGCCATCGATTCCCATCATATTATAAAAGGGGTGGAAGGAAGTCTTCGTCGCTTAAAATGTGACTATATCGATCTGTACCAGATGCATTGGCCGGACACCATTGTGCCCAGGGACGAATCCATGGAAGCATTTGACCGGCTGGTGCGTTCCGGGAAGGTTCGGTATCTCGGGACGTCAAATGATACCGCCTATGGCACAACCAAATCCAATATGATCGCAAAATTCAAAGGGTATAAACGCTTTGAATCCATTCAGAATAATTTTTCTCTCCTCAACCGCAGGTTTCTCGATGAGATGGCAGAGATGTGCATCAGTGAGAAAATTTCCCTGCTGCCCTATTCACCCATGGCAGGAGGGGTTTTAAGCGGCAAATACAATGTTGAGGACAATGTTTCGGCGCGTTTTAACGAGTACCGTGCTTCTGAAGACCCGCGGATACAGGCAATGGCAGACAGGTTCCTCAATCACAAGACCCTGGCTGCAACACAACGCTATATGCAGATTGCAGAGTATCTTGGAATAAGCACGGCAACTCTTGCGGTGGCATGGAGCAAACAGTTTTCTTTCGTTGCCTCGACCATTATAGGTGCTCGTAACAAAGAACAACTCGATGATTCCCTTGCTGCCATAGACCTGACACTTTCTGATGATATTCTTAAACGCTGCGATTCTGTTCATGCGGATATTTTGTATCCCATGGGGTAGAAGGGTTCATGAGAAAAATCGCCTTTGGATATTCCACTCGCTGCAATGTGAAATGTGAGCATTGTGTTGCAGCTGCTGCTGACAGTAAAACGCAAAAGATGGAGATTGAACAGGCGAAGGAGAGTATCCGTGAGCTCGCTGCCGCCAAGGTTGGCGGAATCAGTTTTACTGCCGGAGAACCCTTGATCTATCGTGATGATATCTGCATTCTACTCCACCTTTGCCGTGAGCTTGGTGTCTATTCCCGCCTGGTCAGCAACAGTTTCTGGGCGAGCACATCTGAAAAGGCAAACAGTTGTGTGTTACAGCTGAAAAATGCCGGATTGTCACAGTTACGTCTTAGCTACAGCCGGTGGCATCAAAAGAATATTGCCAGGCAAAATGTGGTCAATGCCGCAAAAAGCTGCATAAAACATGGGGTCAGTTATTTCATTTCCTTTGTCACAGACTTTACAAAGGATGATGATGAGTATGAGGAGTATCTGCGTAAACACAAGCTTCTGTTTTTTCCGGAACCTGTTATCTTTTCCGGGAGGGCAGGGGCGTTTACACGTCTGCCCATTCACACCGATTATCAGGCGAACTGCTGCCCGATGAATCCGTATCTTTCCCCCAATTTTGATTTATACGCCTGTTGTGATGCAGGCAGTCACTTTAGCAGGACAAATTTCTTTTACCTTGGTAATTTAAAAGAGAAGGGTGCTGAAGAGCTTTTTCGTACAAGTGAAACCAATATCCTGTATACTCTTATCCGAAACAGCGGAATCAGCACGATTGCCTCCTACGCCGGATTCCGGGCAAGGGATATTGTCACATACAGGAAATGCGAACTCTGTGAAAAGATGTTCAACTCTCCGCAAATGCTGGAAACACTTCAGGATGCTGCAGCTGCGGGTTTGCAGACATGGCACAGATAAAACATAAACACGGGCACTCAAGTTCAGGTGAATGCAAAACAGGACTGTAGAAGTTCGCACCTATATCAAACTCGGCGTAGCTGTATTTTGGTGGTAACCACAAAAAAGAACATGATTACCACTGAAGCTCAGATAAATGCAAAATGGAACTGTAGGAGCTCGCCCCTGCGAGCGATTTGCCAGGTTTGGCAACACCTTGAATCGCTCGCAGGGGCGAGCTCCTACATCCAAACCA
>JANTGG010000180.1 GCA_024763035.1 Desulfocapsa sp. | reverse complement strand
GCAGTCCTTACCATTGAGCTCACAGAAACCTCCATTATTAAAGATCCTGAGATGGCATCTGAAATTCTCAGCCGCCTGAAGTCTCTTGGGGTGGATATCTCCATTGATGATTTTGGAACAGGGTATTCATCCCTTGCTCAGCTGCGGAAGCTGCCCGTCAGCGAGATGAAAATAGATAAATCATTTGTGCTGGACATGATGAAGAGTAAAGATGATGAGATCATCGTTAAAAGTATCATCGATCTTGCCCACAACCTCGGGCTGAAGGTTGTGGCAGAGGGTGTTGAGACAAAGGAAAGTGCCGAGCGGCTTAACGAGATGAACTGCGACCTGCTGCAGGGCTTTTATTTCAGTAAGGCCCTGCCGGTCCATGAGTTTGAGGAGTGGCACGCGCAATTCACTTTTGACTGATATTTACAGGACAATATCGTACGTAATTGACGTTTTCTATACTGCAAAATAGGTGGCTTGCGGATGGTGCACAACCAGTGCCGAAACACTGAGTTCGGGTATCATTTCACAGGAGGAACTGAGCTTTACGCCGATATCTTCTGCCTGCAACAGTGAAAACAGCGGTTTTTGCAGTTCAAGGTCTGGGCAGGCGGAATAGCCGAAACTGTATCGCTGTCCGCTTTCTTCAATCTGCAATTCTTTACGCATCAGGTTGTGAGTATACTGGGCGAGAGCCTCAGCGCTTTCCACTCCAAATCCGTGGAGGAGCAGGTAGTCATGATACTTATCTGCAGCATAGAGCTTCTGACACATTTCTCCCAGTGTTTTGCCAAGCGTAGCCACAAAAAATCCTGCATAATCCTTTCCCTCCTCTTCTGTTCTGAAAAAATCCACCAGACTTTTTCCGGGTGAATGCTTTTGCCTGGGCAGTGAAAAAACAACCTCACGGTCGTTATGCTCGATGACAAGATCCTCACCCTTACGGTAACAGGGAAACCAGCCGTAGGAAACCTGTGCCTGAATCAGGTTTTCCTGCAGTACACGCTTGTAAATACTCTTAAACTCGGGAAGAACTTTCTTGTCCAGTAGATCCTTATACTCTGTGTCAGTCATCTTTCCTCGTTTATATCCCCATCTGCCACGGAAAAGGATCTGCTGATTGAGAAGCGGCAGGAAATCGGTGTCGGCAACGGAGATGACTTTTTTACCTGTGAAGGGAGGCTGGGGGATGGTGTCAAGGATTTGAACTTCACTAGCTGTTTTTTCCTCTGCGGGTGTATCAGCAGCATTTTTTCCATGCCATGTTGTTGCCTGCAGTGTACCTTTTTCAAAATCCTGAATGGCTTTTAATCCGGAAAATGCATCGCGACAGTAGACCACAGGACCGCCGTAGAGTGGGACACAGTCATTGGCGACAAATTTCCTGGTGAGGGCTGCCCCTCCAAGTAGGATGGGATGTTCGATACCCGCAGCCTTATATTTCTCCATGGATGCCTGCATGATCATCGCCGATTTTACCAACAGTCCGCTGAGGCAGATGATATCAATTTCCGGAGTGGCAAGGACCTTGTCAATTATTGTTTCAGCACTGACTTTAATACCAAGGTCAATAACCCGGTATCCGTTGTTGCTGAGGATGATATTGACAAGATTCTTACCGATATCATGGACATCACCCTGTACCGTTGCCAGCAGAATACAGGGGGCATCGTTGCGGTCATTTTTATCCATAAAGGGTTCGAGGATATCAACAGATGTACGCATGACTTCAGCGGACTGAAGAACAAATGGCAGCAGCATCTCTCCTGCTCCAAAGAGTTCCCCCACCTCACGCATGGCAGGCACCAGATGCTGATTGATAATTTCAAGGGCGGAGTAATTGTCCAGCAGCATACGTATGATATCTGTAAGATCCTGCTGACTTCCCTGCATGATCTGTTCACGAATCTGCTGTTCGGGTGAGAGTGTTTTGCTCTCCTCTTTTTTTTCAGTTTCCTGGTGTTCTTCGAAGTACTGTATAAATGCCATCAGGGGAGAGAGTTCCCCCTGTTGTCTGTTATAAAGTAAATCAAGGGCAAGTTCCCGGCTGGTCTCTTCAATGGAATCCAGACTGATGCAGTTACCGGGGTCGATAATAACCGCATCAAGCCCTGCGGCGACCGCCTCATGGAGGAAGACGGCGTTTAACACCCTTCGTGCCGGTGCGGGCAGTCCAAAGGAGATATTCGACAGACCGAGCAGAGTATGGCAGCCGGGCAGTTCAGCCTTGATACGTTTAATGGCATTAAGCGTTTCCACTGCTGCCAGTACCAGATTCTCGTCGCCGGAACCGATGGTAAAGGTTAGGGGATCAAAAAAGAGGGAATCGGCATTGATATGGTATTTTTCTGTGACCAGCTGATAGATCCGTTTGGCAACGGCAAATTTCCTGTCACAGTCCATTGCCATCCCGTTCTCATCTATTGTGAGGGCAGTGACGCAGGCGCCGTATTTTTTTACGAGTTTGCAGACAGTATCCAGTGTTTTACCGCCATCTTCAAGATTTATGGAGTTGACAATGGGTCTACCCGGATAGGCGGCGAGGGCCTGTTCTATAACGGATGCCGATGTCGAATCGATCATCAGGGGAGCTTTCAGGGTCTTGCCGTACATCTGAATCAGGCGGACAAGATCTTTCTCCTCGTCCCTTCCTGCCCAGGCGGCATTAAGATCAAGCACGTGTGCCCCGATGCGTTCCTGGTCGATACCAACCTGCAGGCAGCCTTCAAAATCATCAGCAATCAACAGTTCCCGGAATTTTTTGGATCCGGTGGGGTTGGATCGTTCTCCAATAATGAGGGGAGGCGGTGTCTGTTTTATGTCCACAGCCTGGTAGAGGCTGGCAACCTGTGCTCGTTTCATGAGAGTACCTCCGGGCGTTGGGCGGGCACCGCACCGGCAAGGGCTTTAACCAGTCCCCGGGTGTGGGCGGGCGAGGTGCCGCAGCAGCCCCCCACGATGGAGACGCCTTTTTTGGTTACAAAATCATACATGTGTTGTCCATATTCTTCAGGGGTGAGCGGGTAGTGGGTCTTGCCGTCCACCACTTCCGGCATGCCCTGATTGGGGATGCAGGAGATACGTTTTTGCCAGTTTTTGCTTAAATAATCGATATGAGGTTCCATATCCGTGGGACCTGTGGCACAGTTTAGACCAAGGGAAAAGACCGGAAAGGGGGAGATGGTTGCACAAACCGAGGCGATGTCTGTTCCCACAAGCATTGTTCCCTGCCGCTCAAAGGTTACCGATGAGAGAACCGGCAGATCAACTTGTAACTCTTCGAGCAGCTCGAAACAGGCAACAAGAACAGTTTTTATCTGCAGAAGATCCTGACAGGTTTCGATGATAACAGCGTCGACCCCTGCATCTATTAACGAGCGCATCTGCTCGCTCACCGTTGCAGCAAGATCCTGAGGAGAGATATGACCCAGAACCGGCAGTTTGGTGGTGGGACCAACCGAGCCTGCAACATATCGTGGTTTCGCAGGCGTGGAAAATTCATCAGCTGCCTGCCTTGCTATCTTCACCGCGGCCCTGTTGAGTTCATCCACTCTGTTTTCCAGTCCGTATTCCGAAAGAACCACCGAGGATGCACCGAAGGTGTTGGTCTCAACCACCATTGCACCGGCGTCCAGAAAACTGCGGTGCAGCTCAAGGATGGATTCCGGACTTGAAATATTGAGATATTCATTACAGCCGTCCAGACCGTCCCAGGCAGCAGGATCAATATCCATTGTCTGCAGGGTAGTACCGCATCCGCCGTCAAAAATAATAAGAGGTTCCTGTATAAAGGTCATGGTCTATTCACAGAGTGTATAATAAAAGTTTTCCCCCCCACAAAAAAAAAGAAAAAGAAGAAGGGACATCCAAGCCACCCTCACTTACCGCAAACCGCAAACCGCAAACCGCAAACCGCAAACCGCAAACC
>JANTGG010000179.1 GCA_024763035.1 Desulfocapsa sp. | reverse complement strand
GTTGCTGTCGTTACCATTCAAGGTTTAAGGTCATTTATTTTCTCGGAGTCTTCGCTTACCTGTTTTTTATTACAGCTTTTCAGCAGTAAGGCACTAAAAAGGTCTCTGCTGAACCAGCTTGTTAATTCAGCGGTTTTTTTATTTCCACCTTGGTCTCTTCCGAATCATACTAATTGTCCTTCCACTGTCTGCAACATACTGGTTGATCTGAATCAGTACGCATATCCTACTCCTGTGCCACCCGATATACTTCCTCAATGGTGGTGATACCCTGGAGAACTTTCTCTGCACCGTCCCGGCGCAGGGTGATCATTCCATTTTCAACAGCCAGCTGTTTAATTTCGTTGGCGTTGGCTGTTTTAAAGACGAGCTGTTTCATCTGCTGATCCATAACCAGCAGTTCAAATATTCCGCAGCGGCCTTTAAAGCCGGTGTGATGACAGGATGCACAGCCTCTACCGCGATAGACCTTTTTGCCGACCATGTCTTCGGGTGTGAGTCCGAGTTTGGCGATGGCTTCCGGGTCGGGGTCGTAACTTTCCCTGCAGTCGGGGCAGATAATACGCACCAGCCGCTGGGCAAGGACGGCATTGATGGAAGACGCGATGAGGAAGGGTTCGATGCCCATATCAATCAGGCGGGTGATAGAGCTTGCCGCGTCGTTTGTATGCAGTGTGGAAAAGACAAGATGTCCGGTGAGGGCAGACTGAATGGCGATTTCAGCTGTTTCCGTATCACGGATCTCGCCCACCAGTATAACGTCCGGATCCTGGCGGACAATGGAACGGAGTCCTGCTGCAAAGGTGAGGTCAATCTTGGAGTTCACCTGTACCTGCCCAATGCCGCTGATGCGATACTCGATGGGATCTTCCACCGTGATAATATTTATATCTGTATTATTGATGGAGGTGAGTGCAGCGTAGAGGGTGGTTGTTTTTCCACTTCCTGTGGGACCGGTGACCAGCACAATACCGTTTGCCGCTTTGATCTGTTCTGAAAACGGGGCAAAACGATCTTCCGGCATTCCAAGATCAGTGAGTGAGATCAGTACCGAAGATTTTTCCAGTAAACGAAGCACCACCCGCTCGCCAAATGCGGTGGGCAGAGTGGAGACACGGATATCCACCTCTTTGCTTGCGACTTTCAGTTCTATACGGCCGTCCTGGGGAAGCCGTTTTTCGGCAATATTCAGCCGTGCCATAACCTTTATTCGTGAGATCAGGGCGGACTGCACATGTTTGGGGGGGGTGAGCATATCGTAGAGGATACCGTCCAGCCGCTGTCTGATTTTAAGCGAGTTCTGGTAGGGCTCAATATGAATATCCGACGCACCGTCACGGACTGCCTGGGAAAACATAAGGTTGACCAGTTTGATAACCGGCGAGTCGCTGGTGTCGTCGAGGAGATCACCGGTGTCTTCGATCTCTGAAAAAAGAGCTTCCGGATCTTCGTCGTCAATATCCTGCATGACCTCCTCTGCAGTATTCTGCGTCATATCGTAGGCAAAGTTGATGGCAGAGATAATGGCATTATGCGGGCAGAGTACAGGTCTGGCGGTCTCCCAGCCCAGAATACGGCGCAGATTGTCCAGGGGCTGAAAACTGAAGGGATCGTTGATGGCGATGTAGATATCGTCGTGTACCGCAATGGGCATCATAACATGTTTCTTCAGGAAGCCGATGGGGACTTCGGTGGTGAAGTCCGCCTCGATACCTGAGGGCAGTGATATGGAGTACTCCATATTCATCACTTCGGCAAGTTTCTGCAGCAGGTCAATTTCGTCTACAGCCTCCTGACGGACCAGAATACGGAGCAGTGTGCCGCCTTTTTCCTGTTGAATGGTAAGGGCCTGCTGTACGGTCTCTTCGGAGATACCGAGTTTCTCTGTGAAAAAGTTTTCCGACGGTTGCATGGTTATGGCAGAGGTGTGAGGTCTGCGGTGTGGGGTATGGAGTCGGGGAGTTGATCGAACCCCATGCCCTGCATTGGTAAATTATTCATCAGTATCACTGCCGGGCATACTGCTTTGTGTTTTGTTGAGTCGGTCGATATTGTCCTGGCACATGTTGACTATCTTCATTCCCATTGGACCGGCATCCTTTTTCTTGCCGGTTTTTTCATCAAATCCGTTGGTTATAACTTGCTGGTAATATCTGATCGCCTCTTTTGGCTGTCCTTCCTTTTCACAGATCGTTCCCAGATTCATCAGAGCGTAGGCGGATTTCGGATTGATCTCCAGGGCCTCGTTGAAATAATTTTTGGCTTCACCGTATTGTCCCTTCTGCATCTTCTGGAATCCCACATCGGAAAGTCCCATGGCATGATCGAGATTGACCTGTTTGTGCAGCTCTTCTTTTACCCGTGGCATAACGGTGCCGATCTGATCTTCCTTGGTCAGGGTGACATGGGCGATGTCGGCAGGATTCTTGATGATATGGGGGGTGATAAAAATAAACATATTGGTCTTTTGGTGCTTAGTTGTATTGGTTTTAAAGAACCAGCCGAGTAGGGGGATATCACCAAGCAGGGGGACTTTCCATTCCGTTTCAGACGCATTATTTCCAATCATACCGCCAATAACAACGGTTTGTCCATCCTGGACAAGCACCGTACTGTTTGTGGATCGTTTGTAGGTGACAGGTCTGTCGGCGTCACTGGTTTGACTCTCGTTGAATCGGCTGACCTCTGTGGATATTTCCAGGCGGAGAGTATCAGCCTGGTTGATCTGTGGAGTAATGGAGAGCTTCGTCGCAACGTCTTTATACTCGTAGGTGTTGTAGCCTGTCGTGTTGCTGTTATTCCCTTCAGATCTGCTTGTTTGATAGGGGCGGTTCTCACCCACGCTGATCTCGGCTTTTTTGTTATCCGTTGTCAGGATTTGCGGTGTTGCAATGATATTAATATTTGTATCACTCTTGTATGCCTTCAGCACAGCAGCAATGCTTGGAAAGGTTATGCCACCGATTTCAATTCCTTTTTTGAGTACACCGAGGCTAAATCCAGTTCCTACACTTGTGGCAGCCCCAACGGCATCATCAAGGGCAAAACCGGATTTCCCTCCCCAGCCTCCAAGGGCGGCACCGTCACCATCGGAGAATGAGCCAGCCCCGATCCATTTCACTCCAACGTCAAATGTGGCATCTGTATCAACTTCAAGGAGAAGTGCCTCCAGATAGACCATACGGCGGGGAATATCCAGTTTCCTGATCACATTGTTGAGCACTTTATATTCACTGCGGGAGGCGGTGATAATAAGTGAGTTGGTCTCTTCATCGGCCTGGATTTTTACGTTGCCGGATATGGCAGGGATTTTAGCCGCCCCTTTGCCCGTTGCCGGCTTGGCTCCGGAGAGGCTGGTGAGGACGGTGGAGAGCTCTTTTGCCCGGGCGTGCTGCAGATATACCACCTGGATATTCCCCTCATCCTGTTCCGACTCGGTGTCGAGCATGGCTATCAGTCGTTTCACCCGTGCCGTATCGCCGGGACCGGCAAGTAATATCAGGGCATTGATCCTGTCGTAGGGGACGATTTTGATTCCCGAAGAGGTTAATGCCCCCTTTTTGGGGGTGGCAGAGCGTTGGAAAATCGTGTTGATCGTTGCTGCCATCTTGCTGGCAGTTGCAAATTCCAGGGGGATGACTTCCAGTTCGTCGCTGGAATAATCCACATCAAGGGCTTCGATGATGGAGAGGAGTTTCTGGATGTTGGAGAGGGTGTCTGTTACGATCAGCATCCCGGACTGGGTGTGGGCTATAACCACTGAAGTCTTGGAGACCAGGGGGGCGAGCACCTTTTTCATCTCGGCGGGTGTGGTGTGGACAAGGGGGATCAGCTGCGTGACGACCTTGTCTTCAGGCTTGGAGCTTTGTCCGTGATGCAGGGTGTCGATGTTTTCAGTGCGTGCCCGAACCGATGGCATGATCTTGATCATTGCCCCGGCAGGAATCGTGGTGTACCCGTTTACCGAGAGAACCGACTCAAAGACATGATATG
>JANTGG010000178.1 GCA_024763035.1 Desulfocapsa sp. | reverse complement strand
AAGCAGTCCCTGAAGCAGTGAGTCCACCTGTTCTTCGTTCTTATTGAAAAAATAACCGAGGGCTTCCTGTATGTTCTGCAGGGTTTTGTAGAGATTAGCCGTGTTTTTCATGAGAGGCCCAGCTCCTTTTTAATCCGTTCTTCCTGATAGCCGACGATGGCAACATTATCGATGATGGTAATAGGAAAACTCTCTTCCGGGTTGAATTTTCTTAACTCCTCCATCTGCTCATCCCGTTCACTCTCCGGGAGCAGATCAAGGTCGGTGAAACTGTACTGAAAACCGGCTTCTTTAAGCTGTTTCTTCAGAGTGCTGCAGAAAAAACAGGTGCTCAAGGTGATTAAGCGAATCTCTGGCTGCTGTTTTTTTGCTACTGCATTTTTCTGTGCCCGGGTCATTGCACTTCCCTCCTGTTACCGCTGTCAGAAAGGTCTGAGAGTTCCGGTGGAAAAGGTCGGAGCAGAACCTGACTGAGCAGATATTCGTGTTTAAAGCGGATTGCCTGGGCTTCGAGAAGCCGGGTGGCAGCCTGCAAGGGAATCCTTTCATCGCGATACTCTTCAAAAGTATTAATAATATATTGTTTTTCTTCACTGAATATCTTTTTTGCGATCCAGCCGTAAGCATGATAAAGCGTGTTGACCATGGCCTGCCGACGAAAGGGCCTGGCCAGAATTTTGGCCATTTCCTGTTCATAAAGTTGAAAAACCTCAGCAGCAGGAAAATGCTCATGGTTGGCCGTTATTTTACCACAGAGACGAAAACGACTCTGATTGTAAGCAAGAAAGAGCAGCTTGTGACTGGCATGGAAATTCACCAGCTCGCCCATTTTCGGGTTCGCTGCAATGCTGCGAAAACGTGTCCAGACATAGAGCTTGATGAGAAAGTGTGAAGGGTTCATCGAAGACACTCCATCAAAATAATTTTCCGCCTGAGACAAAGACGGTTTCTAAAAATAACAGACTCCAGCACAGAGTTCGAATCCAGTTGGTCGTCACCAGGCGCTGAATGACGATGAGATTTTTGCCTGCGCCGTGCAGGCGGCTGTGGCAGGGAACAGAAAGGCCGAAGGTGGCTAACCAAATTACCAAAATGATCAGAATACGCTGCCATCTTATATCCTGCGCCAGGAAACAGGCTGTTTCCACCCCAGCCTGGAGGAGCATAAGGGGAGTAACAATAAGGCTGATCAAAGCAGTGTATCTGCCGTGCCAGGCAATAAATGCCTTCTCCTCGGTATAGCGAAAAGAAGGATAGATAATCAGCTGCACAAGCCAGATCAGGATAAGAAGTCCGCTATCCACAATAAGCTGCAATGATGTCAGTGAACTCACATTGCCTTCCATTTCTCAACCTCTTATAGAATACATTCTCCATGTTACAGTAAATAAAAAAGGTGCTGCCAAACAGGCAACACCTTTTAAAATAAGATTTTGATTTCTTCGAAATCAAAGAAATAGTTGCATGTTACCAGCGCTCAGTACCAACGATAGTACTGACATCCGTACAGTTGGCTTTTTCCTCTTCGCTCAGCTCTTCTTTTGTTTTGATATTCCCTTTCAGAGCCTCAACGTTACATGCGTATTCTTTACCGTCTTTGTCACGTACCCATACCAGATTTCCGAATCCACCTAATGATTTATCAGCCATGATGTTCTCCTTAAATAGTTTTAATAGTTGTACAGCATTTGCTGCTCTTACTTAATACAATAGACCTTTGTGAGGAATAATCAATATTGGTTAAATAGCAGTTTAATAGTAGCTAAAACTACCATTAACAGTACGAGCTGGCTATCAAAGTCGCCTGCTAATCCTATCCACAGCCAAAACCGCTCCAACTGTCACCGCCGCCATGGATTGGCCCGGAAAGGTGAAGTCTCCAACCAGAGTACAGTTTTTTATTCCAAATCGATTCTGCCTTGGCGGAAGTATGCTCTTCTGGCCATAGCCTCCGACCAGGCCCAGATATCGTCCGGTGCATCGTTTATAGGTGAGCGGAGTCCCTGCCATACAAAAATCGATATTTGATCTGAAGTCGGGAACATGACTTTCCAACAGGGACAGTATTTTTTCTGTGTACGTTTGTTTCATGGCTGTGTAGGTATCCTTTCCCTTTTTTCGGGCCTCCCACCAGGGTTGCACTGCCGTATGGGTGGAGATGCTGAGAGCAATTTTTCCTTCTGGTGCCCGGGTCCTGTCATGGAGATGGGAGGATGATAAAAATAGCGAGGTTCCCTCGGCCAGTTTTCCGGCAGCTGGATCCACCAGCTGCAGATGTGAGGAATTTAGTTGTTTCATGATCTCTTTGTCGGCAGCAATATGCAGAATGAATGCACCCCAGCTGGCACGACTCTGTCTCTGCCAGGCCGAGGGGATCTCTTTGCCAAGCAAAGTGGCTAATCCGGCACTGGAACCGTTCAAAATGATCTCTTTGGCTGTATATCTTCCCTTGCTGGAGATCACTTCTGTGATCTGGTTTTTTTCAACCGTAAAAGAAAGTGCCTTTTCACCACAGTTTACCTGGCCGCCGGAGCTGCTGATTTTCCGGCTGAGCATATCCGCAACAGTTCCCATACCGCCCACAATGGAACAGGGAGACTGCCGTGGCAGATCAAGGGCCATGGCGGCATAGAGTACATTACAGGAAGCGGAGGTGGTCTGGGCGGAAATCAACAATTGGGCATCGATGAATCGGCTAAATGCTGCGTCCCCCTGCAGCTTATGTTTTTGCAACCAGCCTTTTGCTGACATGGTGGACAGTTGGAGTATTTTTGAGCTACCCACTTTGGCAGGCAGCGTGCGGAGAAGTGCAGTTATTTGCTGTGATCTGCTGCGCTGGTAAAGCGAGAAAAGTTTTTCCGAAACCGCCCAAAGTCGATCCGCGACATCTGCCTGCTCCATCCAGAAGGATTCAGAAGCAGGAAAATGCTGAAGTAAGGTATGACGATTATTATCAAGTAGAAGCCTTGTATTTTCTTCACGATACTCCCAGGCAACATCCAATGGCTGCGTTGGCCAGCAAATATGCAGCTTGTCAGCAAGCCACTGCATGGGGCCGTTTTTTTGAAAGCCGGACCCTATGGTTGCACCAGTATCGAAGCGAAATCCACGATGGGAGAATGTTGCAGCACAGCCTCCTACGCTGCCATGCTGTTCCAGAACAAGGACATCCTTTCCTTCAGCCGCCAGCAGAGCAGCTGAAACAAGGCCGCCAATTCCAGCACCAATGATAATGGTATCGTAGGAGTGCATAATTCACCTGCCTAAAGAACACTCAGGTTTGTACTGGATACTTTGGGGGCGTTGTCTCACCAAAGGTAAGCGCTGACCTTTTTCCCCATCACCTGCCAGGAAAAGCTCCGTCTGGCAATTTTTCCGGCAAATCCGTAACAGACATGTAAGGGCAGAAGATGCTCTTCCCTTGGATGGCAGAAGCGGGCAGCAGGGGCCTCCTCCCAGTGTAGGAGCCTTTGCTCCCGTTCCTTTTCGGTCAAATTCCCGTTTGTGCAGGTGTCCATCAACCAATGTTCAAAGGATTCATTCATAGACTCTATGGCAGCAGTGGAGGGGGTAAAAAAGGCCTTCATATTGTGAAAGGAAAACCCGGAGCCGAGAACCAGAATGTTTTCATCTTTTAATCCGGCAAGGCTCCTGCCAAGTGCTATATGCTCAGAGGGATCTAAGCCATTTATGAGTGAAACTTGAACACAGGGAATATCCGCCTCGGGATACATGATTTTCAGAGGGACGAAGAGACCGTGATCAAGACCACGTTTTTCCTCAAGATCTGCCTGAATGCCATTTTTTTGCAGAAGATCAGATATCTTTTCTGCCAGCAATGGATTGCCAGGTGCAGGATACTCAACAGCATAGGCCTCTGGTGGAAATCCGCCATAATCATAGAGGAGTGGAGGGTTGGAGCCATTGAGGATGGTGACGTTGTCAGTTTCCCAGTGGGCACTGACCACAATGATTGCGGACGGTTTTTGCAGGATGGTCGCAATACTTTTAAGCCCATCAACCAACTCCCTATGGGATG
>JANTGG010000177.1 GCA_024763035.1 Desulfocapsa sp. | reverse complement strand
ATATCCTGCGACGCCTGTTCCTGGTCTGTTTCAGGTTCAGTTTCTTGTATCAGCCTCTCAACCGCTGTTAGCATATCGGCGTCACTTTTCAGTTCTTCAAGGATTGCGCCCGGATTTTCTGTGTCAAGCAGTAATGCTGCCGCAACAACAGCGGCCATATCACCACGTTGTTCATCCCTGCACAGTTGCTCGGCAATCCCGGCCCGCTGATTCGCCAGCTTAAACAGGGCGTCATCACCAGGCAGCTGTCTGCGTACAGAAAGAGCAAGTTTATCTTTAAAAAGATTCTTCTGTTTGGCAATAAGTTCTGCAGGCATCGCCCCCAGACACTGTTCAGCGTGAGAGCAATAGGCGGCACAGCCGAAGTCCATGCGAGGATTGAGAACTTTGTTCCCGCATTTTCTGCAGCTTAGCTGGGAATCATCTTTAAAAAATTCCAGTTCATTCCCGCAATGGGGGCAGGGCACTTCAAAAACTGCCTCACCATCCCAATATCTATTGTCCTGTCCGGGGCATTGCATACCTTACTCCTGCTCTTCAAAAAGTCGTTTTCTCAACTCTTCTATGCCAAATCGTTCCATAAAACGAGCTGAGCGCTGGGTAGGTCGTGACTCCTGCTGATAAATTGTAAGACACTTCTGCAGGAGATCAAGAGCTTCATCATCTGTGAGATTTTTAGCAATAACATCACCAATACGTGGATGACTGCCGCCATTTCCGCCAAAGACAAGAGTCCATCCTCGATTTGAACCAAAAAGTCCCACATCACGAAGGTAGGGTTCTGTACAGCACATGCGGCAGCCGGAAATACCAACCTTGACTTTTGCTGTAAAGGGTTCGTTGAAGGAAATTTTCTCGAGTTTTTTGCCCAATGCAAGGGCATCCTGTTTTCCATACCGGCACCATTGACTGCCTGGACACGCCTGAACGTAGGTGACAGTATTTTTTCCTGTCTCTCTGATAAAGGGTTTCAGCTCAGCCTGTAAAGACTTCATTTGGTCATCGTCAACGCCGAGCAGGGCAAGACGCTGAGCTCCCGTAATCTTGGTTAGCGGAACTTCGTATTTGCTGATAATCCCAAGAATCTCTGCAAAATCCCGGGGTTCGAATATTCCCATGTTTAACCCGGGAACAACAGAATAATTTTTTTGTGCTGTAAGTGTGCTCATAATCTTCAATCGTGAAATTTTGTTGTGTATATTTCTCTTTTTGTAACAAAAAAAGGAGAAAAAAAGGCGGGACACGAGGAGCTCACCACATGTCCCGCCAGGAGGAAAAAAAGCTGTACTGATTTACTGCTCTAAGATCTTCTTATCCGAGGATGGTCTTCAGATCGTCAGCCGCAGTTTCACCGATGGGCATAACGTTGAAGTTCTCTACCAGAACATTTAAGACATTTGGTGTCACAAATGCGGGAAGGGAGGGTCCAAGACGGATATCTTTAATGCCCAGACTGAAGAGAGAAAGGAGAATAACGACTGCTTTCTGCTCGTACCAGGAAAGGATAAAAGAGAGCGGAAGATCATTGACACCGCACTCAAAAGCTCCGGCAAGTGCAACCGCAATCTGGATCGCCGAATAGGCATCATTACACTGTCCAACGTCAAGGAGACGAGGGATTCCGCCGATATCACCAAGTTTCTTGTCGAAGAAACGGAACTTGCCGCAGGCAAGGGTGAGGATCATACAATCCTGGGGGATCTCTTCTGCCATCTCGGTATAGTAGTTCCGTCCCGGTTTGGCACCATCGCAGCCGCCGACCAGGAAGAAGTGACGAATAGCTTTTGACTGAACTGCTTCAATAACTTTATCAGCAACTCCGAGCACGGTATTGCGGGCAAAGCCAACCATTACGGTATCATTGTCAACTTCATCAGTAAAACCGGGAAGCTCAAGTGCTTTCTCGATAACAGCACTGAAGTCCTTCTCACCGGAACCGGCAACATGTTTCACGTCTGGCCATCCAACAAGACCGGTGGTGAAGACATTATCTTTATAACTGTCCTTGGGTTTCTGAATGCAGTTTGTGGTAAAAAGGATGGCACCCGGGAATTCAGGCATCTCTTTTTGCTGGTTCTGCCATGCGGTTCCAAAATGACCGTAAAAATGATCATATTTTTTCAGCTCGGGGTAGCCGTGACAGGGAAGCATCTCACCGTGGGTATAAATATCAATGCCTTTACCCTGGGTCTGCTCAAGGAGCATGGCAATATCTTTCAGGTCGTGCCCGGTAACAAGGATACACTTATTGGGGCGATGACCAAGGGGAACTTCGGTGGGAACGGGATGACCGTATGTTCCTGTATTTCCTGCATCAAGAAGTTCCATTGCTTTAATGTTTACCTCACCGGTTTTAAGGGCAAGCGCCACAAGATCGGCAAGTTCCATGTCGGTGGTAAGAGATGCCATTGCATGGTGAACAAAGGCATAGACTTCATTGTCTTCCTGTCCAAGAATTGCTGCATGCTCAGCATACGCCGCAAGGCCGCGAAGACCATATGTGACAATCTGTTTTAAGGAACGAAGATCTTCATTGTCATCAAGCCCCTGGATAAAATTCAGCGCTGCGCCCTGTTCTTCAAGACCGGCAAGGGTATCCGCGGGGGTAAAGGTGAGAGCTGCAGCGGAAGAGTCTATGGTGCCGCCGGCTGCTTCAACTTGTGTTTTTAAACCATCGCGAAGTTCTACAGTTTTGTAGATAAGTTCCTCAAAACGGACAGGATCAAAGTCAACGTTGGTCAGACAGGCGAAAATGGATTCGCAGACAAAAATGTCGATACTGTTATCAATGACGTTCACTTTACGTCCGGCATCGGCAACAATGCAGAGGCCTTGCACTGCATGGGTGAGTAAATCCTCAAGCCCTGCAACTTCTTCATTCTTTCCGCAAACACCGATGGTGGTGCAGGCTACGCCTTTGGCGGTTTGTTCACATTGGTTACAATACATGGTAAATCCTCCTGTATAGTATTTATTGAAATGAAAATTCTTCGTAAGTATGTGGCAGAATAACATTATTGGTAAATAGTTATGTACGTATTCTGCATCATTTGTAAAAGAGGGTAACAGGTAATACGCTGTATGCCCTTGACGTAGATCAATAAACAGGACTTTTTTTGTCTTTTTTGTGTTTTTTTTTTAATTTATTGGAATTTTCAATCAGGTATGAAAGAAAGTCTGCCACACGTTTATGAGGCAGACTCTGCCTGGATAAGGAGCAGGGAAGATGGATTTTCGAGATAGCTGGTTTTCCGGTAATCGGAGTAGAGACGGATATTGGTAAAGGAGTGAGCATGTAGAATTTCCTCCCACTGAACAGCAGAACAGGCAGCCAGGTGCAGGAAGTGGTGCAGGTCTCTCTTGATCCCGGTTCCTCCATGGGGACGGATGCGATAGCGTTCTTCAAGGATCAGTTCATTTTTTTTTGAATCATAGCTGCGCAAGGTCTCCTTGATGATTTTCGCTTTTTTCGCTTCTCCTTTTGGTTGCGGCAGGATCCGGAATTGAAAGGTCTTTCCTGAGTTTTCAGTAAAGGAAGCAGAATCAAAGCAATGTACCTGCAGCAACAGGCGTCCTTTCGGGTTCAGTAAAGCCCTGCACATCTTTATACAGTTATGGATGGAATCCATCGTACGCAACAGGTTCAGTGTATTGTAGGGAATAAGGATGCAATCAAAACCTTTGGAAAAGGCAAGTTCTGTCATATCCATACAGATGTAGTGTATGTTGTGACCGGGACATTTCTTTTCCCTTGCCCTCCTGAGCATGGACAAAGACAGGTCTATTGCAGTGACCGAGAACCCTTCTGCAGCAAAAGCTCTGCTGATTCGCCCTTCACCACAGCCAAGTTCAAGAATCTTCCCGCAATTCCCGCACTGATCCAGATAAAAACGGATATCCTCCGAAAAACTACCCATTTCAGCCTCGTATAACTCAGCATATTCACGCCCGGTGAGTGGCTGAAATATTTCTTCGGGTTCTTTATGATCGTCAAATTCATCTTTCATTATCTTCTTGTACCCTGACCGGTACGAGCAGGCAAGA
>JANTGG010000176.1 GCA_024763035.1 Desulfocapsa sp. | reverse complement strand
CGAATGGCTGCTTCCGGTTTCTGCACCGAGGTTGTTAAATCAGCCGTGGTCAGACGGCGCTCTTCCTTGAGTCGTGAAAGAATAATCAGACTGTCGATGGGCATGGGGCCGCCCGTCCGCTCTTCCTGTTGCAGGATCATTTTAAGGAATTCCAGATCCGCTTCAGTGCTGTACATCTGGACAGTGACCGTTGAGGTATCCGACATACTGTAATCCGGCGCCGGGCGTCCATAACGCAGCATACCTGTAAAGATACGGTCGATTCCACGGCCGGTTCGCTCAGCCAGACCGATACGCTTGATAATGTCAGCCAGGAGAGGGTTGCGTGATCGGGGCGCTACAGTCAACAGATTTTGCAGGGTGACGCCTTCGACAAATCCCCCTGGACTGGAAATGGTGAGTCCGTCGTCATCCAGCCTGACATGCACAGCGCCTAAGCGGGAATAATCCCTGTGCACCAGGGCATTGACAAAGGCCTCCCTGAAGGCCCGGCGATCAAAATTGGGGATGGGAACGCGAAACAGACCTACCTGGATCTCTTCTTCTTCCACCCGTGCCCTGAACAGTTGTTCGACTTCCTCAAAGGTTTGCAACAGCGGTTTACGGAAAAACTCGTTGACCCGGACATCGGTACCATGCAAAACCTGGAAGGCAACTTCATGGGACGGAAACAGACGACGAATGTCTGTTTCTCTACCGAGTAGCAGCAGTCCGGCAACGGTTGGCCGAACAACTCCCTCAACATCTATGGTTAAGCCAAGGGCGCCGTCGAGTTCGTTATCAGCCAGGGGAAGCAGGGACTGATCGCCCCCAAAACGCTGAATGGCTTCACGGATGCGATGCCGTTCAAGCGGATTCAGGTCATCGACTGTCAGTTCGGCAATGGGCGCGGAACTTGGATCCAAAAGCCCCAGAGATGACTGACGCTGAACAAATTCATGGGGATAAAAGGGTACGGCTTCGGGCCTGCCGTCCGCCATCAGTCTGCGGCGCTGCAGCAGACCTTCAGAAGTAGAGACCAGTTGACGGGATTTTGGCACCTGAATCCAGGCAATGGTGGTTTTATCCAAGGTAATGGTTTCAACGCGAACAGAAAGGGATGGGTGGGTTTTATTGGCAATAAGGGCTGGAATTCCTGCGGTATTTCTATGATTGGCATGCAGCCCGGTTATTGTGCCGTCGTCCTCAACACCGAGCAGCAAATCTCCGCCTTCTGTATTGGCCAGTGAAACAACAGCGGCAAGGAGTTCACGGTCCGGCAAAGCGTTGCGATCACTTTTGAATTCAACGGTCAGTGATTCACCCTGGGCAATGAGTTGTTCCAATTCATGTGCATGGTCGCTCATACCTGAATCCTTTTCCCGTTTCTGATTTCCTTGAGAAGGGTTTCGCGCATGGATTCCAGGTACTGTTCCACATCCGATTCATCAGCCAGCCAGGCCCCCTTGAAAGGAACCTTCAGTGAATGGAGAGTGGTGAAGGCATAGCCATCGGATGATGAAGGTTCTGCCACCTGTTCAATTTTCTCTGTCGTCTTCTGATTGCTACCTGCTGAAGACTGATTACCTGCCTTTGCCAACAGTCGTGGATAGTCCTCATCTTCAAAGCGGCGCAGGCTGTCCCGGATAACGGCGATCAATGTCTGATGTTCAACAGAAGATAGAAATTCATCAAAAGGTCGGGTGAGCCGCTCCTGTTGTTCTTTTTCCATGGAGGCAAACTCAGGAATGGCGCACAGTCGGTCTTTGAGGTCGGCAATTTTTTCTCCGGCCTTTGCGATTTCTGCCTTGCGCCGTAAGGCTATCTGTTTCTGCAGCTTTTCAATCTGTGTTTTCACATGCTGCATCCGGTTTCCTTTGAAGCATTCGGGATCTGTGAGCGCTTCGCGCAAGCTGTCAACCGTCAGTTTGCAGTTATCAGTAACTGCATCGGTACTGCTTTTACTGAGGACTGAGAACTGATTATTCAAATAGCCAATATTGGATTCATGATCTTTCAGAAACCTGACAGCCTGGTCATAGATATTTTTTTGCGGCCCACTCATAAATTTACTTACAGGATCAATGATGCCTTCCTTCATGTCGAGAAGTTCATCTTCCTGGGAGATGAGTTCGGTCAGGTACCATGTATAGGGCTTGCCGGTGCAGTTTTTCATTTTTTCAAGCACGGGGGCAAGCACATTCAGGAAAGGATACTGTGACGACCGGGCAAGCAGGGTCTCCAGTTGATGTATCATCTCTTTAAAGGCCTCTCCGGTTGCCTTGCCAAGAGCCTTTGCTTCACTTGAACCGGGTGGCGTATCAAAAAAGTCCTCGTAAAACTCCTTGAGGGCGCGAACCTGGGAGGCCGTGAATTCAACCTGCGGTTCCAGCACGACATTACCCTGTCCCCGGGTGTTACGCAGCGCACGCTCCAGCTCATCTTCTTCGAGAAGATTGCCGTCACTTCGGACCTCGACCTTGCCCCGGGCGCAAAGGTTGGCAAGTATGCAGAGTATGGCCGCGTAGTACCAGCCATAGGGTTTGCGCTCGAATTTTTCCTGCAGGTTTTTCAGGGTAGTGCGAACACCGTCCCGGTTATTGCTTTGGATAAAAGCAAGCATTTCCTGTTCAGACTCTGCAAGTGATGTGACATCGTTGCCGAATAACCCTGCCTGGGAATCTTTTAAACGTTTTGCAATATCATTTTCAGAATAGTTAATACCGCGCAGCATGCGCAAATTAGGATAGGCCCGGCCAATAAGTTCATGAAAGCCTGCGATAATACGGGACTGGGCATCCCTGGAACCAACTTCCACATCGCTCCCGCCTACAAAGAGTCTGGCATTACCCAGCAGATTCCGTACCCGCAGTTGTAATGCACTGTAGCGTTCCCGGTTTTGATATCCCTTGTCGGCAAGGATACGCTTGATTGCCTCCTGCTGGGTAATGGAGATGTTCTGCCGAATATATTTTTCTGTTCGTTTATACATCAGAAGATCACGGACAAGCTGCTCATCCTGGGGCATAAGAACCAGCAGTTCGTCACGCCCCATGCTCTGCATCCGCAAAAGGGGATCATTGCCTGCATTTTCATGAAAGGGGCTGATGACATGGATGGCAAGTTCATATTCGCGCCCGTACAACCGATCATCAAGCTTTCTTGAATATGGATAGTCCTGGCCATTTTTGTTGCCTGCAGCGTCGTAACGGATTTTTCGCTGCTTGATACAATGATCAAAAATAATTTTTTCCAACTCCGCCGCCACATCAGCGGTTTCAACTTCTGTGTTTTTTATCTCCTGCTCAACATCTTTTTCTTCGTCGGTGAGGTATTCGTAAAGATCTCCATTACGTTGTATGTAGGTCTGCTGCTCCAGCAGGTTGAGGGCTTCCTCCACCCTGTTGCGCAGTTCCGGAAGATCCTGATTAAAGCCGTCCAGCATCAGGACGCATAAATTCCTGAGTGTCGCCTTGAATTCCTTCACATACTTGACCAGAAACAGTGCCTTCAACAGTCGAACGGCAAAGGGGTTGTCGAGGTGGTTCTCCGCCTGGATGATGGCCCTCTGGATATTTGATTTCAGAGCGGTTCGGATGCCTTCGAACATCAGGTCAAAAGTGGCAAGCCCGCCAATGTCATGATTGCCGATCTGAATGGCTACCTGCTGGAATACACCCAGCATGGATCGTTCTCCCACCGAGCTGTGTTTCCCTTCAAAGGCATTGTGCTGTGAAAGGTTGGTAATTGCAGACTGAAAAAGCGCAAACTGATAAGGGATAAAGGGATAGCTGTGGATAAAATGGTCCCGGTCCTGAAAATTTCGGTAGGTCTGGGAGCCGTCTGCAAAATCAAACAATGTTTTAAAGTTGTTTGCCTGCTCATGATAGATACGGTCAAGCAGCTGAACCCCTTTCTCATTCTTCTGGAGGAGACGTTTCTGGATGACCTCGGCAACATCGGCACTGGTCAGCTTCATACGGTTGGCAAACCGGGCCTGAATTTTGGAAAAATCGTTACCCTGCTGCTTGCCCATCTCGCCGACAACCGTACCCATGTCCTCCTGGGCCGTCACAACAATCCAGGCACGGCCCCGGCACTTGGTGGCCAGGCTTTCGGCAATGG
>JANTGG010000175.1 GCA_024763035.1 Desulfocapsa sp. | reverse complement strand
TGGATGATTGCGGTTTGGGGTATGAGGTTTGCGGTATGCGGTTTGCGGTTTGGGGCGTGAGGTGTGCGGTTTGGGGGTTGCGGGGGAGTTCAAAAATATACATGATTGCCACTGAAGCTCAGGTAAATGCAAAATGGAACTGTAGGAGCTCGCCCCTGCGAGCGATTTGCCAGGTCTGGCAACACCTTGAATCGCTCGCAGGGGCAAGCTCCTACAGCAAATCCAGATTAACTGTGCTTTGATGGTAAGCACTAAAATATAAGTTTGTGTGAGTTTGATGAGCGTGGATTTTGATATCTCAAAGATAGTGTCAGCATATTGCAGGCAGCATAAAGAAATCAGCGCTGTCTATCTGTTTGGTTCACGGGCTCAACGTAGTTTCAAAATAGATAGTGATATCGATCTGGCTGTTTTATTAAAAAGCGGACAAACTGAATTCGATCTTCTCGATTTTATAGTTTCTCTGGAGCATTTTTTTAAACTCCCTGTTGATGCTGTTGTCTTAAATAGAGCCGGTGAAATCCTGAAATACCAGGTAAGGTTACATGGTATTTTGTTATATGAACAAGATGCCGTACACAGAAAAGCTTTTGAGGTAAGAAGTCGCAAGGAATATGAGGACTTCCAGTATTTCCATAAACGTTATGTCAGTAAAGTGTTATATGGAGGATCAGGTACTTGTCGAAAGAATATTGGCAGATATAAAAAGCAATGTTAGAGCATTGCGTGATGCCAATGATATTTCATGGGAAGTGTATAGAACTGATGTGCGAAACAGGCGGTTTGTTGAGCGTTCCCTGCATATAATGATAGAGGCAGTCATTGATGTGGCTCAGCATATAGTATCTGATGAAAAGTTACGGGAACCTGCGAATTACAAAGATACTTTTGCTGTTTTGGCTGAGAATAAGATCGTAAGCATTGATAATTTGAAAATCTATGAGAAAATGGCAGCATTTAGAAACTTGATTGTTCATTATTATGAGCGAATAGATGACGAAGTCATTTTCGGAATCTTTAAAAAACATCTCAACGATTTTGAAACATTTGTCTCTGAAATAACACAGTTTATGTTAAAAAGAAGTTAGGATATTTATATTTTACCCCAAACCCCAAACCCCAAACCGCATACCGCACCCCTCAAACCTCAAACCGCAAACCGATAACCCATGTGTGGAATAACCGGATACTATAACATAACAGACAAACAGGAGAACAACCGCCGAACTCTGGAACGGATGATCTATCCTGTAACTCACAGAGGACCTGACGGGTTTGGTTTTTACCAGGGGAAACGTGCCGGGCTTGCCCATGCCAGGCTTTCCATTGTCGATCTTGAAGGTGGCTGGCAGCCCATTACCAATGAAGACCGCACACTGTGGATTGTATTTAATGGTGAAATCTTCAATTATCCCGAACTTCGTGAGAAACTGACAAAGAAAGGGCACACATTTACCACCCATTCCGATACAGAAGTCATAATACATTTGTACGAGGAAAAGGGTGCGGACTGTCTGCAGGATTTGAATGGACAGTTTGCCATTGCCATCTACGATACACAAAAACAGTCTCTTTTTCTGGCAAGAGACCGTATGGGTATCCGCCCGCTATTTTATGCTGTGCATAATGGCACCTTCTATTTCGGCTCTGAGATAAAATCGTTATTTAACGCCCATTCCGCATTGCGGCGCGAGATCGACCCCCATGTGCTCACTGAAATCTTTACGTTTTGGAGTCCGGCGGGCGAGGATACGGTTTTTTCAGGAGTAAAACAGTTGCCACCCGGTCATTATCTGGAGGTGAACTCTGCAGGTGTTGATGAACCTCGTTGTTACTGGTCTGTTCCTTTTTGTCCTGATGAGCCGGGGTGTCGTACCGAACAGGATTATGCTGAAGAATTGCGTGAATTGCTCATCGACTCTGTTCGTCTTCGTCTGCGGGCAGATGTGCCGGTGGGTGCTTATCTGAGCGGCGGGCTGGATTCTTCTGCCATCACATCCCTTGTGAAACATTATACCAGTAATCCGCTGAAAACATTTTCTGTAACATTCCAGGATAAGGTGTACGACGAGACCAGCGAACAGCAGCTTATGGTTGAGTATCTCGGTACCAATCATCATCAGATAGCAATTTCATATCGTGATATTGCGGACAGCTTTCCGGATGTGGTGTGGCATACAGAGACACCCATTCTGCGGACGGCTCCTACTCCTCTATTTCTTCTCTCACAACTGGTGCGGCAGAACAAGTACAAAGTTGTACTGACCGGTGAGGGAGCAGATGAGATTCTTGGCGGCTACGATATCTTCAAAGAGGCGAAGGTCAGAGCTTTTATACATGCCCACCCGGATTCGGAGATTCGTCCACAGCTGTTAAAACGCCTCTATCCATACCTTGCCCTGTCGCCGACAAAATCGGCAGAATATGCACGGAAATTTTTTGCAACAGATGCCGATGTGAATGATCCTTTTTATGCACACAGACCCCGGTGGAAGACAACATCCGGAACGCATGTATTCCTGAGCGATGCTGTGAAGGGCGATAAATATGATCCTGTCGATGGCTTGTCGTATATGGGGAAATCCCTGCAGGATCTGGATTATTTTAACAGAGCCCAGTATCTTGAATGCAAGGCTCTTATGGCTAATTACCTGCTTTGTTCACAGGGCGACCGAATGGCAATGGCACATTCGGTGGAAGGGCGTTTTCCTTTTCTCGATCATCGGGTGGTGGAACTTGCCGGACGTATCCCGACCCGTTTCAAAATGAGGGCATTGAACGAGAAAAATATTCTCAAGCAGGCAGTTGCTGATATTTTACCGCCTGGGATCGTCAAACGAAAGAAACAGCCCTATATGGCTCCCGACATTTTAAGTTTTTTTGGAGAGGTAGAGCCTGAATACCTTGACTACTATCTGTCAGAGGATATGCTGAGAGAAGCAGGAATGTTTAAACCTGAGGCAGTGTCCAAATTACTGAAAAAATGCCGTAAAAAAAGCAGGCAGGGGTTCAGGGAGAATATGGCTTTTGTTGGGATTCTTTCCAGCCAGATAGTGTATGATAAAATGATAAAGAATTTCACGATAGATACACCTGTACGTTTAGATAATGTGAAAGTGGTGTAACTATTCAGAGCACCTCATCTTCGCCCATTCTAACCTTCTCGAGTAACACTAGTACGCTTCGAAGGCAAGAATGAACGAACCTAAGGCACTCTGAACAGTCACGTTCCGTGCGTCATTAACCTTTCTTGCACTTACGCTGAATGGTTACAAAGTGGTAAGCGATTGGGAATGATATGGATGCTTTAATTGAGAAATATCGTCGTCAGATAGTTGAAATTGCTCAAGAGCATGGAGCCACAAAGATTCAGCTTTTTGGCTCATTTGCGGCAGATCATTCCACAAAAGAAAGTGATATTGATCTCCTGGTGGAAATGGAAGGCAGTAGGTCGTTACTTGATATAATTGCTATCAAATATGGGATAGAGGATTTAACAAACCGTAATGTGGATGTGGTAACCCGGAAATCCCTCTCGCCCTACATTGCTGAGCAAGTCATTAGAAATGCAAAAGCCATATGAATAAAGATACTGTCTACCTATATTCGTGATGCGATTGGCAGGATAGAGAGTTATTCGTCAGTTGGAGAAAAGGTGTTTCTTGAAACATTCCACTGGCAGGATGCGGTGATACGCAATCTTGAAATTATTGGTGAGGCAACAAAGCGGCTGAGTACAGAGTTGAAAAATATGAATCCAAAGATTCCCTGGCGTGAAATAGCAGGGTTACGAGATGTTCTTATTCATGACTATATGGGTGTGGACGTTCAAGTTGTCTGGAATGTTGTGACACAGGATATACCGAATTTAAAATCGACAGTTGCACAATTGTTAGCAGTGCATGAAGAGTAAAACAATATGGAGAGATCAGGTGGCAGATACTATAGCGAAAATCAGAGCGTTTATTTTTGATAATTTCCTGTTTGATGCGGAAGAGAGTGATTTGAAAAATGATGATTCTTTTCTGGATCAGGGGATTATTGATTCAACTGGAGTTTTAGAACTTGTGGAATGGCTTGAAGACGAATGCGGCATAGAGGTGGATGACGAAGAG
>JANTGG010000174.1 GCA_024763035.1 Desulfocapsa sp. | reverse complement strand
GTACGGTTAGAGTCCGGAGAAGGTCTGCCCTTAAAAAAAGCAAAAAAAATCCCCGGATCTATTTACAGACAAGATAAATAGATTCGGGGAGTCCCTGATTTTCCACGAATACAACACCAGAATATCCCTTTGTCCACGAGGGAATTTCACCATGCAAAAAAAGCACGGGGGCATGTTGAAAGCTATTGCTCCAATCAATGCAATTCATTCAGACAGGTCTTCTGACTCCCGGATCGTTCTACTTGTTGCGTCTTCCCATCTGACAAGTCAGACAGTGACATCGTGCAACGTCCGTCCCCGGTCACAGCGGCGGGCCCGTCCCGGATTTACACCGGGTTCCCTATTAAGCTCTGTTAGGAGCATCTGAATTTCAGGCAATTAAGCTATTTCATTTACAGAAAGCGGTCAAGGATTTTATGAACCATCTTTTCTGATGTAACTGGAGTATCAGTTGTAGCAGCTGACATATGAAAAGCAATTCCTTGTCTTCTCCTTCGAGAAACACCACCTCCGGCAAAAGACTGCAACACTGATTTATTCTTTATATTAATAACACTTGTATCACTTTGTGTTCTTGACATGGGGAAGTTCCCAACCCATATTATTAATGAAAGGCTTAAAGATTAAACTAGCACCGATGATGAATGGTAAGCCGGTATAAGTACCTTCACTAAATTCTTTTCAAAAAAACACGAAAATAATTTATAAGGTACTACAAAAGGAATCGGAAGCAACGGAAAGAAAACCTCTTCCCTGCTTCGTCTTGACGTGATTTCTTTTTTCGTAAATTTTGACAACCTGAAAATGTTAACGATGACAACACAATTATCAGCTGATCCCCGTATGATAGTTTTATCGCAATTATGCGAATCCATTCCCCTGAGGCTTTATGAAAACCTCAGAGGAAGCATTATTAATCATTAAGGAGGTTCATTATGCAAGAAATTCATCAAATCGTTGTGCCCGTAGATTTTTCCGGTATTACTGAACAACTAGTTGAGTATGCCTGTTACGTGGCGAAGAAGTTTTCAGCAACTGTCGACTTTGTGTATGTTGCCGAGCTCAACCAAGGGCACGACATGTTACTGGGCAGTTCGGTTTTTGGAGACATGGAGGAAAAGATTATCCGCTCGGCTGAAGGGAAAATGGAAAATCTTCTTGAAGACAACGCTGGGCAGTGCAAAGGGGCAACAGGTGAGGTCGTGAAAGGAGAAGTCGTTGACGCCATTATTGATCATGTCAAAAGTAAAAACGCGGATCTACTGATTGTCAGCACCCATGGCACAAAAGGGCTTGAAAAGATCCTGCTGGGCAGTGTTACGGAACGTGTTATCAAGAGGGCACCCTGTCCTGTCCTCAGCTTTAATCCTCACAGATAAACGTGTTTCCACAGGAAAAGGCTGCAGACACTTTTTATCCCTCTAGCAGCCTTTTCCTGTGGTGCAAAAAGAGGAGATGCTCAATTTAAAGCAAACGAATGGTCAGGATATTCAGCCTATACCGTAAAATTGAGAGGAACGTTGTTCCTTGTGCAGGGAGGTTGTAATGAAGATTGTCATTGTTGGAAGCGGTGCCATGGGAAAACTATTCGGTGTTTTCCTGACAAAAAGTAAGCATGAAGTCATTCTGGTGGATGTGGACCAGAAAGTAGTGGATGAAATTAATCATTCCGGTATCGAATTGATGGGTCTGGGCGAATCCAATCCGGACACTGTACAGCAATTTTCCCTGCAGGCCGTTTCAGATCCCTCCACCATCTCTGACTGTGACCTCATCCTCCTCACGGTAAAGTCACATGCAACGCTTGCTGCCACCAGAAGTGTCCTGCATCTTATCAGCGAAACATCACCTGTCCTTCTCCTGCAGACAGGACTGGGAAACATCGAGTTAGTAGAGAAGCTGGTTCCCAGACAACACATGATTGTTGCTTTTACATTTATGTCCGGCACTGCCCTTGGAAACAATCGAATCCGGCACGGCGGTACAGGCAAGACCTATCTGGGAGAACTCAATGGTGAATTAACTCCAAGACTTGAGAAAATATCCGGGCTTTTTACTGACTGCGGCCTGCAAAACCAGATGGTTCAACGGATTATTGGCAGGCTCTGGTGCAAGGTAATAGTCTATTCGGCTATCAATTCAGTATCTTCCATTCTCAGAATCCCCAATGGCAGCCTGCTTTCCAAAATGGAATCTGTCACACTTATGAAATCACTGGTGGATGAGGGAAAAAAGGTTGCCGATGCCCATGCCATTGATCTGGTATACCAGGATCTTTATGAATTACTTTTTGACGCCTGTAAACAGAGCAGTAACAATCTTTCTTCCATGCTCCAGGATTTATTAAATGATCGCCCCACAGAAATTGATGCGCAAAACGGAGCAATTTGCCGATTTGGTGAAGAAGTGGGAATCCCTACACCCACCCAGAGTACCATGGTTCAACTCATAAAATTACTGGAGAAATGGAAACCTGGAACTCTCTCTAATTTCTAGGAAAAAGGTAGTTTGACAATGCGACTTCTAAGGTGGAGCAAATGATTGTAAGGGAAAAAATATTGATTGCAGTGGATGAAACAGAAACATCCGTGAACGCACTTAACTATGTTGCTCAGATGGCATCCGGTATGCCGGAGATACGTATCTGTCTTGTCCATATCTACCCCGAGCCCCCTCCTGACTATTATATGAAAGGAGGAACACTGGCAGCATACAAAGAGACACAAAACTCCAAGGCTGAACGGGTTTTCACAAAAGCCCTGACAATCCTGACAGATGCCGGGATAAGCAGGGAGCAGATAACAACTGACAACCGGTTCACCGAAAATAAAACCATAAGTGATGAATTGCTGGCTGTACGAAGTGAAGGTGGTTTTGGGACAGTGGTTGTTGGCAAGAGGGGTGTTTCACGAACTGAAGAGTTTCTTTTCGGTTCCATTTCCAATGCGCTGGCACAGCATAGCATGAATTTCACAACCTGGATCGTTGGCAATGATGAAGATTGACTGGAATCGATATCCACAGGAAATTGTACCAGCCCTGCAACGCCACCGGGTCATAAAGAGTGTCCGTCAGGCACCGGTAATGTATACCGACACCAGTGATTTCACATCTATCACCTATGGCGACATAATCCATGTTGACGGCCATTACTTTATCATAGTGGGTCACACTCGTGAAGGTCGATTCGGTATTGACAATCAGATCAAGACATGGGTTCCGAAGGTGCAGGACCTGATGAGCGGCGAACGCTTTATTATCAAACTGGTCTTTCACGAAACCTATGAACTGAGTATTGGTGAGTTAAAAGTCACCTGCTTCAGAAGCCCCGAAAAAGAGGCTCGGGTGCTTGAGCTTGTAAACGACAACCCATACTTCATGCATGGTCGCTCAGTCCTTGACGAAGTGGATAACCTGGTGCGCATCCTCGACATTGTTGACGGCAGACGACTGGACACCCATATAGCAAAATTGGGCACAAACCACCGGGAGTATATGGAGGAACACCTCAAAGATATACTTGTTCATTTCCTTACCTCGGTGGCTGGTATTCGCCTGCTCCATGACAACGGATTGAAGCATGGTGATATCAGGCGTGACCATATCTTTGTCGAACGCGAAACAGGAACCTTTCGCTGGATCGATTTTGATTATGACTTTTATCTGCCGGAACGACCGTATGCCATGGATCTTTTCGGGCTCGGCAATGTGCTGCTTTTTCTCATCGGCAAACAGAATTTCAGGCATGGTGATGTGATTAACCATCCTGATATGGGGAAAAAAGTCATGGAAACAATCACAGTGGATGACCTTTCTCTGCTGGCTCAGGATCGAATATTCAACCTGCAGAAGATCTTCCCCTATATTCCAGATTCACTGAACAATATTCTTCTTCACTTCGCTTTTGGCAGCAGTGTATTTTATAATTCCGTTGCCGAGTTCCATGATGATCTGCAACGGGCAGTTGATAGCCTGCCTTAGTACCTTACAGATAATTTTCTTGTTTTTTTCGCAAGAAAATTTCTAATAAGGTACTTATGCCGGCTTACCGTTCATCACCAGTGTTAGTGCCTTACTCCTGAAAAGCTGTAATAAAAAACAAGAAAATAAATGACCCTAAACCTCGAATGGTAATGACAGCAACAAGGCACTTATGCCGGC
>JANTGG010000173.1 GCA_024763035.1 Desulfocapsa sp. | reverse complement strand
AGAAGTTGTTTCGTCCCCTGGCAGGTGAGGGCAGTGTTGTGGCTGAGCAGGGTTGATCGCAGGCATCTTTCGTGGAGCTTGTCGATACCCATAATCACCTGGATCTTCCCGTATTTAAGACAGACTTTGATGAAGTCCTGCAAAGTGCCAGGGAGGCGGGGATCGTTGCCCAGGTGCTGCCGGGAGTCTGCCGGGCCGGTTGGCAACGGATAGTAAGCCTTTCTGCAGAGCATGCGGATCTGCATGCTGCCATTGGGCTGCATCCCCTGTACATGACGCATCATGGCAGGGATGACCTGGAACTGCTGCGGAGCCATGGTGGTACAGGAAATCTTGTTGCCATTGGTGAGATCGGGCTTGATTATTATGTGCAGGATGTCGATCGGGCAGCCCAGCAGGAACTTTTTGAGGCACAGCTTGCTGTCGCTGCAGAGTTCCGGCTGCCTGTTTTGCTGCATGTGCGGAAGGCGCACGATCAGGTACAGGCAATCCTTCGCCGTAAGCATTTCGATTGCGGAGGGATTGTGCACGCGTTCAGCGGCAGCCTGCAGCAGGCTGAAAAGTATCTGCAGCTTGGCTTTCTGATCAGTGTCTGCGGTAGTGTCACCTATGATCGGGCAACACGGATCAGGAGTGTTATCGCGGCACTGCCTCTGGAATCATTAGTACTGGAGACGGATGCCCCGGATATTCCTCCCGCAACCCATCACGGGGAGCGTAACAGTCCCGCCTATCTGCCGGAAATCCTCCTGGCAGCGGCGGCACTTCGCCGGGAATCAAAAGAAGAGATAGCAGCACAAACGACGGCCAACAGCCGCCGGCTGCTCTTTCCAGACTCTCTGTGACAGGTACTTATATATATCATCTCAAAAACTCAGCGCTTATGGTGCGATCGCTATTCCTGAGTATCTTGCAAGAAACTGTAAGCTGCAGGAGCTTGTCCCCGCGAGTGATCTTTTTTGAAAGGTTCCCGATAGTGTGAATGGGCCGGTGGAGCATGGGCATGGGTTCATAAACCGGATATGTTTGAAAGCAGAATGGAGTGACATGAAAAAACTTGTTTTTACAGAAGATATCCATACCTATCACATTGATTTTGCCGGGCATGTGAGCAATATCGTCTATATTCAGTGGATGGAAGTGGGACGTCTGAAACTGCTGGATGCGGTGGGGCTGCCGGTGCATACCATCATGCAGAGCGCCGGTATTCTGCCTACCCTTGTGGAAACGGGGATCCAGTATAAGAAGTCCTTGTTTTTAGGAGAGAAAGTAAGGATAGAGGTCTGGCTCTCACAGCTGAAAAACGTTTCCGCTGTTATGGAGTTCCGCTTTTTTAACGATAAGGATGAACTCGCAGCAACTGCCTGGCAGAGGGGGCTGTTTGTGAGCATGGAGACTCGTCGTCCCCATCGGCTGCATGATAAATACAGGGAGTGTTTTACAGGCTATCTGGAAAATGGGGACAGTGTGCAATAAAAAAAAAGCAGGAACTCCAAATGGAATTCCTGCCCGGTACATTCTGCTCTACAACCTGTAGAAAATCAGCAGCCGCCTATTCCTCAGGATCCGCCAATTGCCTTAACGGGCTTTGCTGCCCCGTCTTTTGTGAGCGGGCTGCCGATGGATGAGCGTTCAACTTTGATGCGGACTTTGTCGGCAATCTCAAGGGTTACAACGGTGTCGGTAAGTCCGGTGATGGTGCCGTGGATTCCGCCCTTGGTAACAACCTTGTTGCCGTTTTTCAGATCATTTAAAAACTGCTGCTGCAGTTTTGCCTGCTTTTGCTGCGGTCTGATCAGCATAAAGTAAAAAACACCGAAAATAAGAATAAGCGGAACAAAAGAAGCGAGTCCTCCTGCACCTCCGCCGGCTGCTGCAGGTCCTGCTGCGTATGCGACTCCAGTCATGGTAATTCCTCCGTAAAAAGGTAAAAAAAGATAAAAAATCGAAAAGCGTATTTTGAGTGCCCTTCCTTTGAAAAAACTGCAGGTATTGGGAAGGTATTTATTCTGGATTTCGTTCTGTTTTTCAGACCTGTCCAATATCAAAAAAGCTACATGTAATCATTCTTCCCCGCGCATGCCATAAAAATCGTTACGAAACGCAGAAAATCGGTCATCTTCAATGGCTTTACGCATCTGTGCCATGAGGTTCAGGTAGTAATGCAGATTGTGAATGGTATTGAGATGGTAACTGAGAATTTCCCGACACTGGAACAGGTGGCGCAGGTAGGCACGGGAATAGTTGCGGCAGGTGTAGCAGTCGCAGTTCGGATCAAGGGGACCTTTGTCGTCACGGTATCGTGCATTTTTAATCACCACCCTGCCGGTTGAAGTGAACATCGTCCCGTTTCTGGCATTTCTGGTGGGCATTACACAGTCGAACATATCCACACCCCGATACACTCCCTCCACCAGATCTTCCGGTGTCCCGACACCCATCAGGTAGCGGGAATAGTCTTCAGGCAGATGGGGGATGGTGGCGGCGGTCATCTCCTGCATCATCGCCTTGTCTTCCCCCACGCTGAGCCCGCCGATGGCATATCCGTCAAATCCGATATCAATGAGCGATTGGGCATGCATTTTCCTGAGCTCAGGATCCATCCCGCCCTGAACGATGCCAAAGAGCAGTTGTCCCGTATCCGACTGGGCATCCCGACATCGTTTTGCCCAGCGGGTGGTCAGGTTGGTGGAGTTGATCGTCTCTTCCCGGCTTGCCGGATAAGGAATGCAGGTATCCAGGCACATCATAATGTCAGAACCCAAGGCCTCCTGCACATGTATGGCATCTTCGGGGCTGAGGAAGAGTTTTGCTCCGTCGAGGTGGGAGCGAAAGGCTGCACCCTCTTCGGTGATTTTAGCCAGTTCCTTGAGGCTGAATATCTGAAAACCGCCGGAATCGGTGAGGATGGGGCGATCCCAGTTCATGAATGTGTGCAGACCGCCGAAACTTTTTATCAGCTCATGACCCGGTCGAATGAAGAGGTGGTAGGTGTTGCCGAGAATAATCTGGGCATTCATCTCTTTTAGATTCTCGGGGGTCACCGATTTTACAGTGGCCTGTGTTCCCACCGGCATGAAAATGGGTGTTTGAAAGGTCCCGTGTAATGTTTTCACTTCACCCCTTCTGGCGTTGCAGTCTGTGGACTTGCTGTGCAGGGTAAAGGGTGATCCGGACGTGTTGGTCATGACTTCCTGGTATGTGGCAGGCTGTAAGTGCTGCCGTGCGTTTTTGTGGAATTTCCTGAACTGGGTGCAGGAGCATACATTGCGTCTCTCATTTAATGCGATTGCACAAGTTTATCAAGGGCAGGCAAGAAGAAATGAGAAAACAGTGCCCACGGTGGTAATCAGGGTGTGGAAAGTATCGGCGGCAGAAACAGTGACCAGCTGAACGGAGAACCAGCGTTTTGCACTGCTTCGGCAATCTGTACGGAGCTGTTGCTGTTATAGAATATGGGCGTGACAGTACCGCCTTCATCATAATTCATCCAGATCCACTCCAGCTGTCCCCCGCCGCTGTGCCATGTCTGGTAACGTACCTTGGTCATGCTGCCGGCACGTTCCCAGCCCCGGTCTGCATCAAGCCATTGTTCCACAGTCCAGTGTGCTCCTTTGTCTGCGGATTTCAAAATTCCCATATAGCTGCTTTCGCCGCAGGATGTGCCCGTGTCACCCAGACCATTGTCCCGGCGTCCGAAAACGTAAATGTCGCCGTTGTCGCTAAGAGCGGCGGTGGGGTCGAAATAATTGCATGTTTTTTCTATTAAACGAAACCCGGTCCAGGTTGCCCCTGAGTCCTTGGAGTAGTTCATCACAAGTCCGCGTCCAGGGAGCGGGGAGTCTTCCGACTGGGCGAAGACATACAGTTCATTGTCGCCCACTGCCAGAATATGCGGGTTTGCCATGACTCCGGAATATAAAAGGGTATCGCCGGTGTACGTTGTTCCATGATCCCTGCTGCGGATAAAGCGAATTTCCCTGGGGTCTTCCTGAAATGATCCGCTCACGCAGTTTATGTCGTTATCGGTGGAGACGGCACAGTTGCCGGAGTACCATCCATCATCGCCGTCTGCCGCCCAAAGGGTTTGTAACGGACTCCAGGTGAGTCCGTTGTCACTGCTTGTTGTCTGCACCATGTTGTCCCGGGACGGGTAGGTTGTATC
>JANTGG010000172.1 GCA_024763035.1 Desulfocapsa sp. | reverse complement strand
GAATTGTGAATAACGAGGCCGCCGCAAAAGCGGAAGCTGCGGGATTACAAGTGGTTATGGATCGATGCATCAAGGTTGACCATCAGGCAATGGGATAAAGAAGACTGATATGGAGCCCCAAACATTACGCATTCGCGGAGCCCGAATGCATAATCTGAAGGATATCAGTGTTGATCTGCCGCGGAACAGTCTTGTTGTCTTTACCGGGCTTTCCGGATCGGGGAAATCGACACTTGCCTTTGATACCCTGTACGCAGAAGGACAGAGGCGTTATGTGGAATCTTTGTCTACCTATGCCCGGCAATTTCTCGGTCAGATGAATAAACCGGAAGTAGATAGCCTGGAAGGCTTGTCTCCGGCAGTCTCCATCGAACAGAAAACAACATCCAAAAACCCTCGCTCCACTGTTGGAACAGTTACGGAAATATATGATCATCTGCGCCTGCTTTTTGCCCGATGCGGACGCCCCAGCTGTCCGGAATGCGGGGAGGAGATCAAGTCGCAGTCCATAGAGGATATGGTTAACACCCTCTCTGCATTACCGGAAGGAACAAAAGTGATCCTCCTTGCCCCGCTTGTGACTGCAAAAAAGGGGCGTCATGAACAGCTGCTTGGAAGGATACGTAAAGAGGGATATGTCCGGGTTCGAATTGACGGAGAGATTATCCATACCGATGATGTACAGGAGTTGAATAAAAACAATCGTCATTCAATTGAGGTTGTTGTCGACCGGGTGGTGATTAAAGCATCCGGCAGACGGCGTCTCAGTGATTCTGTAACCACCGCAGTGAAGCTCACCGAAGGGTTTCTGCTGGTTCAATATCCTGATAGTGGCGAAGAGCAGTTGTTCAGTGAATTTGCCGCATGTCATAAGTGTAATGTCTCCATGCCGCGACTTTCAACCCAACTGTTTTCATTTAACAATCCGTTGGGGGCATGTCCTGAATGCGGAGGTCTTGGCGTTAAACAGTATTTTGATCCGTCACTTGTAGTGCCGGATACTGCGCTGAGTCTGACCAGAGGAGCCATAGCCCCCTGGGGAAAACGGATGGGCAAAAGTTACTCCGGGCAGATGCTCGATGCGGTGAGCAGGCACTACTCCTTTTCAATGAGCACTCCCTTTGCAAAACTTGGCAGGAAAATCCAGAATATTATTCTGTACGGATCAAAAAAAGAAGTAATTGCCTTCCGGTATCAAAAAGGGCGCCGGACGATGACTACGGAAAAACCATTTGAAGGCGTTATTCCCCAGCTCAGCAGACGTTTCCTCGAAACCCGGTCTGCTATGATTCGTGAGGAATTGGGACGATACATGAATGAACAAACCTGTCCTGCGTGCAATGGTGCAAGGTTGAAACCGGAAGCGTTGGCAGTACGGGCAGGAGAATGGTCTATTTATGAACTTACCTGCCTGTCCATAGATAAAATGCTCGCCACGTTGCCACTGATACCGTTCACGGACAGAGAACGTCAGATTGGTGAACCTATTTTAAAAGAGATCGTGGACAGACTGTCCTTTCTTGAAGATGTGGGGCTTGGGTATTTGTCGCTGGATCGACGCTCAGGGACATTGTCTGGTGGTGAAGCTCAGCGAATCCGGTTGGCATCGCAAATAGGATCCCGTCTTGCAGGGGTCTTGTATATACTTGACGAGCCAAGCATCGGACTGCATCAGCGCGATAATCAAAAACTTATCAATACCCTTATTGAATTGCGGGATCTTGGCAACAGTGTAATTGTTGTGGAACATGACAACGATACGATATTGACTGCTGATCATGTGTTGGATATGGGACCGGGAGCGGGAGTGCATGGTGGTGAAATAGTGTACTCCGGAGATGTGAAAGGACTGCTTGCCTCGAAGGAATCGTCGACTGGCAGGTATCTGTCTGGAAGAGAGAAAATCAGTGTACCGGCAGGGAGGAGGCGTGTTAAAAGGGGGCAGTACCTGCGTCTTAAAAGGGGCGTTTCAAATAATCTTCAAGAAGTTGATGTCTCTTTCCCATTGGGAGTAATGACATGTATTACCGGGGTTTCCGGTTCCGGAAAAAGTTCACTTGTTATAGAAACCCTGTATAAAATGGCAAGGGAGGGTGTAGCACGTAAAAAAGATCGGGTGCAGGTCGGGAAAACCAGCTTGTCTGGATTAAAAAAAATAGATAAGGTCATTGATATCGATCAGAGTCCTATCGGCAGAACTCCCCGATCCAATCCTGCTACATACACCGGCGTTTTCACCCCTGTGCGTGAGCTTTTTGCAAGGCTTCCCGAGTCAAGGGCAAGGGGTTATAAACTGGGTCAGTTCAGTTTCAATGTGAAAGGCGGTCGCTGCGAAGCCTGTGAAGGTGAAGGGGTGAACAGAATTGCCATGCATTTTCTGCCGGATATCTACGTAGAGTGTGAGTCCTGCAGAGGGAAAAGGTATAATCAGGACACGCTGGAAATCCGTTATAGGGGGAAAACCATCCACGATGTGCTCTCAATGACGGTTGAAGAGGCCTTGCAGTTTTTTGAGAATATCCCGCCGGTGAAAAATCGACTGCAGACTCTCTATGATGTTGGGCTCACATATATAACGCTTGGTCAGTCTTCGGTGACATTATCCGGAGGAGAGGCACAGCGTGTGAAACTGGCAAAAGAGCTTTCCGGCAGAGCAAGCGGGAAAACATTATATATTCTTGATGAACCGACAACCGGACTGCATCCTGCTGACATCAGGCATTTACTGAGAGTGTTGGACAGACTGGTCGAAAAAGGAAACAGCGTTGTTGTGATTGAGCACAACCTTGATGTCATTAAAACAGCAGATCGGGTGATTGATATTGGTCCCGAGGGAGGGGAGCTCGGAGGGGAAATTGTTGCTGCTGGTACTCCTGAAGAGCTTAGTTGCGATGAAAATTCATATACAGGATTTTATCTGCGGCAGGTTCTTGAACAAGGGCGGTGAAGAAGCCATATGAGTATCAGCAAGGCACGGGTAAATACTATTTTCTGCAAGAGAGGGCTCTATGCGAGAGTCAGGGTGTTGCATTCCCTGGGGTGCTTACAGGTTGGATACGCAAGTCCTGCTCTGCTTTTACCTGATCGTTAGTCGCGGTGGTCACAAAAAGGAATGTAACCATTCAGTGTAAGTGCAGGAAAAGTTAACAAAGCACGGAACGTAACTGTTCAGAGTGCCTTGGGTTCGTTCATTCTTGCCTTCGAAGCGTACTGGTGTTACTCGAGAAGGTTAGAATGGGCGAAGATGAGGTGCTCTGAATAGTTACAAAGGAATATTCTTTGCGTGCTGTGCCCATTTCGGGTTAAATAGTTGTGACTCTTTGGAGCGTCTCGTATTCACGACATTCTGTCGGTAAACGCAACAGGTAACTCCTTGTTTTTAAATACAGCTTTTCAGGAGTAAGGCAGAAAGGTACTCTGAAGATTTTTATAACGCCATCACAAATAGTTTTTACAAATGAATGTATGTAAACGTCAAAATTCAACCGAAGGAAAATGATTATGACAGAAGAGCAAAATGCGAACGTCGCACCGGAAGATGCTCCAGTATTTAGAATGCAGAAGATGTATATAAAGGATTTGTCATTTGAGAACCCAAATGCACCCACAGTGTTTCAAGCTCCCAATCAGGAACCGAAAGTAGAGGTCAATCTCAAGCTGAATAACAGGAAACTTGATGATGATCATTGGGAAATTGCACTGGAAATCACTGCAAAGATTATGGACAAGAATAACAATGATAAAACAATGTTTATTCTGGAAATAGAACATGCCGGAGCATTCTTAATGAAAAATATTCCGGAAGAGCATCAGGAAATGGTACTTGGTGTTGATTGCCCAACACTGCTTTTTCCATTCACCAGGCAGATTGTCAGTCAGATATCTGTTGATGGCGGGTTTATTCCTTTTCTTATGGAACCAATCAATTTTATGGCTCTGTATCAGAATTCAAAACAGGAAGCGGCGAAAAAGCAGAATTGATTTAAAGTTTTAAGGCGAAAAAAAACGGCGTTGAAAGCAACTTGCTTTCAACGCCGTTTGCAGTTTGAAGAAACTGTCTGTTTGTGTCTTTTATAAACCGGTCTCAACAAAGTTATCGATGAGGGTATTCACACCTTTGTGGATGGCTTTGTCGAAGAGCATGTCGTACTGACTATCCGCATAAACAGATTCCGGCGAGACTTTTACCTCAACCCGGTT
>JANTGG010000171.1 GCA_024763035.1 Desulfocapsa sp. | reverse complement strand
ACGTGACTGTTCAGAGTGCCTTAGATTCGTTCATTCTTGCCTTCGAAGCGTACTGGTGTTACTCGAGAAGGCTAGAATGGGCGAAGATGAGGTGCTCTGAATAGTTACCCTTCGTTTTGAAAAAAATTTATACAAGCTGCGACAGGAAAGTTTTTGCAGGAACAATAGCAGGACGACGAAGCGAGAAGCAATCTCCATCGACATAGTCATGATCTATCACCACTTGCAGAGCATGAGGTGCACCGGTTTTTTCCTGGAATCTGGTAAGGTGTGGGCTTAACTTCGATTTACCTGATGATTTCACTTCCACGAGTAACCACGGGATGTTGTCACGTGTCAGGAGGAAATCAACTTCACGACGTTCTTTATCTCTAATAAAATAGAGTTGATAATTTCCAAGCCCTATATCTGTCCACCACTGTGCCGCTTTTAAGAGATGGCAGGCTATAAAGTTTTCATTTCTGCTTCCTCTGTCCGAGATCAGACTCCAGTCCCAGAGGTATATTTTGGGTTGCTTACGAAGGGCTTTGGGGATATTTGACGACCAGGGGCGAATCGAGAAGGAGAAATAAAGTGATTCCAAAGAGCTGATCCAACGTCGAATAGTGTCAACGCTTACATTGATGGAGTTGGCAAGGGTGCTGTAATTAACCAGACTGCCCGCCTGATGTATTAGATTCTCTGCCAGAATTTCCACCCGACCAATGTCCTGAATGTGTGAAAGATCCCGCAAATCCTCACGAAGGAGTTGATCTGTTCGCAGGCGTCGCCACCGGTTGTAAAAACGTTTATTGGCGGCCAGAAATGGTTCAGGAAACCCGCCGAAGGCAAGAAGTGTCTCAAATTTCTTGTCCGGCAATTCTTGCTGATGACGAATTTCATTTTCAACCAATGTCTGGTTCAGTAATTCAGCCACGGACAATGGATGCATCCGATAAAGAAAGTAACGTCCCATCAAACTGTCACCACCGGACTTAAAGACATTCAAATGACCTGAACCAGTGACGACGATATGGCATTGGTCAGCAAACAGATCGAAAAAACCTTTAAGAAAGAGTTTCCACCTGGGATACTTGTGGATTTCGTCAAAAATTACTGTTTCGACTCCGCCGGACAAAGTATCGAATCCACACTTGGAAGCGACACTATTTTCCCCTGCAAGTATAATGCGCCGGTGTTCCTGTACATCCCAGTTAAGATAGAGCGATCGTTCCGATTGATCAGCAACAGTTTTTGCGGTAGTAGTTTTTCCAACTTGTCTGGGGCCTGCAAGGAAGAGCATCTGTCTATGCTCTTTTGCATGTTCAAGGAGTACTTTTTCGTATATCCGTTCCATTGTTCAATGATACAGCCAACGAAAGAAAATGCAATACCAATATCTCGGCAATCGTAAATCAGTCCGGACCAATTTACGACAACAAAAACGTCTCCCTTGCTGGAACAAGATGCTTTCCTGTACATCGTTTCTTCGCACTATCTCACACAGTGTATACTCTTTCTCCAGCTTTGGAAGAATTTCCGACTCCACCACCTTTCGTGAACACCTTGAACTCATGTCCTCAAAAATGAACGTCAATCAGTATCAAACATCCGAAGACTCAAATTCGTATTCTGCCATTCCCGGTCCGGTTTGCCCATGATGGCGCTATGGCCGCAAAACGGATAGATCTGCAACTCATTGTAGTCTTTGACCAGTTTGCACATAACGGATTGAGGTGAATATAGTGAAGCAATTCAAGAAAACAGGCATCTTCTTAACAGAGTATGGATTTATAACGATTCTGTAAAAGATGGTCGCTACGACGGTAACGCCGATGAAAATATATCACGTATCCGGTCAACAACCGGCGCATTACGGATTAGATCGGGGGGACGCCGGTACGCAGCAGGAGATGCACATGGTTCGGGATAACGACCCAGGCAAGGCAGTCTGTTTTCGTATCGGAAATAATAACGCCAAGGCGTTCAAGGAACTTATAATCTGAAGAACGTCCCCTGTTTCCCCTATTTCCGCAATCCTTGACCTCAAACAAAAATCTTCATTTATGGACAGACACTAGATAATCAGGCGTACGCCGCCCAGTTCTTCAATGCGGTAAGGGAACTGGTCGCCCGGTGAGCCGATGAACATGAAGTTGGTGGGTATATGCCATTTTTTGGAGAGTTTCCTGATAAGTTCCGGACCGAATTTCCCATGAAGATGAACAAATTCGATTTTAATTTCAGGGTACTGGCGGTCAAGAAAATCCAGATCCTGATTCAGCTGGTCAATCAGCGTGTTGTCCGCATTGTTTTCAACAAAAACGATCTTGATTTTTCTGGTGTGCTCGTTTTGCTTGATGTACTGCAGCACCTTGTTGAGATTGGCTATGTTGTCGCCTCGGGTGAAGAAGACAAATTCCTGGGCCTGGATTTTGTCGATAGTGGCATAGATGGAGTTATTGATGCTGGAGACCAGCTTGAGGATCGGCACAAACAGCATCTCGATAAAGTGGAGCAGGCCGTCAAGCAGGGCAATACGTTTGAGCATGATGGTGACTAGAATAATAGTCGGAATAAAATACTCGGCAAAAATTCGGATGTTGTACGGTTCTCCCGGTTCCGGTGTTTTAATGATATTGCCCCACAGGGCAAGCAGTACTGCGCTCAAGGCAAGAGCAACGGCCAGGTTGCCTGCCCGTTCTGGTCGGGGGAGTTTTTTACGTTTTATTTTTAAGAGGATATTACCCACGGCAAACAGGGCCATAACCGACAGAAAGGAAATGGTATAGACTCCGGCCAGAGTTTCCACCTTACCGCGGGTGATAAAGAGAATAGAGACCGACAGCAGGAAAAACATCAGGATAATACGGTACAGACTGCCCCGTTTGTTTTTTTTCAAAAGAAAAATGGGCAGGATTCTGTCCAGGGTGATGCGCTCGATCAGCCCGGTGACGCCGATATAGGAGGTCAGCACTGCCCCGCTGAGCACCAGAGCCGCATCAACAGATATCAGGGCGGCCAGCCAGGATCCGCCGGTGATATTACCCATGTGGGAAAGCAGATCGGCTTCGTGGCCGGACACCTGTTCCATGGGGATCACGGCCAGGGCGAAAAAGGCCATCAAAGGGTTGAACACGGACACGACCAGCCACATATTACGCAGTGTCTTGGGAAAAACACCCTGCTGCTGTTCCTCAACAAAATTTGCAGAACTTTCAAAGCCCGATATACCGAGCATGGCCGCGCAGAAGCCCCAGAATATAGCCATACCGATACTGCCGTGGCTGGGCGGATGCATGTTGTTTGCCAGGAAGACGGAAAGGCCGTGACCTGCAAGGTAGAAGAGCACTGCCCCGCTGAGCAGCAGCAGGGAAAAAAGATGAAAGAGAAAGATAGCCACTGCCACCATGGCCGATTCGCCGATTCCAAGGATGGTCAGCCCCATGAACAGGGCCAGCAGACAGACCGTGGCCAGGGTTACGGGCAGGGCCGGGATAATGGCATGGAGGTAGTGCATGCCTTCGGAGGCCGAAATAACCGCCGTGGCCATGTAGGAGAGCAGGGTGAGGGCAGCCGCCAGCGAGGCCATGGACTTGCTGGTGGTGTTGAGCAGGGCGTTGTAGGCGCCGCCGTTTAAAGGCAGGGCGCCGACCACTTCACCGTAGATCTTTCTAAACAGGAAGAGGAGAAGGGCAACAACCAGCAGGGCGACCCAGGCATATTGGCCTGCGGCAATGATCGACAGAGCAGAGACATAGAGTACTGATGAGGAGATGTCATTGCCGCAAATTGCCGTTGCAGAGAGTTCAGAAAGTTTTTTGATGCCTTTATGCTCTTTCATACCTGCTGTCCCGTGGGACCTGGCAAGTGCTCCGGCGTACAAAATCTGCAGAAAGGAGTCGGGGCAGGGTGTCAGGCCTGTATACCGCGGGTGATCAGCTCAATGTTTTATACTGTGCCCACCCGGAGAGGTTTTCTGACGATACTGTCAGTATAAGAAATATGACAGCGGATGCAAGGGGGTACCTGCTGAATTTTTTCGACAACTACCTATATTTCATCGGAGATCTCCAGGCCGCTGCAGCCCTCAAAGTTTTTTTCCCCACTGAACACCTGGATCAGCTGTTCAAGCAGGTGCTGTTCACTGTCGCCCAGATACATGTAATGTAACAATAGGGGACGCTCTTCAGATCATAAGTTCTCATTGGTCAACGAGAGTGTACCCCCTTTTCTTTTGCAAGATTTCTACCACACTCAACTGCTAAACTGACAGCGGATTGCGATATTTCAAGCCTCCGAGCCAACCAGACCTGACTTAATCCCAACTCTCTTGACGCCCAAAAACACAATAAACTCCGGGCCGCAACAGTTTGT
>JANTGG010000170.1 GCA_024763035.1 Desulfocapsa sp. | reverse complement strand
CCCATCGGCCACACAGGAATTGGCTGCGTAAAAACAGCATAACCTCTGCCATTTCAGGTGTCCAAAAGATACCGGCACCTTTGATGCGGAGATTAATAGAGAATAGAACTTTTTAATATTTTCCGGTTCACCCAGAGAAACAAAATCAGCATACACAGCCATTTACCTGCTTTTTTTTATCGAAAGCATAGCCAGAAGATGGTTTTTATATAACCATTCCCATTTTTTGCCTTGGACAGATAACCGTGATAACTACTCCAAGGATAGTCGTTAAGAGTCTTGACGATACCGGCACGTACCGGATTTCTATGAATATACCGTAAAACCTCAAGAAGATGACTGTCTCCATCAACAAGCTCTGCCTTGTACCTACCACGGAACAACTGACCTTCTTTTTTCCCTTTCTTTCTTTTCCTATACTTTCCAATTACTTTCACGCAGGATAGTACGTCAAAACAGGAAACAATAACAAGCCATTCACTTTCCCAGGAACTCTCCCCAAATGCCACCACCATCCTTTAATTAATGGCACACTCACACGACATTTGGTAGGGTGCGGCAGATCTTTTACAAGAACCCCTATTTTCCCCCGGATCACAGCAATGGTTTTCAGTTCCATCATCTTTCTTTTTCTCTTTCTCCCGCTTACGCTGATCCTCTATTATCTGGTGGGGAAGACCTTCCGCAACAGTTTTCTGCTGCTTGCCAGTCTGTTTTTTTATGCCTGGGGAGAACAGTTTTACGTCTTTGTGATGCTGGCATCCATTGGCATGAATTACGTCTTCGGTATGCTGCTCGACCCGAAAGCCCCACCCCGAAAACAAAAAATGGTGTTAATGTTCGGCGTTCTGGCAAATCTCTCTCTCCTGATTTTTTTCAAATATGCAAATTTTCTTCTCGACAACATAAATCCCGTCCTGCAGGCAGTCAGCATTACGCCCATCGACTACCCGCCCACACATCTGCCCATCGGCATATCATTCTTCACATTTCAGGCACTGTCATATCTGATAGATGTCTATAAGAAAGAAACCACAGTGCAACGTAACGTATTTTCTCTGGGTTTATACATCGCCTCCTTTCCGCAGCTGATCGCCGGTCCCATTGTCCGTTACCATGATGTCGCCAGACAGATCCGGCAGCGTACCCACAGTTTTGCACACTTTTCGGAAGGGATTGAACGATTTATCTGGGGACTTTCCAAAAAAGTGCTGCTGGCAAACTCCATGGGTGCCATGGCAGACGCTGTTTTTGCACTGGAATCCACCACACTGACCACTGGCACCGCCTGGCTGGGCATTATCTGCTATACCCTGCAGATCTATTTTGATTTTTCCGGATATTCAGACATGGCCATTGGACTGGGCAAGATGTTCGGATTCCATTTTCTGGAAAACTTCAACTATCCGTATATCTCCCGCTCCATCCAGGAGTTCTGGCGAAGGTGGCATATCTCCCTCTCGAACTGGTTCCGGGATTATCTCTATATCCCCCTCGGCGGAAACCGGCTCGGCAATAAAAGGACCGCCGCCAACCTGATAATCGTCTTCCTCCTCTGCGGTCTGTGGCATGGTGCCAGCTGGAACTTTATCCTCTGGGGACTTATTTACGGCGTTTTTCTGGTGGCGGAACGCGGGAAATTTGGAGAAATCCTGCGTCGTCTGCCCGCCTGGCTGCAACACTGCTATGTGCTGTTTATCGTGATTAATGCCTGGGTGTTCTTCCGCGTCGAAACACTTGATGGTGTGGGTGACTTTTTTTCAGCCCTTTACGGAAACACTCACGCTTTTTCCATCTATCCAATGATCGCCATAAAGCTTGATCTGATCTTTGTCATCAGTCTGTTCACCGGAATCCTTATTTCCTGCCCGTTGTTTCCACATATACGTGAGCGTGTTCGGATTCTGGCTGAGCGGCAGCCGCAGATTGAGACTGCAGCACTTGCCCTCAAGCTCCTTCTGCTGGCAGGGCTTATGCTTTTGTGTGTGGGACAGCTCGCCATAGGATCATACAATCCATTCATCTACTTCCGTTTTTAAGATACCTGCAATGCGTCGATTCTTCTCCATTATAACGGTGCTGCTTTTTCTCACCGTCCTCAGCATCCCTCCCCTGATTGCCCTGTTCACACCGGATCAGAAAATTTCCAGGGCGGAAAAAAGAGCACTGGCACCACGACCGGGATGCAGCCTGAGCCAAGAATCCCTTACAACATTCCCCGGTCTCTTCGAAAAATACTACAATGACCATTTCGGGATGCGGGATTTTTTCGTCTTTTACCAGCAGTACCTGTCCCTGAAACTTTTCGGTGTTTCCTCCTCCGAGTTCGTCATTGTCGGAGAAGAGGACTGGCTGTTTTTCAACGGAGAAGGATTGAGCGGACTGCGCGGACTCCTGGGACTGCGCCACCAGTCCCCCTTCCAGCTTGCCTCACACCAGTCAACCCTGATAAGTCACCGGGACTGGCTTGGCAAAAGAGATATCAAATATCTTTTTTTACCCATCCCCAACAAGGCCACAGTCTATCCCGAATATCTCCCCTACAGGTTCCAGAAGTATGGGGACAACTCCCTCTATGAGCAGATCGTTTCATTCCTGAAAGAACAGGGTGAATTCACAGATTTTATAGATACAGAGGCTCTCTTTCTTGAAAAGAAAGAAGAAAAACAGCTTTACCTGAAAACGGACAGCCACTGGAATGACTACGGTGCGTATCTTGCCTACCAGCACATTATCAGGCAGGTAAAGGCACGCGGCATCCCCGCCCGTGAGCTGACAACGGACGATTTCACATGGACCACGACTCCGTATTCCGGAGACCTTGCGATCTTTCTCCACATGGCAGAAATACTGACGGAAACTGTGCCCCGGGCAGATGCCATTGCCCCCTGCAGCGGGACAGCATCCTCAAGCCTGAAAAGGGTGGAAAACAAAAAAACATTTAAAGCATTTGCAAGTGATCCACGCGGCTTCAGCATGGTTCAAAACTGCAGTGACAACGACACCACCGTCCTTCTCATCCATGACTCCTTCGGCAATGCGCTCAAACCTTATCTCTCCCTCTCGTTTGGCACTGTTTTTTATGTGGAAAGGGGCTTCAACAGTATCAAGGATTTCATAGAGGTGATCCATCCCGATATTGTTCTCGATCTTCGTATTGAGCGGAACCTGCATCTCGCTCTCGAACCGGATCCTGAATTTGAGGAAAGTCTTCTCAAGCAGCAATTTCATTCATCGCAGACCACCGTTTTTCAACTGGACAAAACCAGGGGAGACAAGGCGTATGTCCATTCTCCATTTGCCAGGGTGACGGCGGCAGAAGACGGGCTGCGGATACTCTCGGAAAAGGAATATCCGTCCCTTATTTTCACGTCGAAAAAAAGCAGCGGCAGTAATCCCTATGTGGTACGGATCGAGTTGAACAGCGAACACGACACCGAACTCCTGCTCTATTACACATCAGAAGAACATCCGGAATTTTCCCCGGAACAGATCATCAAACGACCGGTAAAAAAGGGAGACAACGACATCTACTTCAGACTGCCCCACGCCGCCCCTTCCGGAATCCTGCAGTTTTTCCCCGGCAAACCACCCGGAACCTACACCCTTCACTCCTTTACCATCAAATCCTGAGTGCATCCGGCAGCGCTGCAAAGCAGGCAGCCACTTAGTTCCCTTGTGTTTTTGCAGTACGTTTCTGCCGTTCAGCGGAAGGAAGCCGCAAATCAATGGGCATTCCCCGGGTGGATAGAATGAGAATCCGGGGTTCATCAGCAAAACGGATGGGATTGGGCAGAACCGAATACTGTAAAAGCATCTGAATCTGTCTTGCCGACAAGGTTTTTCCCTTGTATACCGGATCCAGCACATAGGGACACCCCTCCTTCCATGCGGAACAGCCGTACGCCTTTTTCCCTTTAATAATTTCCCTGCCGCACAGCGGACACTTTCCCCATTGTCCGGCACGTATCTGTCTGCCGGCACTGTTGCTGATCATATTTCGGATATACGCTCCTATCCCATCCATAAAAGCATCAGGAGAAAGTTCGCTTCGTTCTATCTGCTTGAGTTTTTCTTCCCATTCCCCCGTCATTTCCGGCGATTTAAGCAGGGGGTCACCGATAAGAGCAATAAGACAACGCCCCATATCCGTGCAGCGAAGCTGTTTTTTCTCCCGTCGTATGTAATTACGGTGGAGCAGGGTTTCAATAATAGCCGCCCGCGTTGCAGGAGTACCGATACCCCGCTCCTTCAGCGCTTCACGCAGGGTATCATCTTCCACAAATTTACCTGCTGCTTCCATCGCTCCCAGCAGTGAGTTTTCCGTAAAATGTTTGGGCGGGACTGTCTTTCCCTCCCGTAAAAAAGGTTCATGCTCTCCCTTTTCCCCTTTTTCAAAACCAGGCAGTTCCTGCCCCTCC
>JANTGG010000169.1 GCA_024763035.1 Desulfocapsa sp. | reverse complement strand
CAAGGGCAGCTTCAGAATCATCCACAATATGAATCAAATCAAGGTCGGCTTCACTGATGGTTCCGTTGCTCAACATCTGGTCTTTTATCCAGTCAAGCAACCCGCCCCAAAACTTCTCCCCCACAAGAACAATGGGAAACGGTTTGATTCGTTCCGTCTGGACAAGTGTCACCGATTCAAAGAGTTCATCAAGGGAACCAAAGCCTCCCGGCATACAAACAAACCCCATGGAATACTTCAGAAACATCACCTTGCGAACAAAAAAGTACTTAAACTGCAAGGGAAAGTTGGTGTACGGGTTTGCATGCTGTTCATGGGGCAGTGCAATATTGAGCCCCACAGACACCCCCCCTGCCTCATACGCACCCTTATTTGCCGCCTCCATAATTCCGGGTCCACCTCCGGTGATGACTCCGTAGCCTTCCCGGGCAAGGTCTCCTGCTATTTTTTCTGCCATTTTATACCAGGGATGATCCGCGGGCGTTCTGGCAGAGCCGTAAATGGCAATGGCAGGCACATTGATGGTGGACATGGCGTCAAAACCTTCCACAAATTCACCCATGATCCGAAACATTCTCCAGGAATCCCCGACGACATTATTCTCCAGGCAGTATTTCGGTTCTCTGCTTATCTTTCTACGTTCTTCCATATAGTCTCAACCCTCTGTTTTAAGTTTTTTCAAATACTGCCTTGCCTCTTTTTTCACGCCTGAATCACCTTGGGGATACTCACACGCCTTTACAAACCACTTTTTCGCCGCACGAACCTTTCCCTGTGCTGCTTCCAGCACGCCCCGCTGCAGCAGTGCCTGTGAACGTATTTTTTTATTACGCAGACAGGGCTGAAGAGTTGTCAGGGCTGAACTGTAATCGCCGCACTGGATCTGTGCCTTTGCAAGTCCCAGTTTCAATGACAGTGAGTCGGGATTCAATTCGACACTTTTTTCACAAAAACGAAGGGCTATATCATCTCCTTCATTTTCCAGCAGATATATTTTCCCAAGCAGGCCGAGAACCTCAGCATCAAATTCATCGTAACGCATTGCCCGCTGCAGCCACTTCATGGCCTTTGTATACTTTTGCAGACCATAATAGGACTCACCCAGGTAACGTGCCGCCTTTTTGCCTTTCCTGCTGTCATTTTTAAATTCGGACCAGGACAAAAGCAGCTCCACAGCCCTCTCATAGCGACCACTTTCAGAACACAGCACAGCGAGCTGAAAACATATATCATCCCGTGCACCAATCTCTCTCTCATCTTCGACCGGCAAAGAAAGCGCCCGTTCAAACGACTCCATCGCCTCCAGTTTTTCCTCGAGAAGCTGCTGTTCCATACCAAGGTTATAGAGGGCGGAAAATTGATTTTCCGCACATGTGCACGCCCTTTGAAAACATTGAACCGCCTGCCTCCGTCTATTCATCTGGGCATAACAGACCCCGAGACTGTTAAGGAGATTCCCATCCTCCGGATCAAGCTGCAACCCTCTTCTGTACTCTTTGACCGCCCGCACCAGGTCACCTTCCCCGTAGTAGACATCACCACTTATGTTCAGGCTTACAGCATCAAAGGCAACGACAGCACCCGGCTCAAGAAAGGCAGCATGACGCAGTGCCTTACGACAGTTCAGCAGTGTCTCTGATTTTTTAAAGCCCGACAGCGGAAATGCAGTGATACCGACATTAACCTGCTCCCCGCTGCCTGCCGTCTGCACTTGTTGTTGTATCTTTTCTCCAATTTTTCCGGCAGCCCCCAGGTCTGTTTCAGGCAAAAACAGAAATGTACTGTCCGCCTCTTCCCGGACAGCAGCTTCGCCTCCTGCTTCTGCCAGCACCGCATCCCTGATATGCTCCTGCCAGGAATCAAACTGTAAAAGGGCAAAGTGATCCACTCCGCGCGCATGTCTGAGGAGCCAGCGAGACAAAGATGCCGCAGGTGGTGCAAAGGGGTGATCAGCCGCCCCGGCAATGGATTCATAATTGCAGAAGGCAAAAGGTCCTCGCCTGCCCGCGACAGAGAGAGCCGCCCACGCATGGTTCATCACGGCCTCTGCTACAGATGTATCTTCTGTTTGTTTACAATCCGTCCTGGTACTTCCCACATGCACACGATAGCAGCGTTCTCTTTTGAGATAATTTACAAGGCCAGACACAAACTCACTGAAGAAATCCTTGTCACAACGGTCACACAAAAGTGCAAAACAGGACTGCCCAAGATAAAAAAGGGGAAATCTTCTTTCAACAAAGCTGTTCAGCAGCGAGACAACCCGATACTGATATTTCCTGGCACGAAAAACACTTGTCCCTTTCGGGTACAGGGAAATAAGAAAGAGTCTGCCCTGCCCTCCCCCCCTTTCACTGTTAAGATATTCTTCAAGATGACGACTGCTCAGAAGCCCGGTCAAAGGGTCGACACACGCCATTTTTACCAGCAGAAACTCACGAAGAAGGACATTCCCAAGACCATCAAGCCAATCGCTTCCCACCCGGCGAATAAGCAGATCATCAAGTCCTTCGAGATGGGCTATAACAACCTCCGCCCCCACTGTAAAAGGCATCAGCAACAGGGTATTGACCAGTACAGGGTTACCGGTATCAGCTGCCTGCTCCCGGGCCTCACGGATTTCCCTGTCGCCCGCTTCTTCATCCATGGGCGGTGCGGGCTGCACAGGCTGGGCAACAGTGAAAAAAACATTACTGACAGTGGGTATGTTTTCCCTGATTATCTGACTGAATTCATTTGAAAAACTGGCAAAATCATTGAGTTCAAGTCCTCTCTGCCCGGTATGCTGAAAATATCCAAACATTAATCCCCCTTCTCCTCTTCCAGATAAGACCGCAAAACAGTAATCAGGTCAACAATATCCTCTTCAAGGATAGTGCGTAAATCAACAACTATTTTTTCATTCTCAATGCGAACCACAAGGGGTACAGGCAAAGAACGAAACCACTTTTCAAACCAGCTGGCCCCGTGCTTTTTACAATCCAGAATCAATGCCCAGCTGTCAAGCGTGTGTTCAGGCATCGCCCCTCCTCCAACCTTGGAAACAGTAGACACAAGCTGTATCAGTGGTGCATTTTTTCGGATTCCGCCAAGCCGCCGAAGGATCCGCTGCCCTGTCCTGCGTATCTGTTCAGGGGGGAGGGTCAACAGCCGGAGAGTGGGGACGGAATCCATCACGCTTTCAAAATCATAGTATTTGCGAAGAACAGATTCCAGAGAAGCAAGAGTGAACTTGTCAATCCGAAGAGCCCGATTCATCGGATTTTTCTTTATTCTCTCAACAATCTCTTTTCTGCCAACGATAATCCCCGCCTGTGGTCCGCCAAGCAATTTATCTCCACTAAACGTAACGACATCAACACCAGCTTTCACAATTTCCTGAACTGTGGGTTCTTTGGGCAAGCCCCATGGAGAAAGATCAACAAGTGAGCCGCTGCCAAGATCCTCCATGGTAAGTATATTATGCTTTTCGGCAAGCCCGGCAAGGTCGACTGCCGGAACTTCAGAAGTAAATCCTATCACCCGAAAATTTGAGGTATGAACCTTTAAAAGCAGTGCCGTTTCATCGCCAATGGCATTTTCGTAATCAAAGAGATGGGTGCGATTGGTTGCCCCAACCTCCACAAGCGATGCGCCGCTTCTGCTCATCACATCGGGGATTCGGAAAGATCCGCCAATCTCCACCAGCTGTCCCCTGGAAACAATGGTCTCCTTATTAAAGGAAAGGGTGTTCAGGGCAAGAAGCACAGCTGCTGCATTGTTATTGACAACAATTGCCGCCTCAGCCCCGGTGAGATCACAGATGATCTCTTCAACAAGAGCATAACGGCTCCCCCTCTTTCCAGTGCCTAAATCAAACTCGAGATTGGTATAATGGGTGGCGGCTGTCTGCAAGGATTCAAGCGTGCTTCTATCCAGCAGGGACCTACCAAGATTTGTGTGCACAACAACACCGCTGCCGTTTAGAATTCTCTGCAGGTTAGGTGAATTTTTCTTGAGTATCGCCGCTTCAAGAATTGCAGTCCATGCAGAATTACCGGCTGGAATATCAATATCATCACCTGCAAGGATGGCTTGCCGGTATGCATGAAGGGTCTCCCGAACCGCTGCTTTTATAATGACTATTGGAATCCCTGTAATAATATCTGAGTTGATACTTTTTAGGACAGTATCAATTTTGGGAAGTTTTCGAAGAAGCTGTGTTTGATCATTCATTGGCTGATGGGTGCATTTTGAGGAATAAAGCTACTAAAAACAGTGTTCGTTACCCTTAACTACAGGAAAAACAATTATTAATCAAGACGGTATGGTTTGAGTACATGCAGCAGGGATGAAAAAAAGAACTTTGCAATCTTTTCTCGTTGACACGAAGAAGTCAACCGAGTAGTTTGCCCCGGTCTTTGAGGGAAAGACAATCTGCAAAAGCAGAGAGTCAGAAAACGACCTGAA
>JANTGG010000168.1 GCA_024763035.1 Desulfocapsa sp. | reverse complement strand
TTCCCATGGATACCCCGGCTATGTAGGAAAGGTCTTCCTCGCCGCTGAAAATCTTGAAAAATATCTCAGGAGGTATGATAAGTCCTGCAACCACGTATTGAACCGTATCCGTTCCAAGCTGGGCGATGGTATCATAAACCGGCTGAAACACCGGTAACAGCATTAACTGTTCCTCTTCATCCCCGCCCGCCTCATCAGCTGAAACAGCCAGAGATTCGAGGTCTGCAGCATCGGGTTCATCAATGTAAATATTGTTGTTCTCATCTATTTTCAGGATATAGAATGTTTCTATTTCTGAAAGGGACAATGGTCGGGCGTTGTCAAAAGCGCGGGCAGTAACTGGTGTCCCGAGACAAAATACCGTACAGGCAATGATAAAAAAATGATAGATAGCAGGTCGCATGATCACAGCTCTCCTCTTTTCCTTTAAAACACGGGGGACGCATATCTTTAAGTTGTTTGTTAAATGCTTAATGAGTAACCTTTTTCGTGGCACATGTCAATTTAAGATGAGAAAAGATAAGTTTTTTTGAACAGTTGTGGAAATATGATGCTGTATCTGGAGGATAATTGTCCGGAAAGGGTGGACTGTGGCAGAATCACAGGCAGCTGCACATTCCAGCGGTAGGATACGTAAAAAAAAGACTGCCTGGAATCTATCGCAAAACAGATTCAAGGCAGTCTAAAAAAAACATGCTTACCACTGAAGCTCAGGAAAATGCAAAATGGAACTGTAGGAGCGAGCTCCTACACCAAATCCAGATTAACTGTGCTTTGATGGTAATCAGGAAAAACCAGCAAAGAGTTGAAAAACTCAGGCGGCGCTCGGGTATGATCCCAGCCATTCAAAATAGGAGCAGAGTGAGCGTAACTGGTCACAGCACTTCTTCACATGTTCCTCTTCGATGTGTCCCATCAGGTCGAGAAAGAACAGGTATTCCCACTGTTTTCCTTTTATGGGCCGGGATTCAATTTTTGCCAGATTGATACCGGCATCGGCAATGACACTGAGGATTTCATTCAAAGCACCCGGACGTTCCTGATGTCCAAGAAGAAGTGATGTCCTGTCCAGACCACTTGGAGATGGCGATTCTTTTCCGATGACAAGGAAGCGGGTGGTGTTGCCGCGATAATCTTCTATGCCTTTGACAACGACCTGCAGATTATAGGTCTTAATGGCAAGGGATGAGGCGATGGCACCAATATTAGGATTATTGGCTGCCATCTGGGCGGCAGCACCTGTGGAAAATACGGGCAGAGTGGGGCAGGACGGCAGATTCCTGCGCAGCCATTCCCGACACTGTGCCAGTGGCTGATCGTGGGAGGCGACTGTCTGGATGTCGCTGATATCTCCGGACTGACAGACAAGATAATGGCTGATTTCTGTTCGGATCTCACCGCATATCTTTGTCTTGTACTTCATAAAAGAATCAAGGGTTGAAAAGACGGCACCTTCAATGGAGTTCTCCACGGGGACTATGCCGTAATCACAACGTCCCTTTTCAACCTCTGCGAATACATCGTCAATGGACTCCATGGGTTTATAGCTTGCAGAGTGACCAAAGTATTCGACCCCCGCCAGATGGGTAAAGGTTGCCTCCGGACCGAGATAGGAGACATCAATTTTTTGCTGGGAAAGTCTGCAGGTGGTGATGATCTCGTGAAAAATGGAATGAAGTGCCTTGACGGGAAAGATGTTTTCATTCATGGCTGTCAGCCGTTCATAAATCTGTCTTTCACGTAAAGGATCCCATTTGGCTCGCTTCCCTTCGTTTTTAAGTTGTCCGATTGATTTCGCAAGGGCAAGTCGCTCTTTTAACAGCTCCAGAACTTTATTGTCTATTGCATCGATGTTATCACGGACTTCGAGCATCTGACCGGCATTGTCTTTGACCATTTCTGTTCCTTCAGTATGGAGAATAGAGCGGAATCACACGGAATGGAGATGCTCTCATCCGCTGGATATCCATATTCTTATTAAGAGTGTAAAAATGGGAATGTAGGTCAAAGCAAAAAGTATGTCAAGTTGTAAAAAATGACTGGTATTCGCATTGCCTGCAGGATATGATCTGTTTTCTTTGCAGAAACTGCAGCAGCAGTTATTTCAACTTAAAAGATCCACCATAAAAGAAGAGCTGTCATGAGTGAAAAACCGGTACAAAAAAGCTATGAAGAGATAAACGCCAGGATCAAATCAGGTGAGGCTGTTATTGTTACTGCCGAAGAGATGGTGGATATCGTTAAGAAAAAAGGTGCAGAAGGTGCCGCAAGGACTGTTGATGTTGTAACTACCGGTACATTTTCTCCCATGTGTTCGTCTGGTGCATTCTTGAATTTTGGTCAGATGACACCCACTATCAAAGCATCACGGGTCTGGGTCAATAAGGTACCTGCGTATGCGGGGCTTGCTGCAGTGGATGCCTATATCGGTGCCACCGAACCGGTTGAAGATGATCCTTTGAATAAAGTCTATCCCGGCGAGTTTCGCTATGGAGGCGGGCATGTCATAGAGGATCTGCTTGCCGGCAAACGGCTTCTTTTTGAGGCAAAAGCATACGGAACAGATTGTTATATGGCTCAGAAAATGAAAAAAGAGCTCACCCTGGAAGAACTCCCCCATGCACTGCTCTGCAATCCGCGAAACGGTTATCAGAATTACAACTGTGCTGTAAATCTCTCCGATAAAACAGTGCATACCTATATGGGAACGCTTAAACCCCACTGCCGCAATGCAAATTACTGCAGTGCCGGTGAATTGAGTCCGCTGTTTAACGATCCCCATTATAAAACCATCGGTGTGGGAACGCGTATCTTTCTGGGCGGCGGTATGGGCTATGTGACATGGCATGGAACACAGCACAATCCGGATGCTCCAAGGGCAGAGAACGGCACTCCCATGCGACCTGCAGGGACACTGATGGTGCAGGGTGATATGAAACAGATGTCCAGTCGGTATGTGCGAGGGGTTTCCATTCTTGGCTACGGGAATACCATGGCTGTGGGTCTTGGGGTCCCCATACCTGTTCTCAATGCGGAAATGGCACAGTACACCGGTGTTGCTGATGCCGATATCTATACCCAGGTGGTTGATTACGGATACGATTACACGAACGGTATCACCAGGACCTATGGTGATGTCAACTATGCCCAGCTGCGATCCGGTTCCATTGAGGTGAACGGTAAGGAGGTACCCACTGCCCCGTTATCCAGTATACCCATGGCACGGGAAATAGCCGAAGAGCTCAAGAAATGGATTATGGATAAAAAATTCTTTATCAACAAACCGGCACAACTCCTTCCGGACTGTACCGAAGAGAGCAGATAAGGCACACAACAGCTTACAGAAACGTGGCTTCGCAGAATCTGCCCCCAATACAGGAAAAATACCGGAAACTGCTTACTGCATTAGGGAAGTACCGTCATGCAGCAGTGGCTTTTTCCGGAGGGGTGGATTCCACACTCCTTTTCCATGCAGCCCGTGAAGCCATAGGGACGAAAAATGTTATTGCTGTGCGGGCGGTTTCAGAGCTCGTTTCCCGGTCTGATTTTCGTTTTGGAGAGCAGATGCTTGACGAGATGAATGTCGCTTCCCGGAATCGCATGGATATTTATCACAATATTTTTGACGTAACAGAATTTATTTCCAATACAGCCAGCCGTTGCTATCATTGTAAGTCACACATGTACTCCTCCTTCCTGTATCACCTGCGGGAAAAAGGGGAATTCGTCCTCCTTGACGGGACAAACAGCGATGATCTGCTTCAGCTGAGGCCTGGACAACAGGCAATAGCCGAGTTGTCTATTCCCACTCCCCTTGCAGATGCTGCACTGTCAAAAGGTGAAATTCGTACTCTGGCGCGATCCTTTGGTTTAAGCAATTACGATAAAATTTCAAATTCCTGTCTGGCAACGCGAATAGTCAGTGGAATGGTGATTGCTAAAGAAAAACTCGCATGGATTGAGGACTGTGAAGATTATCTTATGGAGTGCGGTTTTTTGGGATGCCGGGTTCGAATAAATGAAGAAAATGTTACTGTGGAAGTGGAAAAACGTGATTTCAACCGTTTGCAGGAAAGTGCTGTACGATATGAAATTGTTAAGTTTTTTTTAAAAAGAGGCTGCAGGGATACGGCGATTTTTTTTGATATTCGAAGTTAATGGAATGGTTAAATTGACCCCCGAGAAAATACTGGAAAGGGTGGTTTCCTGAATGATCATTCAGCGGTTGGAGTTTTAGCAAATGCTTTATAAAAGCCCGATAATAAAGCGTTGTGTGAAATATCATATTTGGGAAATTTACTGAAATTCTTCTTTTTTCTTTTGACAATTCCATGGGCTTCTATTAAACAATCATACATGAGAAAGAGAGGACAGAGGACCTGTGCTCAGTTAATTCGTTAATTTGTTTTTCCGGGAGGGATTCATGAACAAGAAAGAATTAGTAGAAAACATAGCTGGTGCA
>JANTGG010000167.1 GCA_024763035.1 Desulfocapsa sp. | reverse complement strand
TATCGCCAAAAAATCAGCATAAGAGCTCCTGCCATGATGATTTCGTCAGCCAGACCGCAGAGACTGTTAGGTGAAGGATTACTTGGTGCTGCCCGCCGCCATCCGGAAAAGGTGGCGTTGGTCATCGAGGGTGTGTCGTATACCTATAAAACACTGCTGGATTCAGCATTGCGCATGGTTACTGCATTGCAGGATCGAGGTCTGCAGCGCGGGGACCGGGTTGCTGTCTATATGGATAATACCTGGCCCTGTGTTGTCTCTATCTACGCGGCAATCTTTTCCGGCGGAGTGTTTTTTGTAATCAATCCCCAGACAAAAAGAGAGAAGCTGACGTTTCTTCTGGAGAATAGTGGGACAAAAATTCTTCTGACTGATGGGCATATTGCTTCAGTTTTTGTCCCTGCTGTGCAGGATGTACCCTCTGTTGAACACATTATTTATTCCGGGGTATTAAAAAAAATCCCGGATGATGAAACGGGATTCGTTCCTTTTGATGCGGTGCTCAGCGAAGCACTCCCTGCAGAGAAGTTTCTCACGACAATACCCAATGACATTGCTGCCCTGATATACACTTCCGGGAGCACTGGAAACCCCAAGGGTGTTATGCAGACCCATCAGGCAATGGTGTTCGCCGCCTGGAGTTTAATTGAATATCTTCGTCTGTCGGAGACTGAAAGAATCATGTTGGTTCTGCCCTTTGCATTCGATTACGGGCTGTATCAGCTTTTGATGAGTGTTAAACTGGGGGCAACACTTATTGTAGAGCGTTCTTTTACCTTTCCGGCAAAGATATACAAACGGATGGAAGAGGAGAAAGTAACTGTTTTCCCCGCTGTCCCGACCATTTTTGCCATGATGATAGCGACGAACCGGAAGAAGAGCATTGTCTTTCCGTCCGTCACCCGGGTAACCAATACTGCAGCAGCTCTGTCGGCATCTTTTATCCCGGAACTGAAAAAGATATTTCCAAATGCACTTATCTATAAAATGTACGGGCAAACCGAATGTAAGAGAATCTCCTATCTTGAACCGGAGCTGGTCGATTTAAAACCTGCTTCTGTCGGTAAAGCCATTCCCGGGACAGAAGTGTTTCTGTTAACTCCGGATGGAGAAAGTGTTGAACCTGGTGGTTCCGGTATTCTGCATGTACGTGGGCCGCATATAATGGCAGGGTACTGGAAGCAACCGGAAACGACCAGTCGTATGCTGAAGGATGGATCGCTCCCCGGAGAACGGATTCTTTGCACCCACGACTGGTTTCATATGGATAAGGACGGAGATCTCTATTTTGAAGGAAGAACCGACGATATCATTAAAACCAGAGGAGAGAAGGTCAGCCCCCTTGAAGTTGAGAATGTACTGCAGGCCATCGCCGGAATCAAAGAGGCTGCAGTTATAGGAGTTCCGGATGAAACACTGGGACAAGCAGTAAAGGCGTATGTTGTTGTTAACGGGGATGTGACGTTTAAGGAACGTCAGTTGAAAAAAATGTGCCTTGCCAATCTTGAAAATTTCATGGTTCCGCAGACGATTGTTTTTCTGGCTGAAATGCCAAAGACTCAAAATGGGAAAATTGATAAAAAACAACTGTAACCATTCAGCGTAATCGCAAGAAAGGTTAATAATGGGCGAAGATGAGGTGCTCTGAATAGTTACAAACAATTACATGATTACCACTGAAGCTCAGGTAAATGCAAAATGGAAATGTAGGAGCTCGCCCCCGCGAGCGATTTTCCAGGTCTGGCAACACCTTGAATCGCTCGCAGGGGCGAGCTCCTACATCAAATCCAGATTAACTGTGCTTTGATGGTAATCAGGAACAATTATTCAAAGAGATGTGACGAATAGATGATAGAGCAAAGTGAGTTGTGGCAGGAACAGATGCTTTTGCTGGAACAGAAATTAGAAGTTTTACCGGATAAGCCTGAAGAAACACCTGAAACAACATTGGCAGCACTGTGGTGGAAGGCAGCTGGAACCCCAGTTTCAGTCGTGAAGGCAGCAAAAATGACGGATTATCCTGAACTCCAGCCTGATCAACAGAACGTGTTACAGGAGTTGGTCGGTGCGCGGATATCGGGTATCCCTCTGGCTCATTTAACAGACAGGCAGCATTTCATGGGGATGGATTTACTGGCAAGTGCTGATGCCCTGGTCCCGAGAAAAGAAACAGAGCTTCTGGCAAATGCTGCTCTGGAGTTACTGGAAAATATGGCAGCTGAACAGGATCGTCTTGTTTATATAGATGTCTGTACAGGTGCGGGAAACTTGCCTGTTGCTCTAGTTTCAAGGGTTGCAGCTGCCGTAGGCTATGCTTCTGATCTTTCTGTTGATGCTGTAAAACTCGCACAACGCAATGTCGATCTGTTTGAACTTGGTTCACGAATTACCTTGCGGGATGGCGATTTACTCGCTCCGTTTGACAGTGAGGAGTTCTACGGAAAGGTAGATCTGCTTACCTGCAATCCTCCATATATATCCAGTGGAAAAGTGCCGGAAATGCCCGATGAAATTTCAGACCATGAACCGGATCTGGCGTTTGACGGTGGACCTTTTGGTATTGCAATCCTGCGACGACTTATTGCTGAGGCAGAGAAATTCTTAAAACCTGGTGGTTGGCTGGCTTTTGAGGTTGGGCTTGGTCAGGGGGAAAAAATGATACAACGGATGGAAAAGAAATATGACTACCGGGTGATCCGTCCGGTCTTTGATGAACATAACGATATTCGTGCAATTATTGCTCAGAAGTAACCGTGTATATTGCTGACTTAACAGGTGAGTTCTGGAGATAAAAATGAAAAATAAGGTTGTTGAGAGAGTCCTTTGCCGTCAATGTATTTTACCGGCTTCTTTTCCTGGAATTACGTTTAATGATGATGGGATTTGCAATCACTGCCAGCGGTATAAAGGTGAGAAGGCAACGATTGCCAAACAGGAGAAGTATGAGAAGAAGTTTATAAAACTCATTGAATCTCAGAAAAATCGTGGTGATTATGATGTGATTGTTGCCTATAGCGGGGGCAAAGACAGCACGTATACCATTGATGTTTTTGTTAATCGCTATAAACTTAAAGTGTTGACGGTTACTTTTGACAATACATTTATCTCACCAACGGCATTAAGCAATATTACAAAAGTTTGTGGGAATTTGGGTGTGGATAATATCCTTGTAAAGCCCAATCCGAAAATGCTGCGGAAGATTTTTAAAACTGCTGCAACCAGGGAACTCTATTCTGCAAAAACACTTGAACGGGCAAGCACTATCTGTACAAGCTGTATTTCTTTTGTAAAAGGAATAACCCTGCGTACAGCTCTTGAAAAAAAGATACCATTTGTCGGGTATGGCTGGTCTCCCGGACAGGCACCTGTCCAGGCATCCGTCATGAAAACAAATCCTGCATTTATGAAGGAATCGCAGCAAGCGACCCTGCAGCCCCTGCAAAAAATAGCCGGTGATGCCTTATTACCGTTTTTTGTAACAGATGAACAGTTTGCCCGGGAAGATATTTTCCCCTGGAATATTCATCCCTTGGCCTTCCTTGAGTATGATGAGAAAAAGATTGTCGAACGTATTCAGACCTACGGTTGGGAAAAACCCAATGACACCGATCCCAATTCATCAAATTGCACATTGAATGCCTTTGCCAATCAGGTACACCGGAAACGTTATGACTTTCACCCGTATGTATGGGAGATAGCCAATATGGTGCGAACCGGTGTGCTCACCAGGAATGAAGGAATTGAGAAAATAGAGCCGCCTGAAAATGTGACCATGGTTTCCTATTCTCAAAAAGAACTTGAATTGGAATGAAGGTAAACGGAGCTCCCGGGAATAATACAATCCTGCTCACATTTGATGTGGAGGATTGGTTTCAAGTCGAAAACTTTAAGGAGTATATTCCGTTTTCCTCCTGGGATTCAAAAGAAGTACGTGTAGAAAAAAACACATTAGAGCTGCTGGATGTGTTGGACGCCGCTCCAACTCAGATTAGAGCCACTTTTTTTGTCCTGGGATGGATAGCAGAACGCTGCCCGGATTTAGTTCGAGAGATTGGACAGCGAGGACATGAGGTTGCGTCGCACGGTTTTAATCATCACCTCTGTTACAATCAATCTCCCGATGAGTTATGCCGGGATTTGACAAAGAGCAAAGAGCTGCTGGAGCAGATAACAGGCAAAGACGTTGCGGGTTACCGTGCACCAAGTTTTTCCATCACAGCTGAAACTATTAAAGTTGTACAAAAAGCCGGTTACCTTTACGATTCCAGTTATAACTCCTACGAAGGACATGGACGTTACGGATCGTTAACACTTCCCGATACAACAAATCCAGATTCGCCCCTTCATGCACTTTCACCGGATTTTTATGAAATTCCGGTGAGCAATTTGAGAATTGGCAATAAGATTATTCCCTGGGGAGGAGGGGGGTACTTCAGATTGCTGCCGGCTTTTCTGCATAAAATCGGTGTTAAGAATATCCTGAAAAAAAGTAACTGTTACACATTTTATATGCATCC
>JANTGG010000166.1 GCA_024763035.1 Desulfocapsa sp. | reverse complement strand
GAATAAAAGAAAACAGATATGGGATCATAGAATCAGGCAAAATAGTAATTTCATGCCCTACTCAGTAAAAGCTGTATAAAAAAAACATGATTACCACTGAAGCTCAGGTAAATGCAAAATGGAACCGTAGGAGCTCGCCCCTGCGAGCGATTTCCCAGGTCTGGAAACACCTTGAATCGCTCGCGAGGGCTGAATCTTACATCATATGCAATGTAACCGTGCTTCGATGGTAATCTTGTAAAAAAAAGGGATTTCACCCCCGAACATGATTAACACTGAAGCTCAGGTAAATGCAAAATGGAACTGTAGGAGCTCGCCCCTGCGAGCGATTTCCCAGGTCTGGCAACACCTTGAATCGCTCGCGATGGCTGAATCCTACATCATATGCAATGTAACCGTGCTTCGATGGTAATCACATATGTGTGAATCCCAACGGGTTACAGCCCCCCACAAAACACCCATACCCCTCGAGGCAGTGACAAAGAGAGTACCGACCTCACTCACAGTTTACCAGTGTCACCATAACCATCCGGAAACAATTAAGGAAACAGCTGAAGTTGACCAGATATCCTGCTTATGTGATCCGAAAAGATTCTCTCCGCGGAATGAACAGCAACTATATTTTCTTCCCGTTAATTATTGCCGGCAAAAAGAGATTCCAATTAAATTTTTTCTTGCCGGTATCGCCCGTTTTTATCACAGCACCGGGAATATCTTCGTACGCCCAGTCGATAACCGTCCCCACCGTGGCGTCCACATTGGCTTTATACTGTATCCAACCGTAATGCGTATTGCCGTTCAATTGAAAAGTAACCCCGAGATAGCCCTGCTGGTTTAAGAAGTTCCCCGGATCATAAACAGACGAATTCCCCAGGGCAAGTTCTTCTGAACTGACAGCAGCAAAGACCCTTTGACTGGAAACCGCATAATTACTTATCAAATTGGCAGGCTGTCCATTGTTTTTAATTACCTGCCCGGCAGGTGCTGTTCCCTGAAACGCTGACAGCAATTGAGATGAAGAAGAGAACAACCTGAAGGTGAAATCAGGGTCACCAGCTCCATCAAAATTCACTTTGAATGAATTCTGTGTGGCGTTAACATTCTGATTCTGCAGCCCACTGTACTGAATCGCAGCTTCTGCAGGCACTGCCCCCAGGAGCAATCCCGCTCCACTCACTGCAGACAAGGCATACAACATCCCTTTGGAACCATAACCAATCCCCTGCCCTGCAGTCTCATACTGTCGTAGTCTCTCATCCAATGTCTGATTTTTCATACTGTCCTCTGCAAGTTACCCGTTCAGAATCCATTCTGCATCGAATACACATCTATAGTATACGATAAATCCAAGCCAAATGTAAAACGCATTACCAGCAATCTTCCGGCAAAAGCAAAATGTTTTTGTAGGAGCTCGCCCCCGCGAGCGATTTTTCAGGCTCAGCAACACGTTCCAATCGCCTGCAAAACGCCCCCCTCCCACCATTTGCACTTGCCTGAGTTTCAGTGGCAATAATGAAAGATTCAATATCAACCAATTCGGTTTCGATACAGTCTCTCATCAACAACTTCAGCCATACGGGAGACATCCAGGATACCACCCATAAAAGAATTTATTTCCGCTACCACTCTTTCCGGCTGACAGATGCACTCCTGATGCCGTACGTACAGTACCGGAATATCTTCCGAAGCCAGAAATGCCTTTGCCTGTTCCAGTTGCTTGTAAAAGCCGCTTTTAATCAGTGCCCGGGGTGAATTCTTTTTTTTCCTCCCCATATTCTCCAGCATTCTCATTTGAGATTGCAATATCTCATCCAGATTTCGTTCCATAAAAATAATTCTGTATGGCACTGTGTCAACTTCCGGCAGAAAAGGTAACAGCTGGGCAATGACTTTTACAGCAACGCCGGAATGCCCCAGAAGCCATCGGTTCTCCCGGGGCAGACGTTTGACCGCCTGATACTCAAAATACCCTCTGGGATTATCCGAATCCGAGCACCTTGTATGATCTGTAAGGACAGGAAAACCACCAGCGTCGAGCATCTGCATAATCAATGAGGTTCCCGATCTCGGCAAACCGGACACAATCAGAACACTTTTTCTTACTTCCTCCTGAGTCCACCCCCAATTTCGCGGCGTTCCACCTGCCTGTGGATGGTGTGAACCTGGCTCTTCTGCACCACCAACGGGTACCTCTCCCTTTTGCATCTGCTCTATTCTTCGTTGTGCTTCCCTTGCAGCAAGGGTACACTCAGCTGCCTTTTCTTTATGGTGCAGGCTCTTCTCATAAATATCAGCCAGACAACGATGTGCTTCGGGAAAATTAGGGTTCTGCTGAACAGCGATCCCCAAAGCTCTCACCGCATCACTCAATTTTCCAAGACCATGCAAAGCACAACCAAGATAAAAATGCGCCTGAGGCGTATAATAACGAAGGGCAATAACATCCAGGGCAAGATGAGCGGTCCTGGTATTATTTCCAGAGTCCAGGGACAACCGGCAAAGACCAAGCATTGCCTTACAATTCTCCCCATCAATTTCCAATGCCTTTTGATATGTTTCTTCTGCACGTCCAATCTGTTGTAGTGCTTCAAGACTCACTGCCTCCTGCACCAGCAGAGCTGCAGAAACGATGTTATTCCCCTCAGCCTGCCGGAAATACTCCAAAGCCTTCTCATGGTCCCCAACTGCCTGACATGCTGCCCCACGGAGATATGACATACCAAAACTATTTATTGAGGCCCGTTGTCGTAATCCGATAATACGTTGTTTCATCTTCCATTGCAGCCCACAGTTTTCATCTGAATCGCTGAGGTTCTGATGCAGCTCCTCAAGCTCCTTTCTGGCAATTTCTGCCTGTTGTTCCTTCCGCTTGAGAATATCTTCCAGTAAAATCTGCGCCCGAACAGCCTGATCGGTCATTTGGCAACAATATACCAATTCAAGACCAAACCGATATTCCTCCGGCCATTGGGCAGTAAGCTCCTGTAATATGGTTTCCGCATTCCCGTGCAATCCAGCATCCATATAAGACTTCGCCAGGTTATACCGTAATTCCCGACTGGCATTAGACGCAGCTTTTTCTTCATTCTCATCCGGTTCATCAATATAGCCAAGATCCACCAGCTGTCTGATTGTTTCACTGGACTCCAACGGATCAACCACAAAACCTGGCAGGTGGCTTCCATCGTCCCCCTCGACATGGTCCCAACTGGAAATAAACTGAACAGTCTTCTTTTCCCGAAAACAATTGAGTAGAACCTTTCCATCCATATCCTCTCCAACTGGTAAATTGCAGCAGGAGAGTATGGTGGGGCAAACATCAAGCAGTGAACTCCCATAGATCAACTCATCTTTTTTGATACCCGGTCCACTCATTACAAAAATACCGTATGGTCTGTGTTGGGCAGCAGGCCCTGCCGGTTCGCCGGGAATATGTACGGGACGGAGGTGATCCGAGTGAAAACCATGATCGGAAACAAGAATGACAGTTGTTTCCCCATCGATTTCCTTCATCATGGAACCAAGCAAAAAATCATGAAGAATGTAGCCGTTTTCAACAACAGACTTATAATTTTCAAAATCAACATCGCTAACTCGTGTGGACTTAGGGGGGTAATAGTCCATAAAGCCATGGCTGAAATGATCAATCGCGTCAAAATATACTGCGGCAAAATCCCATCTTTCATGGTGCATCAGAGCTGAAGCCGCACGTTGAATGGTTGTTGCGTCAGCTATGGTTTTCGCTATTGCTTCAATGCGTTTATCCTTTTCCTGATCAATATTAATCAGATTTGGTACAAACTGCTGCATCAGACCCGGGTCTATTTCCTGGGGATGCAACCGTAAATCAGCAAGATTCTTTCGCAGCCTCTCAGGATGAACAGTTCCCTGCTGCATGGGCCAGGGAGCACCATACGGCGCAACTGCCCGCTGATAATGATTGGAAACCATCACCCCGTTAATTGGCTCTGCGGGATGAGACGGCCACCAGCCAACCACCAGCGAGCGATATCCGCTTTGATTAAGAATATTCCAGATACATTTGCTCTTTCTGGAAAGATTTGTCACAGGCCGCATTCCCCTGCCGTCCGGATTTGGTTCAGTAAACCCCAGGATACCGTGTTTATAAGGTCGTTTACCTGTGGCTATTGAGGTCCAGAGCATGGGAGAAAGCTCCGGACGAAGGGAGGCAAGGTTTCCCATCACCCCGTTTTGAATCATTTTCTGCAGGTTCGGCATCCTGCCGGAATCCAAAAGCGGATGAATGACTTTCCAGTCTGCAGCATCCCAGCCTATTAGAAGAATCTTTCTCACAGTATTTCCTTTTTTATCGTACGATTCCATTATTTTGCCTTGACATGCAGGATATTTTCACCTAGATTTCGGCATAGGTATAATTACCTAGGTGTCTCCCCTTTTTTTCTTGCATACGTTTCAGCAATCATCGACTAATTACCATAAGTAAAAAGATACTGAAAATTGAGAACGCCTTTCATGCTAAAATATCTTACTCAAGCCATACTCTTCCTTCTGTTATCTGCTTCATCGGTA
>JANTGG010000165.1 GCA_024763035.1 Desulfocapsa sp. | reverse complement strand
GCCATATAATGATCTCTTTTACTGAATCTTCCCGGGAAACAGCAATCAGGCAGATCCTGGTAATTCAGAAACGGCTGCAGCGTGCCCCGCAACAATTTGCTCATGAAGCGGACAAATATTCTCACTGCAGCAGTCCTCAGAACGGTGGCGACATCGGGACAATCAGCAAGGGGGAATTATGTGAAGAACTGGACAGAGCACTTTTTCAACTGCTGCCAGGGGAAATCAGCCCCCTTATTATGACCGGCAGCGGTTTTCATCTTCTCCGCTGCCGAAGCGTTACCCCCGCCAAAGACATTCCCTTCGACCAGGCCTCCTCTGATATTTCCTCCAGACTCCTGAAAGAAAAGCAGATGCTTGCCTGCCGCTCCTGGCTTGAATCCCTGGTTCGTCCCTGCTGAACCGTGGCTACATGACTGATTCAGCACCAGCAAAGCCCCCCTTCAACACAACAAAACTGTTCTTTCACAGCTCCGTCATCCCTGCAAAAGACGACACTCCTCCGCTGGAAACCGTGGAACTGGTACGACGGGAGCACCCCATTGTCACCCTCCTGCATGCATCTCCGGAACCTGCTAAGAAGCACAGCTGCCATCTGCGTTGCGGAAGCCGTACCCGCCTTGCCGATGATGAACAGACCCTTATTGCCGAGACAGACGGCTATCCGCTTGTGTCACGAAAAACACAGGGAGACAGCGAAGAGATTACGGTATCCATTGCCCCCCTGCTTACTGTCGCTGACGATAAGATGGAAGCCTTTGTTACCCTCTATCCTCCTGTTGCTGACTGTCCTCCTCTGGACTCCGAAACCCTTCTTAGCATCCTTCAAGACAGCGGAATCCAATTTGGATTACACCCTCCACTGCTGCAGGATCTGCTCACCCGCTGCAGCAGTGAACAGCAGATACTCACAAAAGAAACAGCTGCCCGCGGGCTGCCTCCCATCCACGGCAGAGACAGTTTTCTTCGCTTCGATATTGAGATCGGACCACTCCCGGGAAAAATTCTCGGTGACGGCAGAATTGACTTTCGGGAACGAAAAATGTTTGTCGGCATACAGAAAGGAGAGGTCATCGCCACCCTTATCCCCCCCACTTCCGGCTCTCCCGGTGTCACCGTTTTCGGCGATAAGATTCCCCAGATACAAGGCAGGGAACTGAAGGTTGGTGTCTCGGGAGATGCTGAATTCGACGCGACAACAGGCGTTGTAAGAGCACTGCAGTCCGGCATCCTTTCCATGGTCAATGAAAATTCCATTACTGTCTGTGCCAAACAGGTGATCCCCGGAGATGTTGATTTCAATACGGGTAATATCGAATCCAAAGATGCTCTGGAAGTCAATGGCTCCATTCTCCCGGGATTCAGGGTAAATACCTTTGGGGATCTCTTTGTGGGCGGCAGTATCCGCTCTGCCTGTGTACGCTGTCGGGGGAATCTTGTGATCCAGGAAGGAATCATGGGAGACAGCGGACAGATTCGGGTAAAGGGCGATGCCGACTTCAAATTTATCGAACAGGGAAAGATACGATGCGGTGGACGGGCAATTATCCACAAACAGGCGTATTACTCAAGGGTTCTTGCCTCCGGAGATATCCTTGCCCATGAAAAGAGTATCGTTATAGGCGGCATGCTGCTCAGCGGAAAGAGTATGAATCTGGGCACTGTGGGATCGCCCAATGCTCCCCCCGCACTTCTTGCCGCCGGTATATCACCGGAGCGCTACCTTGAATACCTGAAGATCCGCTCCCATCTCGAGGAACAGGAAGAAGCTCTGCATATCTGGCTGCAGCGGCATGGTCAGAAATCCGAAGACCCGGGACGTGAAGCCCTCGAAGCAGCTGTATCCGCATTTAAACAGACGATCCGTGACCTGAACCTCTCCCCCGAAAAACCAGGTGATTCTCCGGAAGCACACAGGCAGCAACTTGATGCTGTAACCATAAAAATCAACAAAACGCTCTATGCCGGCACCAGGATACAGATAGGAGACGAATCACTCGAGATTCCCTCTGATCTCGATGCTGTCTGCTTTCGTCTCAACAGGGACGGTGGTCTTGTACAGAGCCCTCTGTAGGAAGCTAGCACCGGGGATGGACGGTAAGCCGGCATAAGTGCCATGGTGATGTTTGCAACACTATTATACTAAACTAAATATGGAACTTCGTGTTTTTCATTACAGCTTTTCAGGAGTATGGCACTAAATGTTTGTAAAAATCTGGATGCAGCAGGACATTATCAGTGTCAGCAGCAACACCACCATTGCTGAAGCTGATAGGCTCCTGCAGGATCACCCTTTCCGCCATCTTCCTGTTGTCGAACATGGTGAGTTACTCGGTATCATCAGTGGCACAGATATTACCCGGGCCATGCCCTCAACAATCGATGCATCACTGAGCCCTGAAGACAAGATGATGCTCAGCCAGGCAAAAGTTTCCATGTTTATGACAGAAAGCCCCGTCACCACCACTCCCCTGGCTTCCCTGGAATCCGTTGCCTTGCAGATGAGTACCCATAAAATCGGGGCTGTCCCCGTCCTTGAAAACAATACCCTGGTCGGGATCATTACAGAGTCGGACATATTACGGGCGTTTGCAGAAATCCTCAGTGGTGACAGCCATGGGGCACGCATTGAGATTCAAATCGGCCACGACAGTCTGGAACTCTACACAATGATAGATATCTGCAAACAGCACAAGATGTCCCTCACTGCCATCACGGTCTACCGCGATTTCAGTCCGGACCAGCAGCTTATCACCCTGCGGGTTTCAGGAGAACGCATCGATGAGATGGTTGATGCACTCTGGGATTCCGGAATAAAGGTCAATCAGGTCGTAATGGACGGTTCCTGACCGGTATTTGTGAGCATCCGCCGCCGCGTTCCACTGATCCCTGCCGGCAGCGTCTTCTGCAGCCTCCTGCGCAGCAAATATCTGCTCAGGTAGGTAAAGGGGGCGTTACTCTCTTTTATATCCCCGCCTGAGGGATCAAAAAGAAGGTCAAGGATATGTTCGATCCGGATACTTTTGCCAAGAAAACGGATGCAGCCGGTACAGTAGCTCAGCACCTGGCTTGCCCCTGCCTCTGCCACCCGCTTTTCTGTCCATGAACGGGACAGATCGGGACGAAGAAATCCGGCAGAACCGCCTTCCCCGCAGCAAAAAGAAGTTTTCCCACTGTGCGGCATCTCTTCCACAGAGATCCCGATATTCCGCGCAAGTGTTCGCACACTCTCCCGCACAGGTTCCGCAAAACGAACACCACAGGGGTCGTGGATGGTCATTTTTGTATCCATCACCGGAAAGGTCTTCATGGAAGTGAGCAGCGTCTCGTAAACACTCTCCACCTGCAGCCCTTTACCATATTCTGAAAAAATACGATGACAGTTCGGACAGACTGTCAGGACCTTTTCCACTCCATGTTCCGTCACTATTTGCAGGAGTTCGGAGAACATCTTCTGAAAATGCTTTGTGTCGCCCAGGTCATGGGAAGGCTTGGTGCAGCAGTCAAGAACAATACCGATCCGGGCATCAGCCTGCATCAGAAACCGAAAAAGACGAAGGAGGGTTTGCGGACGACTCCCGGGGAAAGCACAGCCGGGAAACAAAATCGTCCGGCAACCCGGTGGCAGGTAAAACCAGGAAAAAAGAGAAGAACTCCCGCGTTTTTCGTAGGCGCGGATGGTTCTATGTCTGCGAAAGATCCCCCCGCCGGATGCGACCAGCTCCCTGCGCATCTCAAGAAACATACCGGATGGATTCAGTTTCTTGGGACAGACGGCAAAGCAAAGCCCGCACAGGCTGCACTCAAAGGGGAAATTTTCCCCTTCGCTGCCCCGCTGCCAGGCAAGTGCCAGCTCCACGGGAGTTCCGTATTCCTGCAGAAAAGAACATTCCTGCACGCAGATCCTGCAATGCACGCATTCGGCAGCAATCTGCTCCACACACTGCAGCCTGTCCTGTCTGCCGCTCTTTATCTCAGCAGCAGACATCAATAGGGACTGACCACCCGTGCGGCAGAGGCCATGGTGGATAAAATATCATACATATTAGTGATGCTTCCCACTCGCCGCTCTTCTTCTAGCTTAAAATATTCAAGACAGGTTCCACAGCACCAGACAGTCACCCCCTTTTTTTCCAGACTCTGCAATGCTTCCAGTGCCTTGCCCTCTGTTACAGCAAGCTTCACCCCTCCATTATAGAGTAGAATGTGGGATGGAAGGGGTGAGACTTCGGCAATGGTTGCCACATAGGTCTGCAGCAGTGCCCAACCAAGCTCATCACTGCCTCGTCCCATGGTATCCGCCGGCAGTACATAGACCAGATTTCCGGATTGCGGCACGACCTCGCAGCGATACTCATCTTCCCGAAAATCTGATTTCGGAATCCCGTTTTCTGACGGAACAAGCAATACTGCAAATTCATCAGCTGCTTCCGAACTGAAACTTGTCTCACACCCCTGACTCCGCCCGAAACGAAGGACATTTTCCTTAGAGGCTTCATTATCCACAAGTACAGTAAACGGTTCACCCGTTCCCTTTTCCAGATAGGCCTTCGCCTTCAGCACCGGCTCCGGGCAATTCAACCCTTTACAATCCAACGTATCCATTGATGATCCTGTTTGAAGTAAAATAAAATGTAACCATTCATCGTAATCGCTGGGAACGTAAAAAAGCACGAAACGTAACTGTTCAGAGTGCCTTATATTCGTTCATTCTGACTTTCGAAGCGTACTAGTGTTACTCGAGAAGGTCAGAATGGGCGAAGATGAGGTGCTCT
>JANTGG010000164.1 GCA_024763035.1 Desulfocapsa sp. | reverse complement strand
TAGCATTTCGTCCGGTCAAAATAGTGGTCAAAGGCCGTGATGATATCGATCTGAAGTTCCACTTCCTACCTGTAGATGTCCTGGTGAGATATTGTAATGAGGAATAATATTTAGTTCGCCATTGAACCCAAAATACTGGGCAATAGTTTGGGGTGTAGATGTCAGACAGAAATGACCGCACATAGTGACAGCATACCTTGATTAGTACGACCCGAATGGCAAAAATTTACCTGTGTTCGTATCTCATTGACACACACAAGGAACATAATTGGAAGGTTCTTGTAGAAGCAGGTTTTGAGGCTATAATGCAGTAAAAAAATCTTACAAACGACCGATATCTTTCAAAAACTCACCCAAGCTGTAATCCAAAGCCTCAAGCCAGTCACAGAGTTCAATAAAATCCAGTCTCCGGACGAATGTCTCTGTTTTCGTTATTTGAGTACGTTCAACATTTAGCAGCTTCGCGATATCACTTTGGCTGATTTTCTTTGCCTTGCGGACATCTCTTAAGTGGTGGATCAACTTAACATATCGAGGGTCATGGATGCTTTTCATGTGAGCATCATCCATTACTTTCCCATATGTGCGAAAATCGCACTTTTATCTTGAACAGAACTCTTCGATTTTATAAAATATAGTGAACGGGCATCTTGCGTTCACCTGCCGAGAATTCAGTCAGCTCGTGTGGCTCTATGTTCTTTGAACGCTTGCCAATTCATTCCATGGGAGGGGAGATCAAAAATTATTTTCAGTTCAGTTCATTTCAATTCAGAAAAACAGCGTCGTCGCTTGGTATGCAGTTTTTCTTTCCTTTCTTTCATCCGTTGCCATCTAAACAGGAGGTTCTATGAAAAGATATCTGTTGGTTCTTGTTTTGCCGCTGATCTTGTCCAGTTGTCTGACCGCTACGAAATCAAGTTACACGCCAGCTCAACTCGAACAGATCAAAAACATCGACTTCGTCACCTTTGAGGCTCTGCCTGCTGATAAACATTTCAAGATCATCGGCCAGGCCACCGGCAAGTACGAGACCACCTACGGCAAGCCGGAGCGCATGATTGGAAGCATGAAAATCGCCGCCTTCAATCTGGGAGGTGACGCTATGCTGCCCTACACCACCTCCAGCCAGTATATATCCTTCGCCAATGCCACCATCATTCACGGTGTCGCCGATGTGATCACCTATGTTGCGCCGGAGAAAACCACCATTCTTCAGGATTACGCGAAAGGCTACCAAGGGGGTCTTGTGACCCGTTCCGCAGCTCGCTTTGCCGGCCGCTACCTAGAAGCGATTCCCCTCTCCCGGAAGATCATCGATACGGCGGTGTCATGGCGACGCTCCAACAATGTCAGCATTGCTGCCATGGCCGCTCTGGCTGAAGCTCAGGGGGCAGATGCCAAAGGCTACTTCTTCGATATCGTTTCAAATGCAAATGAAAACAACGCCCTGCACGCCCTGCTGTCGATTGCTCCTTATCTGTCTTCTGCCGATACGGAACAACTGGTCCGTTTCATGAAGTTCCACAGCAGTGACAACATCAAGTACGCCGCAGCCAAGCGGCTCATCGATCTCGGTGCCCGTCAGCAGGTCGAGGCCTATGTGGAGACATCCAACAACCTGAAGCTGGGGCAGTTGCTGATGTAGTGGAGGTGGAGGGCGGTCTGAAATCTGTAGAGCAGTCCTATCAAGTGAGTGATATGTGTATTTTCTTTGCTGGAGTAAGACACTGAACACGATGCTGCAAAACATCATGATCCTGCTTTTAATCACGGCTCTGGGGTCCAGCCTGACCGGCTGCGCATCAGTCACCCCTCCCCTGTCTGTCGAAGTCCCTCCCTATCGGGCCCAGAAGGGGGCTGGTGTCGCTCAAGAGCCGATATTAACAGCCCCCCCTGGTAGAACCCTGCGCGAGGCGATGATCGCCCTGGAGAAGCAAGATATCGACGTGGTTCAGGATGTCATTCCCTTAGGGCCTTACTACACCGCTTTCACCAGCAACACCACTATGGCCCACCTGGTGACACTGCTCGTCGCGCAGAGCCTGACCCGGGGAGGAATGCCAGAGGTCTGGATCGACGGCTACGACAGTTTCACCGGCAAGGATCTCTCTGGTTGGGCGCCGGTTCTGTTGAGGGTCGACAGAAAGAGAAAGATTCTGGTTTACAATCATCCCGTTACCGGAAGGACCGAAGAGTTTCATTTCGGTCATATGATTGAGACAGAGAAGATCGGCACGCCGGACGAGTTCCCACCGCGACTGCGCATGCGCGGTAGTTTCCGACTAGTGCGCCGCGAGGTTCGTCCACCTCTGACCGGTGACCAACGGCACATTCACAGCGTGGTCGACAGGATCCTGATCCGGCACAACAAGCCACAACCGTTTATCTTCAAACTTCGTAAAGGGATCATCCCGGAAGCGGGACAGCTGGTCCCGCCACCGGACTCTCTGGAGAGCGCAGCCGGTTGGGATTTCCGCTCTCCGGGGGGTCGGACATTATGGGAGAAGACCCAGACATGGGGCCGGTGGATCGGTTTGACCGGGTATGAGCACTTGGAACGCCCCTATGGTCGTCATATGCCTCTCGTCGGCTATTACCTCGGCTATGCCGGTCTCTGCCGACAGACTGGAGGGGTGCCCCTGACCTTCGTGCGCCAGGGAGGGAACGTCAACCGGATCATCATTCCCGCGGGTCCTGAGTTTTACTCCATGCTGATCAATGAAGTGAATCAAAACACGGATCTGATCGTCAGTTGTGAAGGGGGTCAGAAGGAATTCGCCGTCAATATTCACACCTTCCCCTACCGGGAGGTGGAAATCCAGTACCGAGCCGGAACCACTTTCTCCGAAATCTTCACAGGCCAAAACAAGGATCCTTTGCGACCATTAACAGACTTTGAACTGGGCAGCTTGAAGATCAAGGACGACCCAGTTGAAATTCAAGCCCGTGATCTGTTCCGGGTGACCCGTTTCACCCCGGAAGAGAGGTTCGGCCCCGGTGCCAGGGTGGTGCGCGTGCCCAGAGAACAGATCGAGCAAAGACGAAGGAAAATTATTAATCAACAGTACAATTTTGTCACCAACCCGGGAGCAGCCAGTTGGCGAGCCATCATAGAGGATATGGGCATCAGCACTGAAGAGGCCAGAAAAGTTTACAACCGCTTCTCCGAGCACCTGAACCGCAATTCCTTTGAGGAAAGAAGGAAGATCCAGAGGCGCTTACGATGAAGACAACAACTCTGGCCATCGTGATACTGGTAGTTCTGCTAAATGCGAGCCTGTCCAGTTCAGCGACCAAAAATAGCTGGGTTGAAGGACAAACCCTCCCCAACGGGGTTTACCGCAATGGTCATTTCCGCATATACGATTACCTCTCCTACAAATACTCCAACAACACCAGTTTCTGGACTGCGACCGGTGAATACTCTCAGCAGAACCGAGGTGTCGACAAAGAACCCTACTACCAGGGGACCTTACGACCAGAGGCCAGGGAGTTGATGGATGAGATTGTGAAGAAAAGAGAGCCCACTACCGGGCTGCAACAGCAGGGGTTGGGCAAAATTCCATGATCAACATCTAGGTGGTGGCTTCCGGTACCCCTTCGGCTATCACAAGCTGACCCTGGCTCTGCATGGAGCACAAATACCGGATGGATCCTCTGGCAAAAAACCCTGCAGATTTCTCCTGACCCTTTAATGGTATGTGATCAACAGAACAAGCCCGCTTGGATAATGAATGTCACAAGTCTTGAGACACTAAAAGTGTCTACGATCTCGTGGCACTCAACAGCTATTCTCATGATGATATCTTCTTTTGTGACAGTTTCCATATCCTCCCCATCAATAATTGGCAAATAAGTTTTGAATTCAATCCTTGCTGTGGAACAGTCTCGACTCAAAAAAAACCTCCGTGCTGCACAACAATCCCTTGAGCTGGCTGATCTAGGTTAAATTGCATTCTATCTTGAATGACATAAGTTCTTATATGTGTGGTATGGTTCGCTATGAACTACTTCTGCGCTAATAGCAAAGAAATTTCTTTTTCCTGCCCAGTTAGCGTGTTTCTCCATAGCAATTCGGGTATAAATTTGAAAGGAAGGAACTATGTACGACAGTAGCAGTGATTTTTTATCCTTTTTCTATGGTTTGGCTGGAACAGCCTATGTCGTGTTTTTTGTGTTTGCTTTATTTATCGCTATTTTGGCGTTTTTAACGCCCCTATTAATTTATTTTATACATCGCTCTACCAAACGTACAGCCATTGCCATAGAAAAGACCATCAACCAAAATGAGCGCCTGATCGATCTCCTCAGCAATACTACCAAAAACACAAAAGACTTCGAATTTGGTACCATTCAATTGTATGAGGAAGAAGCCATTAAACCAAAAGATTTCGGCTAACCTTTTCATTCTGACTTCACAGTTGGAAAACAGAGTAATATTGATTTATTCTCTGGAATACAGGGAATACACAACTAGCTCACTGGCTCATCATAACGGGTATGCAGTGATGGATGAAGAGATCAGGCTGCTAATTTGGGTGGTGGGTATTATGGAGGACTCCATGATCTCAAGCTCCTCTAAGCGAAATCATTGTTCTATGTTAGTGACATGTGCGGTCGCTTTTGCTTGACAAGCACACCTGAAGCCATTGCTGAATTCTTCGGCTTCAAGGTCAAGCTTCATTTTGAATCTCGGTTCAACATTTCACCAGGACAACCGATTCTTGCAGTTCGGCAGAATGAGAGTCATCTGGAACCAGGGATGCTCCATTGGGGCTTGATCCCACATTGGGCGAAAGATCCTGCCATCAACTACAAGATGATCAACGCCCGAAGTGAAACTG
>JANTGG010000163.1 GCA_024763035.1 Desulfocapsa sp. | reverse complement strand
CGTTTTTTTAACAGAGCTGTGGCAGCGAAAAGGACCATGGGGTCAGCCTTTAAACCTTTTGTCTTCTCGGCAGCACTGCAGCTTGGGTGGAATGCTGCGGATCTGTTAAATAACGGCAGAGATATCTTTGTTTATCAGGGACAGTCATATTTTCCGCGACCTGACCATAAAAGTCCGTTTCAACAGGTGTCTATGAGCTGGGCGGGTGTAAAATCAGAAAATCTGGCATCTGTCTGGCTGCTGTATCACCTTTGTGATCAGCTGACAGATGAAGAGTTTGTCGAGATTGCAGAGCATCTCGAACTGCTGCCAAGGGTTCGTAATGATGAGACTGAGCCGTATAATGTCTATCGGGCAAGGATACGGGATCGTTATGGTATCGTATTGAATCGTTCAATTCTCAAAAAGACAGCCTATGACAAGGCTGTAAAGGATCTTGAGACGGATTTTATCTTTGAGGATCTTGCAGAGCAGTATCCGATTCTGAAAAATCTTCATTACGGACTCTATTATGAACGCTTCATGGAAGAGATTGACGTCGCCTTTGCTGATGACAAGTTGAAATCGTATGAGAAGTCAGAGCTGAATCTGCGAAAAGATCTGCTCAAGGTGAGTTTCCTGTCTCTAACAGAGCGGTATTCACAGTTTAAAGGGTTTAAGGCATGGGTTGGTGAACTGATGAGGGATACGGAGAGTTTTGTTCCCTTAGATTTTTCCAATGAGGCAGCACTCTACTATGATACCGAAAAAAACAGGTACACTTTTGTCGGTGAGGAAATTGCTGATGATACCCTGTCTCGTGTAGATTACGGACGTTTAGCCGATTATCTGCAGTATCAGGATGTTGATGCCAGGCAAAAATTCTGGAATGAGGTCCTGCTCGACTCTTCGCTGAGCGTTTCAGCCTTTGTCCTTACAGAAAAACAGATGCAGCGTGAATTCAGCTATCTTCTGTCTTTGTCCCCATATAGTGCCGAGGTTCTTGCTCATGTACGTGATTTCCGGGTACTGGTGGGGCTGCAGTATCTTATCGCCTATGGGAAAGAGCTTGGCATTCGTAGTCAGCTTGATCCTGTTCTCTCCTTTCCTCTGGGATCAAATGTTGTCACTCTGCTCGAAGCAGTACGTATGTACGAGGCAATGATAACTGGTGATGTTTTTCTCGCAGGAGATGAAGGTACAGGCAATCAGGACCTGGTCAGCATACTTGATCGAATTGAGACAAAAGAGGGAGAGGTTGTTTATCAGACCAGAATTCGCAGAAAAAAACTGGTCACTCCCAAGGTGCAGCTGGCACTTAATCACATCCTTGAGAATATCGTAAAATTTGGTACGGGTAGATACGCTAAAAAGAATGCCAGAATCCCGTCTGATACCCCTGAAAAGGGAGAGGAGTTTGCGGCACTGCAGCTTGAAATCCCTCTGCTCGGGAAGACCGGAACGGCAAATAATTATACCAATGCCTCATTTTTCGGGTATCTACCGTTTCCTTCCAAAGGAGGTACCGGTATGATTATTGACGGTGGATATACTGTTGGTACATATGTCGGGTTTGATAATAACCTTCCCATGCGCAGGAAAACCACCAGAATCACAGGGTCAAGCGGTGCCTTGCCGGCCTGGACAGCCCTTGTAAATGGTATTATGCGGGAAAAAGGATATGCTGATCGTCTTGATCCGGTGGATCTCTCTTTCTACGGACTTTCTCTGCTGAGTAACGATATGGGGCAGATTGATCTGGCGGTGGAAGAAAAGAGCGGCGGACACCTGCTGTTTCCGGCAGAAACAATAGAGTCACGAAACAGAAGCAGGCGTTCTATTCTGACCTATGGGCATGTGTATCCCACCGGTAAATTCAAGGCGGCCCGTTTTTTTGTCCCCTTTTGGGGAGGTGAGGAACATCTTTTTGAAAGTGACCTGTAGTTTTCTTTAATACAGAATTTTCTCTGAAGGCCGGTAATGCAAAATGGACCTGCAGGAGCCTGTTCCTGCAAACCATATCCCGAATCCGGCAGCACCATGAACCGCCAGCAGGGGGGAGCTCCCATCTCAAATATGGTTTGCCTGCGTGTTAATATGAGTATTCACGTTTATGGTAACTGTTTAGTATTAAAGAGTAAAAGTGCATATCGAGAGCGCGTGGTTCCTCTGTAAGTTTCCCCGGACGTCTGTCCGGCCATCTTGAAATATCGATCTCCCCGTGCTATACCTTAGCTAACGTGCGTGTATCAGTTAAGATTGTAGCCATTCAGCGTAAGTGCAGGAACGGTTAATAAAGCACGGAACGTGACTGTTCAGAATGCCTTAGGTTCGTTCATTCTTGCCTTCGAAGCGTACTGGTGTTACTCGAGAAGGTTAGAATGGGCGAAGATGATGTGCTCTGAATAGTTACTTAAGATTTTTAAATTTTCAGTCGATAACTCTGCTAGAGTATTCAATATCTTAAATTTTCCAATTACTAACACAATATTGCCATGAATATACGTCACCCCAGCCTGCCAATTATCTGCTGCTGTACGCTTCTCCTATCCGGCTGCCTTTATGATGAAAAAAGAGTCGTGCACCCGGCAGCTTATAACACCTCATCCCAGACGGGACTTGAAACCAGTGAATCAGGGCAGGCGAAGGTGGTAAAGCCTATTCCTCTTGCCACGGATGATGAAGGGAATATCCTTGATAGTGATCATGTACAGATGTACCAGAATGACGCCGGGACTACTGTGGCGTTGCCGGGCATGCAGTACGTTAATGACAGAATTTTTGAGTACGGGCGCAAACTCGATCTCTGGAAAGAATTGGATAGTCAGGCTGTTGTGATGGAGCTTGATGAAGAGGCATCCGAAGAGATGGTGCGTTGCTTTCGCGATTTGCAGAAGGTGTTGAATGGATACAATAAACTGCATGAGAAGCTATTACAGCAGGATTTTCTGGACGCATCCGAGAGTATCTCAAATGAGGATATTCTAAATCTCGAGCAGCGTGATATTGCTTTTCTTGAATCCAGTTGCGGCAGACTGCTGAAGACCGGTGAGGTGAAAGGAACAGGTTGGGAAAAACGGCAGAAAACAGCAGATCTTCCGCAGATTGAAACCTTGATTGAGCGCTATGCAAAGACCGGGGAGTACGAAGAGGTGATTCAGGTGTGGGGCCAGATCCCGTCATTTCAGCTCGACAGAGTACATCTAAACACCCGCATTTCATACGGGAATGCTCTCATGGCTATGCATCAGGAAGAGGAAGCTGCCAGGGTATATCAGGAAATTGTGGATCAGATGTCTGCTTCAGACGATCAGCGGACTGATATTTTGTCCCTGAGAAAAATCCTTGCTGACCTGTATACGGCATCGGGAGAGTATAGCAAAGCAGAAAAGCAGTATGGCGAGATATCAAATGACTATAAGGATCTTGCCCGGATAGAGAGTTGGGGAATTCTTCAGCTCTCTATCCTTGAAAGGAGTGAAGCGGGAAGCCCTGAATTGCAGGAGTACTCATCACTGCTTAGAAAATACCTCGGTTTTATTCCGGAAAGAGATGGCTATAAGCTTGTCTGGCAGGCGGATAAGTTTTTGGCAGATTATCCCTATTCACCGGTTTCATCCAATGTTGATATTATAAAAAGTTCAATCCAGCAGCGTGCCGATGACTGGTTGCAGAAATTTCTTGCAGACGTAGACGCTATGGCAAAAGAGGAACGGTTCCAGGATGCGTTGATGAAACTTGAAACCATCCAGGAAGATATTCTGAGCGGCGAAAAGTTGCTTGTGCTGCGTCAGAAGCGTGATGATTTGACCCTTGCAGAGGCGGTGAGTCGTGAAACCCGTAAAATTGAAACCATGCAGGCTTTGCAGAAGCAGTGGAACGATGCTCTGCTTTTGATAGATAAGAGTCACTACGACGAAGCAATTGAAATTTTAACAGGCATGCTTGATTCTGAATACGCATTGAAGGCGGATAAAAAAATAGCAGAGGCGTCTTTGTTGTCAGCTCGTGCTGAACGTCGGGAAGCAGCTGATCTGTTTATTCGCTACACAAGAACCACTGATATGCAATCAAGGAAAAAACTTCTTATCGAATCCAGAAGAAAACTAGTTGATATCCTCATTAAATATCCAAATGTAACGATTACCGATAAGGTTATGGGAAATATTGAACGAGTAGAAAATGAAATGAACAGTATCGATCCAGGATTGATTGCCGAAGCTGATCAGTCAGCGAAGCAGGAGGATATCCCGGAAACGTCACCCGAAGACATAGATGATATGTTTCGTCAGACAGGGGACAACGTGCCAGTGACTCCCGAGATTAATGAAGTGAAGTTGCAGCAGTGAGAGTTGGCGGGATGCGGTGTGCGGTTTGCGGTTTGAGGTTTGAGGTTTGAGGTGAAAGACTGGTTGAGCCTGATATCGATAATTGATGGGGTATCTTTCGCATTATTTGATGGTAATTTTACCTTCTTCTCTTGGATTATACTCACTACTCAAGGTTTTTTTAGGCATAAAGGCTCCTCTGGAATATCATTTATGTGTGATAGGGCAAATGCTTTGCAAAATACATACCAACACCAGAAGAGGCATGTTGCGTAACCTGTTGAATTTACGTGATGTTATCTAATCACGATAAATGAAGGAGAAAACACTCATCCCCTTACTTATCTTGATCAAAAAAGGCTATTTTTCCATCAATTACTGTGCTCACTCACAACTGGTAAGGTTTTTCGTTGATCGTGATTGGGGCTTTGTTGCTGTGCACAGGAAAAAGAGAAAAAAAAGGCTCTAACCGGAAATCCGGTTAGAGCCTTTTGTAAAGAAAATCGGCAGTGTCCTACTCTCCCACACAGTCACCCATGCAGTACCAT
>JANTGG010000162.1 GCA_024763035.1 Desulfocapsa sp. | reverse complement strand
GACTGTGACGCAGCCCCAACACCATTTTTTGTATCCAAATGACATCATTCCCAGAATACCCTGCAGGCTGTTTCATTCCGCTCAATTTAACTAAAGCACTCACGTCCAGGGTTTCAACCTTTACAGCAGTCATCACTGTTTCTGCTCCAGCCTCTTTGTTTGCAGGGGCTGTTTGAATAATATGCTTATCCAGATAAGCTTGTCGTTTCGCATTTTCGCTGTTGGCAAAACTCTCCGGGACAGCCATACACCAGTTGAAATGACCGTTCCGGTCATCACTCCAAGTGGGTGGGACAATTCCAGACAGGTTATACTGTTTTCCCCGGTGGTACTGATCAACTGCGGTACCTGCATAATTGGTACAGAATTGCTGCTTATCAGCGGCGAACCCACATGTTGGCATAATGAACAGGATAATTAACGATCCAACCATCATTGAAATTCTATTTCTGTTCATCGTGCCTCCCAAAAATAACCAGATTAACCATTTACAAATCTGTCAGAATCAGGTCACTCCTTCGGAGCCAGTTCCTCGATCTCAACAGCCATCGTCATTTTTCCAAATAGCCCTACGTAGGGATAATCATCGTCAGTATTATCTATAATGACGCTCAGCTTATCCCAAAGATCATTAGGTTTGCTGGGGAGACCGGATAAAACATCAAAAACCGGGCCCCCTGATTTATTCTCTCCACGCAAATTTCTCAGATGGTAAAAATCGGCTCTGTCTTGTTTTAAACCAACAACCTTGTACCCTTCTGGAGCTGTATAAAGCAAAATCCCGGTTTTGTTACCTTCAATGGTTGTGTGATCTGGCTTATTTTCATGCTCGAGAAAATGTTGTTCGAGATACACGTCTTTTTGCTTGCGAATTACAAGACGGGTGTTGATGTTCACATCTATACAGCAAGTCGAATATACGTCTGCATCTCCTTTGACCAGATCATAACCAATCAATGGACCGGTATGATCATCCCAGTAATTATGTGGCTTTCCCACCTGTCTTTGCTTGGCATAAGACGTGTATTCTGCAGGAAAGTCGATAGTCACGGTTACGTATTTAGTACTTGGAGCGTAGTCGGGGACAGCTTTATACTGGGGAATCTGTGTGCCGGCAATATGGCTCAAGAGTTGGTGGTCAAATGGATCGCGCTGAAGTTGCCCAATATCATTATAAATAGATCCAAGCAGAAGGGGCATTTTCTGTCGCAACAGATCTTTAGCGTCCGCTACTGTCTTGGTAGTAAATTCTGCCGGGTTTTCAGTAATATAGTTCAGGTTGTTTCTCATCCGTTCAAATTTACGTTGATAAAAAAGTAACTTATCAAGGATTTTCCGGGCTTTGACCAGGTTCAACTTATCTGGCCCACCGGTAATTTGCTGAAATTCAGGGAGGTTGCTGTACTTTATGACAGTATAACGGATAACGCCTCCGTATTCGTTACCGCTGCCAGCCTGTTGAGCGAATGTTGAGGCGTTAGATAAAAAGTCGCTAACAACACGTTTCAGCCCATTGACCGTTTGTTCCATTTTTGGAAGTTTGTAGACAGCGCCATAACCATCTATTATAACATCACTTTTTTCATTTTCCCTGTTGTCTCTAGTTTCACTCTCGATTTTCGTATTTATATTTGCACTCCAAACCCCGGCATTTGCTCCTGCTTCTGTCTCATTTTTAAAAGTGAAATGTTCTTTGTTTTGAACCAAACCGTAAGAAGCACTCCCTTTCAGCCCGGCACCATACTGGATAGCGTAGATAAAAGAGTCACCATATTGCTGATAAAAACTGGTAACTCCTTGTTTTTTTAAAACGTTAACTGCTGTTGGGTTTAGTTTGAGTTCTGTTAAAGTTGGGAATTTAAGATAAGTTTCAACATCAACGCTGGCAACGAAGGTTTCATTATATCTATTGTTGTACTTATTCGAAACAAACTGTGACAATGAACTTCCAGAAGCAAACATGTAACTGCCGGACAATCCAACCTCAACACCTAGATGCTGATAATACTCTTTCACGCTTCTTACATATTCCTGTGAGCTATGGTGATTAAAAGAGTTGAGCTTTTTGATCTGATTTTTGGGGATTTCCTGCAGTGCCGGAAGTTTTGGAATTTTCAACAGAGAGTTGTACCCTCGACCAATTTCCACCGCCTGTGAGTGTTGCTGGAAAACAGGAATATCAAAAATAGGACTTTCAAGAGGAGAAAACATCTGTGTGTTCTTAACCCCAACTCTATCCAGCAAAAGCTTCTGAGTAGCTTTTAGATCAATGGGTTTATGCGGTGAAAGTTTGGCTATTCTACCAACTGTTAATGGAGTGGCAAGAATGGTACCGGAGGCAGCAAGAGTACTTTTTTTAGAAGAATTTTCCACCCGATACACACTATTCGCCCAGCCACCGCCACAGATTTCCTTTTGGGCGCCCGAACATGGCATGTTGCAGTTATTTGCTTTGCCAAGCTTTCCATAACTGTTCCCACAGAAGCAGTAGCGACTGTATTCCAGCCCAGCGTATTTGAAACCCTTCTGACGGCAGGTGTCGAGGCACAGCTTTGTCGTCATCTGATCGGAGTTAAAAGTAAAACCGGAAAGATCTCGGTTGTTACTGTCTTTGAAACAGCCGAGGTAAGATGTATCCCCCAGAACAGTCCCGATGGTTGTCATCATTTTCGGCGTGGCCATTGTTCCAAGGAGAGCACCTGTGACAATTGGGGCATCTGATTTTTTCTTCGGGATATTTTTATCTAGATAAGCCTGACGTTTTGCATTCTCACTGTTGGCGATCTTTTCCGGTGCCATCATGCACCAGTTGTAGTGACCATTTCGGTCGTTACTCCAGGCGGGAGGGACAATTCCTGGCAGATTATGCTGTTTACCAAGGTTATACTGTTTGACGGCAGTATCGGCATAATTGTTACAAAATTGCTGGTTACCGGCACCAAGAGCTTGAAAACATAGAACGGCTGTGACAATGAACAAGTTAGCTAAAATAGTTGCTGTCTTTTTCATGATTAGCCTCCGTGTCTTTCAGTTTATTTTCCAAGATTCAGTTCGAACCACAGGTTTTCAAATAAGCAGCTCTTCGTGCCTGTTCGTTATTGACCGCCTGTCTTGATACCCCCAGACACCAGTTGTAATGAAGAACCTTATTGTCGTGCCAAACGGGAAAATTAATACCGGGGCAATTGCGTTGCTGAGCCTGATGAAACTGCAATGCAGCGGCCTCGGCATACTGATTACAGAAGACCTGATCGGTCATGACCGATGATGGAGTCGGTGGAGCAGCGGGAGGTGCTGCAGATTGTTGAGCCGCTTGAGACTGGAAATGGTTGCCGGGAAGATAGGTTGAAGCTGCAATCCAATGGTTGACATCACCATCCCGAACCATCTTGATAAAGATGCTGGTCACTTCTTCCGAGGAACCTCCTTGCCCATAGATAGCAAGTTGAGCCTGCCCCTGTTTCTGGTTAATCGGAACCGGCATTGACGAATACTGCGGCAGTTTTCCCACAGCACCGTAGGCCTCCGCAATCAATGTCACCCCCTGCGGCAATTTAACATCACTGTAACTGACTTGCAGCAGGTAGCTGTTGCTAGACTTTTGCAGCAGCTGGATCTTCTCAATCTTCCCCCGGTTTTTTCCCAAGGCCTGATCTGCCTGAGTTTCGAGCGTTGCTGCTGCGACATCAGTGAGAATTTTGCCTAAAGTTGAATTGACCGGGGGATTTTGAGTCGGGCTGCTTTGCCCTGTCGGTGCAACACATCCGGCCAAAGAAGAAATAACGCTCAAAACAATCAACAAAAATAAAGGGAAACGTATCGTGGACACCATCTAGAACCTCCAAACCGCACCAGAATCCAAAAAGATTATAAAAATCAGACCTAGGCTATTGTATTGGAAAGGCAGGTACAAAAAGGGTACACAATTGAAAAAAAGAGAAACTTTGTTATTATTTTTGAGAAAGGGATGAGAAATGGATTCGTCCCAGCGCAAAAGGTAAAAAGAAATAATGAACCCACCCTCTGACACTCTGAGAAAGCCTTTGCCGCAAACCATTTTCTCAGCCAAAATGCAACAACCCAAACCCAACAAGCATATTTTCCCCTGTCGCAGGCTATTCTCTCTCATTGACGACGCTCTTGAACTAGGGCATATCTGGATAGAGGGAGCCCCCGGAGCTGGAAAGACCATGTTGTCTGCTGGATACTGTTCTCAGAAAAAGAGAACTGTTGCCTGGTACGAGCTTGATACCCTTGACGCAGATCCAATAATGTTTTTTTCTGTTTTCCCTCAGTCGTTCCTTTCTCCGACATTCACTGCGACACAGATATCTCTCCTTCCAGAGCTACCTCCTGAAGACATCTCCGGATTGGCCAACTTTTCCCGACACTTTTTTCGGCAGCTATTCTCACAAATTGAAGGGCAATGGATTCTGGTTCTGGACAACCTTCACATCCTGCCGGAAGAGTCTCCAACACTGAAAGTACTGGCTATCTGTCTGGAAGAACTCCCCGTTCATTGTCGGGCGCTGTTGCTCAGTCGTACCACACCGACACCAGCTTTTGCCCGAATGAGAATGAACGGAAAGCTCCAACTTCTCGATTCGGACGCACTCTATTTTACCCGGCACGAAATTGAAAAGATCATGTTATTGTATGATGTCGACTCTCAGCAAAAACAGTATCTTGATGATCTTGAGAGCATAACTTCGGGTTGGGCTGCAGGGCTAACACTGCTTCTGCGTGAACACAACCAGACATCCCGTTTAGAGAGACCGCTGATCAAAGCGGGGCAACAGGAGTTGTTTGACTATTTTACCGAAGAGTTTTTTTCCCGCTTCAGCAAGGGAGAAAAAAAGCTG
>JANTGG010000161.1 GCA_024763035.1 Desulfocapsa sp. | reverse complement strand
GTTGCTGAACCTGGAAAATCGCTCGCGGGGGCGAGCTCCTACAGTTCCATTTTGCATTGACCTGAGCTTCAATGCTGATTAGTACAAAAAAAGCCCGATTCCTTTTGGAATCGGGCTTTTTTTTATCTATAGTTACAGTCAGTTTCGGTTCAGGGAGCAATACCCATTTCTTTTTCTTTCTCATGTACAGCCAGTCGGGTCTTGATGGCAGTGTCCGGGATAAGAGACATGGAATCGATTCCAAGTTCCACCAGGAATGTGGCAAAGTCGGGGAAATCGGATGGGCCCTGACCGCAGATGCCGATTTTCTTTTTCCGGCGTTTGGCAGTCTTGATAACCATGCGAATCATGTCTTTCACTGACTCGTCACGTTCATCGGCAATTCCTGCAATCAGCCCGGAATCACGGTCAAGTCCAAAAGTGAGCTGGGTGAGATCATTGGAACCGATGGAGAAACCGTCGAAGATGTCAGCAAAGGCATCAGCTGAAATAACGTTACTTGGAATCTCACACATAACGTAGAGCTCAAGCCCGTTTTCACCCTGAACCAGTCCGCAGTCTCTCATGACCTCGACAACCTTTTTTCCTTCCTCAGGAGTCCGGCAGAAGGGGACCATCAGTTTGATATTGTTCAGACCCATTTCGTTACGGGCTTTCAGCAGTCCTTCGCATTCAAGCTCAAAAGCCGGACGGTATTTAGGGTCGTAATACCGGGAGGCTCCACGCCATCCAATCATCGGGTTCTCTTCAACGGGCTCGTAGAGTGTTCCGCCTGCAAGATTTGCATATTCGTTACTCTTGAAATCGGAGAGACGAACGATGACATCCTTTGGATAGAATCCGGCAGCAATGCGGCCAACTCCTTCGGCAACCTTATCAACAAAGAATTTTTTCTTGTCTTCGTATGCTCCGGTTTTTGCATCGATAAGAGAGACGATCTTCTTTTTCTCGGGATCGTCAGATTTCTTCAGTTCCTCGTAGTTATACAGAGCGAGGGGGTGAAGACCGATATGGGAGTTGATGATAAACTCTTCACGGGCAAGTCCTACACCATCATTTGGAATCTGGCTTTCGGTGAATGCTTTTTCCGGGATGGCAAGGTTCATCATGATTTTTGTCTTGGTCTCGGGAAGGTTGCCGAGGTCCGTTTTCTCAACCTCAAATTTCAGCAGACCGTCGTAGACATATCCGGTTTCACCTTCAGCAGAGGATGCGGTGATCTCCATACCGGTTTTGATATGGGTCGTACCGTCTCCTGTTCCGATAACACAGGGAATACCGAGCTCACGGGAGATAATTGCAGCATGACAGGTCCGTCCACCGCGGTTGGTGACGATGGCACCAGCAATCTTCATAATTGGTTCCCAGTCGGGGTCGGTCATGTCGGTGACAAGCACCTCTCCTTTTTTGAAAGTTCCGATATCCTTTACGTCTTCGATGCAATGGGCGACACCCTGACCGATTTTTGCCCCGACAGCCAGACCTTCCACAAGAACCTTGCCGGTTTCCTGCAGCTTGTAGGTCTCCATCGTTCCTTGATTTGCCTGGGAGTGAACGGTTTCCGGGCGGGCCTGAACGATGAAGAGCTCACCGGTTCCCACATCTTTGCCGTCGCCGTCTTTTGCCCACTCAATATCCATACCCTTACCGTAATGGTCTTCGATGATGCATGCCCATTCGGCAAGTTTGAGGATTTCGTCATCACTGATAACATACTGTTTACGTTCTTCTTCAGTGGTATCGATATTTTGAACCGGCTCGTCGGTTGAGGGATCGTTGTCGTAAATCATCTTGATTTCTTTGGATCCGACTTTTTTTCCGACGATGGGACGTTTTCCTTCTTTGAGGGTTGGTTTGAAGACGTAGTATTCGTCAGGGTTGACTGCACCCTGAACGACATTCTCGCCAAGTCCCCAGGCACCGGTAATAAAGACGGCGTCTTTAAATCCGGACTCGGTGTCAATGGAGAAGAGTACGCCGGAAGAGGCTGAGTCGGAACGAACCATTTTCTGGACCGTGATGGACAGGTAGACGTCAAACTGACCAAAGCCCTGATGCTGGCGGTAGGAGATGGCACGGTTGGTGAAAAGAGAAGCAAAACAGCTGCGGCAGTTTTCGATGATGTTTTCGTAGCCGTGAATGTTCAGGTATGTTTCCTGCTGTCCGGCAAATGAGGCATCCGGAAGATCTTCTGCTGTTGCAGAGGAGCGAACGGCAACGTCGCAGTTTTTGCCATATTTCTCTTCCATGACCTGGTACGCCTCAATAATGGCATCGCGCAGATCATCGGGGAATTCAGCATGGCGGATGATGTCCCGGCATTTCTCACCGCGTTCGGCAAGGTTTGCCATGTCTTCAATATCGAGATCAGCGAGGACGTCACGGATGGCCTGTTCAATTCCAGCTGATTTTAACAGATAGCGATAGGCATACGCGGTGATTGCAAAACCATGGGGGACGGCAACACCTTTGGCTGTAAGATGCTGATACATCTCTCCGAGTGACGCATTCTTTCCACCCACAAGAGGGACATCATCAATACCGATATCGTCAAACCATAGAATTAATTCTTCGTCGTGACTCTTGCCCATCGTTATTTCTCCTACTGGAATTAGTGTATGTTGAAATTCGTAATTTTATTTTGACAGTGTCTTTCAGGATGCTTGAAAGGAGAAGTCAAAAAATCTGATGTATTATATAAGTAAAATTGTGCTGTAGTCAAGTGCGATGGCTTCACAAAAAGATGATTTTTTTTGGATTGTTACAGAAAAAGCTTCATTTTAATAGGTTCGGGAGATGAAACTCTGGAGGTCAAAAAAAAAAATGTGCTACGGTTTGTAGAATCCGTTATTTATTATGACAATACTTCAAAAGGTGACCGGCATGTTACAGGCAGCAAAAATTAAGGAGTTGTATCAGGAGTGTGGGATAGACAAAGAACATTCCAAGAGTGATTATTTCTGCCTGGTCAGAAAACTTGTTGCCCTTCGCAATGTTGATAAGGCTGGTGACTGGCAGCGTGTTATAGATCAGATTTACACCCTTATCATGGATGAGATTATCACCAATACTGATCCTCCTGTAAATGTGGTGAAGTTTGGTACCTCCGGGTGGCGTGGCATGATCGGAAAGGATCTTTGTGTCCGTTCTGTCTCTTTTGTTGCCGCTGCCATCGTTGAAATGTACCAGTCTCTGGATACGGGAGCTGAACTTGCACAATTCCTTGGCGTTGCAAGTTTTGCCGAGGCGCAGGAGCGGGGATGTGTCCTTGGCTTTGATAATCGTTTCGGCGGGGAGATATTTGCCAGTGCTGTGGCAAAAGTTCTGCGGACTGCAGGATTTACAGTCCATTATGCAGGTGAATCCACTACAGGGGTGTTGTCTGCCGCAGTTCTGAAACTCAATGCTGCTTTTTCTGTAAATCTCACGCCTTCACATAACCCGTTGGAATATGCGGGCTTTAAATATAATGCAGCCGACGCAGGGCCCGCAGCAGCAGAGCTCACCGGACGTATTACCATGCGGGCACAGGAGCTTGTGGCAAAAGATGCGTCCCCGCTGGTCTCTTTTGCAGAACCGCTGCAGGCTGTTTCAGAAAGAGATGATATCCAGCCCTTTGATGCCCTGCAGACATGGCAGCAGCTGGTGCGTGAGAATCATTTGGTGCACGGTGTCGATTATGACGGGATTGTAGCAGGGTTCGCGGCTGACAGAGATATCGTTCTTGCCGTTGATTCGGTGCACGGTGCCAGCAGAATCCATATCCGCGCTCTTTTTGATAACACGGAGGATGAGCGGCTGATACATCTGCGTGATACCTCCGATGTAACCTTTAACGGTATCGCGCCCGAACCTTCCTCTGTTAATCTGCAGGGGGTGATAGATGCGCTTGCGAGACGCAATGAACCTTTTAAGGTCGGTGCCATAATTGATCCTGATGGAGACCGCATTCGTTTCACTGACGGCACAACTGAAATCAGTATGAACCAGTTCGGAGCAATGGCATATCATTTTCTGCATGAGCACAAGGGGAAGAAGGGAATGGTCGCCAAAACGGTTGCCACTTCCAACCTTGCAAACAGGCTGGCAGAGGTTTTCAATGAAGAAGTCTTTGAACCGCGGGTGGGATTCAAGGAATTTAAACCGGTGATCGGGAAGGCCCTCGTCTATTTTGAAGAGTCGGACGGGATCTCCATTATTGGTCATACCCCGGAAAAAGATGCCTATATAGGGTTGCTGCTCGCACTCGACATGGTACTCACCCGCAGGCAGAATCTTGGTGAGTATCTGCAGGAGATTGAAGATGAATTCGGTGCCTATTATCCAGATCGTGATGGTCTGGAAGTAAGTGCAAAGGGAGCAGAACTGACTGAGGCCCTGGCAAAACTGGAAATCTATGATGTTGGCAGTACGGTAATGATTGGTGGAAGTGAGCAGGAAATTGTGCAGGTCATTGATATCGACGGACGGAAGATGATCTTTGCAGATGGTTCCTGGCTGATGATCAGACCTTCCGGGACCGAGCCGAAAGTCAGGTTCTATGTGGAGTCAAGAACCCAGGCAGGGACAGCTGCCCTTGTGCACAGTGCCAGGGCGATGCTCGAAGAGATCGGGCTTATCTGACTGCAGGGAAGGTTCGAAGGAGAGGACACTTTTCACAAGGCTGTCAATTGGCGTTTCGTTGAGTTTTGCCTGGGAATCAGGTTTGCTTTTTATCGTACTGGTATTAGAGTAGTGAAACCGGCTGCCCCGGTGATTTTTGAAATTATTAAAAACATGGTAACTATTCAGAGCACCTCATCTTCGCCCATTCTAACCTTCTCGAGTAACACCAGTACGCTTCGAAGGCAAGAATGAACGAATCTAAGGCACTC
>JANTGG010000160.1 GCA_024763035.1 Desulfocapsa sp. | reverse complement strand
TTCAATAGCCTTTTTGTTGTGAGCACGGATATCAATATCTATGCCTAATACTTTACGCTGTGAAAGTGACGGGTCGAGAATGGTTTTCTGTTCTAGTGCATCACACATATCGAGCAAAGCAAGCATTGACGCACTAAAAATCAGTGATCCACCATGTGCAATGCCTGTTTCAATTATGAGATCCGGCTTTACAGACCAGATCAGTTCCTGCATTGCTACAATATCTTGTGGATATTGAATTATGGGACGCCCCTGCCAGGAAAAGTTATACGAATATTTTGGTCTGGTAGAAGATAACATAAATGCTGCAGCTGCCTGACGAAGTACTTCATTTTCTCCATAAGAACTTATTCGATCAGCTACTTCATCATTAAAATCGTACATTTTTTTCCCTCAACGTAATTACACATATTATCGTCAGATCAATTTCTTAAACAAGTCGGTTCGCATTCCAACACAAATGATCATTTACATTCTGGTCACACTTTATTCAACCTGGGTTTTAATGCCGACAACGCATACAGGGTCAACAATATTATCGGGTCTAACACCAAATTTCAGTAAGTCGATACGACCATATTCTTCAGCAATTTTCTCAGCAAACTGCCTTATGGTAACAGGGATACCAGAGCAGATATTAGCTGCCCCCTCAATACCACTTTGTGCAACATCGACAATCCCGGAGGCTGCAGCCCCCACTTCCAGGTAATCTCTGATCTGATTCCCGCTGGTCAATTCTGCATTTTTCCCTTCAGACAGACAAGATCTGAGATACGGCACAAACCTTCTTACATCTTCACCTTCACCATACAGATAGAAAAGGCGGCACCAGGCAAAAGACACCTTTTTTAAAGGAAAAAAGGTCTTCAACAGTAGATACGCAGACACTTTGGAAGCGGCATACTGTGTAAGAGGGTTTAATCGTGTTTCGGTGGACAAGACTCCACCTGTCAGATCATACTCAAAACATGTACCTATGCCCACAAACCGTTTCACCCCTGCCGCGGCGGCACCACGTGCAAGCTCAAGTGTTCCGGTAAGACAATCAATATTTCTGGTGGCCTGCAGATACTTACCCGGTTCTGCATACCAGGCACAATGGATAATAGTGTCCACGCCTTCACATACATCTTCCCACCAGGAGGCGTTCTCTGCGAACAAATCTGCTGTTTGCACAATCCGTTCAGGCTGAATTGAGCTCTCAAGGTTTGTCTGGGAATTTTTGCGGATAACAACCCGGACCTGAACACCTCTATCAGCAAGAACCCGCAGAACCTGTCTCCCCACAAAGCCTGTGGCCCCTGTAAGTAAAAACAATTCAGCCATGGATCTCCAGTGCAGGTATTGCAGTCACAAATTTCCCCTTCCACTCTTTAATATATTGCAGCTGACTCACAATCTCCTCCTTCAAATTCCATGGAAAAATGACCACATAATCGGGACGATATTCTCGTATTGCCTGCTCTGAAAGAATCGGAATTCGACTTCCTGGCAGGTATTTGTTTTGTTTTGAAGGATTTCTGTCAGCTGCAAATATCAACAGATCAGATCGCACTCCAGCAAAGTTCAACAACGTATTCCCTTTCGCAGCCGCTCCGTAGGCAGCAACTTTTTTCTCCTGGCACCTGGCTTCCAGTACAAATTCCAAAAATGCATTTTTTACCTTTTCAGCACGACTTTGAAAATCCCTATAATATGTATTGGAACAGATTCCTGCCTGGAGTTCCCTGTCAAGCAACTGTGGAACCCGTACAGTCATATTGTGTTGCCCCGATTCTTGCTTTTGGGCGAAGACCCGCAAGCTCCCCCCATGCGTTTGCAATTCTTCCACATCAAATACAGCAAGCCCATTCTCTTCGAGAATTGTTACAACAGCAGTAAAAGAGAGATAGGAATAGTGCTCGTGGTAAATTGTATCAAACTGATTGTTATCCACAAGATTGAGCAGATGGGGGAATTCAAAAGTAGCTACCCCTGACGGCTTTAGCAGTAAGGTGAAACCTGACACAAAATCATTAATTTCAGGTACATGGGCAAGGACATTATTGGCAGTTATCAGATCAGCCTGTTTTTCCTGACCCGTAAGCTTTTCTGCCATTTCAATCCCGAAAAAATCTTCTACTATCTCAATACCTTTTTCCCGTGCAGCAACAGCTGTACTGTGTGTGGGCTCAATACCGGTACAGGGAATATTTCGTTGCTGTACATACTGCAGCAGATATCCATCATTTGCGGCAACCTCAACCACATGACTTTTTTCATTTAATCCGAATCGTTCCACCATCCCGGCAACATACTGTTCTGCATGTTGAAGCCAGGTAGTGGAAAATGAACTGAAATAGGCGTATTCCGACGTGAACAATTCATCACGCCCGGCAAAATCTTCGGTTTGCACAAGCCAGCAGGAAGTACACACCAATACCCGCAGCGGGAACCATTTTTCCGGTCGATGCAGCAGATCCTCAGTGAGATAACTGTTCGAGGGAGGAGCCGTCCCCAGATCAACCATCGTCAAGGACAATCCTTTTCCACAATGACGACATTTCATACAGTCACCCCGAAGAAGTCATCACTGATCATAGGGTGTCCCCGGTCACGATCCGACAGTTCTGTAATCTCAAGAGGCCAATGGACGTTCAGACACGGATCCTGTACATTCAATGCACCTTCAGCCTCTGCCTGATAAGGCATGGTGTGCAGATAAAACATCTCACAATTATCAGTCAACGCCTGAAATCCGTGGGCAAACCCGTCAGGGATGTACAGGCTTGTGTTACTCTCTTCACTGAGTATTTCGCCATGCCATTGGAGAAAAGTGGAAGATCCTCTGCGTATATCCACGGCCACATCAAAGACCTTTCCTCTGATACAGCTCACTATTTTGGTCTCTGTATAGGGAGGATTTTGATAATGAAAACCGCGCACTGTTCCCTTACAGCGTGTCAGAGTGTGGTTAATCTGGGCTATTGGCTGTTTCATACCGATAGACTCCAATTCGGTGGAACAAAAAAACCGTTCAAAAAAACCGCGTTTATCCCGTATGGGATTCCGGCGGATCACATACACACCGGCAAGAGGACACGTTAGAAAATCAAGATTCTGATTCATGCCCGCTCATGCTCCTTGGAGTATAACTTTATCTGGTCAAGGCTAAACGTTAACATATCTTCATTTTTCTGCCATGCCCTGTACCAGCGGACAACCTCAATCAATCCTTTTTCAAGGGACCAGACGGGATGCCATTTCAAACGGTGTCTGGCTTTTGAGCAGTCAAGTTTTAGCATCACCGCTTCATGGGGCTGTGCATTTGTGGCAAGCTTCCAACCCGCCTCCCCTCCCCAGAGTTTAACCAGAACATCAGCCAAACGTGAAACAGGTTGAATACTCCCTTCTCCGGGACCAAAATTCCACGCTCCTGAAAATTCCCTGGGAGCGACACAAAGACGCTGACAAAGTATCAGGTATCCTGCGAGAGGTTCCAGAACGTGCTGCCAGGGACGAACCGCATCGGGATTGCGCAACACCAGGGATTCATTATCCATAAAAGCTCTTACTGCATCGGCAACGAGACGGTCTGCAGCCCAGTCACCACCGCAAATAACATTGCCGGCTCTGGCAGTGGCAACACCAATTCCCAAATCTTTAAGAAAAGATCTATACCAGGAAGAGGTCAACAGCTCAGCGCAGCCCTTACTGCTGCTGTAGGGATCATGACCACCGAGAGCATCATTTTCACGATACCCCCATACCCACTCTCTGTTTTCATAGCATTTATCACTGGTTATAACTAAAACAGCCTGGACAGATCTGGTTCCACGTACGGCTTCAAGGACATGAGCTGTTCCCATAACGTTCGTAGCATAAGTCCCAACCGGATTTACATAGGACTCACGTACAATAGCCTGTGCAGCCATGTGAATTACAATTTCCGGCTTTGCTGACTGCATGGAGGAACTCAAGCGTGTCAAATCAAGCAAATCAGCCCGCACATCTGATGCTAAAACCTTACTGACAGAACTTTCTGAAAAAAAATTGGGCTGCGAAGGGGCCTCCAGTGCATAGCCATGAACCTCAGCTCCCATTGAACCAAGCCAGAGCGACAACCAGCCGCCCTTTATCCCTGTGTGACCCGTGAGAAAAACCCGTTTCCCCATCCAGAATTGGGGCGTTACTCCCAAAGTTTCCATGGGGCCCTCCCCTCACGCCAAAGTTCTTCAAGCTGATTTTTATCACGCAGGGTATCCATCGGTTTCCAGAAGCCCTCGTGTTTAAACGCTGCAAGCTGGTTTTCCCTTGCCAACCGTTCAAGCGGCCCCTTTTCCCATACCGTTTCATCGCCCTCAATGTAAGCTAGAACAGATGGTGACAGGACGAAAAAACCACCGCTGACCCAATTGCTATCCCCCGGCGGCTTCTCTTCAAACCGGACGATCTTGTTTTTTTTCATATCCAGTGCACCAAACCTTCCGGGCGGTTGCATGGCGGTTACTGTTGCCAGACATTTCTGCTGCTTATGAAAGCGTATCAACTCTTTAATATTGACATCTCCAACACCATCACCATACGTAAAACAGAAATCCTCATCATCGAGATAAGGCTGAATCCGCTTTAAACGCCCCCCCGTTTGAGTCAACTCACCGGTATCCACAAGAGTAATACGCCAGGGTTCAGCTTTACGTCTGTGTATTTCCATATCATTTGTCTGTAGATCAAACGTCACATCAGACATATGCAGAAAATAATGCGCAAAGTATTCCTTCACCATAAACCCTTTGTATCCCAGGCAGATAATAAATTCATTAATTCCATGAGAGGAATAAATTTTCATAATATGCCAGAGTATCGGTTTCCCACCTACTTCTATCATAGGCTTAGGTCTCAAATGTGTCTCTTCGGCAATACGTGTCCCTAATCCACCTGCCAGAATAACTGCCTTCACCTATCCCTCCACTGCAATAATGTCCCATTCCAGACGTGGCCTCACCACG
>JANTGG010000159.1 GCA_024763035.1 Desulfocapsa sp. | reverse complement strand
CATCCCCGGGGGTAAACTCTATGCCGGATAGGTCTGCAAGTAATCGGCGAAGTTCACAGGCTATGGTTTCTTTTCGGTTTTCCGGTATAATTTTTGTCTGCATGGCGCTCAGCTGGTTCGTGTTATGGGGTTGTGGTGAGTTCACCGAGTTGAAAGGGGGGGAGACATCGTTTTGTTGTTTCCGTTCAGGGGCGATCCAGTACCGTTTCCGCTCAAAAGGATAGGTGGGCAGGCTGATACGGGTTCTCTGTTCGTGCTGATAAAAAGCCTTCCAGTTAATTTCCGCACCGGCCTGCCAGAGTGTCCCGAGGGCTGTCAGGGTACATTGCTGAGCGGAATGTTTTTTTGCAGAATATTCCCAGGAGGTGATAACCTTGAGATTTTTTTTTCGCGAGATGTGTTGCCCGGCCAGTGTGGACAGGACTTGGCCTGGTCCGACTTCAAGCAGAATGTCGTTGTGATCGTGTAATATCGCCTGTATGCCCCGGCTGAAACGAACAGGTTCTCTGAGTTGCCTTACCCAGTAATGGGGATCCATCGCCTCAGCATCCAGTATCCTGGCTCCCGTGCAGCTGGAGATAAAAGGAATCTCCGGGGGGCTGAGAGCCATGGACTGCATATGCTCCAGAAACGGTTGGCAGGCCCCGTCCATCATTGAAGAATGAAAGGCGTGCGAAGTCTTGAGTATCACAGAATGAATATCATTTTTTTTCAGGGCAATCCGGGTGGCAGCGATTGATTCTGATGGGCCCGACAAGACACTTTGCTCAGGGGCGTTGCCTGCGGCAAAGGATATATTGTCGGTAAGATAGGGATTGAGTTCTTCTTCCGAAAGTCGCACCGCCAGCATGTCCCCCGGCGGTTGTGCGTGCATCAGGCATCCTCGTATTGCTACTGTTGCCAGGGCATCGTCCAGGGTGAATACTCCGGCCAGGCATGCGGCGGTGTATTCACCGATACTGTGGCCGATCATGCATGCCGGGAAAATCCCCCAGGATATCCAGAGCTTTGCCAATGCATACTCGATAACAAAAAGTGCTGGTTGAGTAATGTTGGTTTGTGATAGTTTCTTTTTCGCCTCCTCTTCTGCATCCGGATTCGGAAACATAATTTCCCGGAGATCAATGTTGAGAGAGGGCTGAAGAAATTCGGAGCAATAATCAATGATTTCCCTGAAATACTGCTCATGTTCATACAGATCACGCCCCATGTTTATGCGCTGAGACCCCTGGCCGGGAAACAAAAAGCATATCGAAGGATTATCAATAAGATTCGTTTCAAGATCATGGGGACGCGACGACCGGTCGGAATGGAGTTTCAGGGCGGCACTTTCTGAATTATCCGCAACAAAAGTGAAACGGTGTGCGAATCGTTGCCTGCCGGTTTGCAGGGTATAGGCCATATCAGCCAGGTTTGTTGTTGGGTTTTCTTTGAGAAATTGAGCGGTATTTTCCAGGTACCGTTGTAATGCGGAATGTGTTTTCGCAGAAAGGACTATGAGTTGATGCTTGCGGGAGGCTGTGGTCGGCGCTGCGGGGGGAGCTTCTTCAAGTATGATATGAACGTTGGTGCCGCCAAGGCCGAAAGAACTGACTCCGGCTCTTCGTGGTTCTCCGCTGTCGGGCCATGGCTTTGATTCAGTATTTATATAAAATGGACTGTCTGTGAAATCAATAGCTGGATTGGGTCGGTGATGATTGACACAGGGGGGAATCAGTTTGTTGTTCAGCGCCAGCACAGTCTTGATGATTCCGCTGACGCATGCACCGGCATCAAGATGTCCGATATTGCTTTTGACCGAGCCCACCGCGCAGAACTGTTTTTTGTCGGTAAATCTGCTGAAGGCTTTCTGCAGAGCCGTTATTTCAATCGGATCACCCAGTTTTGTGCCGGTACCGTGGGCTTCTATATATTTTATTGATTCCGGTTTGATATCAGCAATGGCAAGGGCGTGGGTGATAACCTCGGCCTGTCCCTGCACGGAGGGAGCTGTAAAACCAGCCTTGCAGGAGCCATCGTTGTTGACTGCGGAACTTTTGATGACTGCATGAATAGTATCTCCGTCTGCCTGTGCATTATGCAGACGTTTGAGAAGCAGGCATCCTCCGCCACTTCCCCGCACCATGCCCGTTGCATCTTGATCAAAGACACGGAGGTGACCATCGGCCGACAGGGTTCCTCCGTCTACATGAATATACCCCACATGGTGAGGTACCAGCACCCGGCAGCCTCCGATAATGGCCATATCGCAGTCACCGTTTTTCAGACTCTGGCAGGCCAAGTGAAGAGCAACCCCTGATGAAGAACAGGCGGTTTGCGTGTTGACTGCAGGCCCGGTGAGGTTCAATTTATAAGCAGCCCGGTTGACCGGAAAATCCTTTTCACTGCCCAGCATGAAACGATATTCACCGCTGGCTGCTCTTAAGTCTGCATGGCTGCAGATATTGTGGATAAGGTAGCCGTTCCTGGCAATTCCCCCGAAAATACCAACCCGGGAGCTAGATCTGGTCAGGTCATAACCGGCATCTTCAAGAACCGTCCAGGCATTTTCGAGAAAAAGACGCTGTTGCGGGTCGATGAGTTCTGCTTCTCTGGGCGAATATCCGAAAAAATCAGCATCGAATTTTTCTACATCAGCCAAGGGAAAACAACGTTTGACATAGGCGGGATCGGAGAACTGGTCAGTATCCATCCCGGCGTTTTCGATATCCTGCATTGTTACTTCTGCGGAAGCTTCGTTTCCATTTTCTATCAGTGACCAGAATTTGCGGATATTTTCGGCTCCGGGGAATCGGCCCGCCATACCTATAATGGCAATGTTATTATTATGTCCGACATGAAAGCTGCTTTCTATTCTACTTTCTTCATCTGAAGAAGAGGATTTGTGGAATGGGGCGGAAATATCAGTTACGATTATTTCTTCAGGGAATAAAGACTGAACGACATCCGCATATGCCGTTCTGAGAAATTGGGAAAATTGCGCAATAGTAGGCGCGTCAAAAAAAGAAACGATGGGAATAGTCTGTTGTAAAAGTTTGCCGGCCTGGGCTATAAAACGTATGGACTGAAGAGATGTGCCGCCAATTTCAAAAAATGGATCATGTATGCCGACGGGATCAATTTTTAATATATCACGCCAGATATCTACTAAAGCCTTTTCCAGTGGTGTTGTCGGAGCTGCATAAGCCTGGCTGATTTCCGGTCTCTGGTTCTGTAGAGCTGGTAACGCGTTTCTGTCGATTTTTCCGTTGGGGGTCAATGGAATTTTATTCAGAAAAACCCAGGCCGTAGGCAGCATATAATCAGGTAATTCGTTTTGCAGAAAACCGCGTACGTCACTAACTGGAATCTTGCTAGATGAGTTCGGAACAAGATAGGCAACGAGACGATTTTCCCCTGATTCATCTGGGCGACCGACCACGACAGCTTCGGATATCGCAGGGTATTTCTCCAGTATGGCTTCAATTTCTCCAAGTTCGATACGGAATCCACGTATTTTTACCTGCTGGTCAATACGACCGAGATATTCTATTGTCCCATCGGAAAGATATCTGGCCCGATCTCCGGTTTTGTACAGAAGTGAGTCTTTATCCTGGGAAAAAGGGTTTTGAACGAAACTCTTTTGGGTAAGGTCAGGACGATGGAGGTATCCTGCTCCCACCCCGGCGCCGCTGATACACAATTCGCCCTCCTGTCCAGTCGCTACAGGTTGTAAATCTTGATCAAGAATATGAAGAGTAGTATTGCAGATAGGATGGCCAATGGGTACGGATGATTTTTTATAAAGTTTATAATCGATTAAACGGTAATAGGAGCAGACATCTGTACATTCTGTCGGTCCATATGAGTTGACCACTTGTGCTCTGCAATAAGGGTTAGTTCGCCATTGTTCAAAACGAGAGACGATAATTGGCTCTCCGCCCAAAAATATCTGTTTTAGTGGGGCAATACTTTTGAATATGGTATCATTACCGTTAGCCACGATGCCATTAAATGCGCTGGGAGTACAGTTGATGGATGTTATTATATGTTCTGCAATAGTTTGTTGAATGATCCCTGCATCAAATATCTGTGTATCCAGCAAAACAAGGTGTCCTCCCTGTATGAGCGGAGCGAAAATGTTTTTCTGGGTAAGATCAAAACTGGTAGAACTCATGAGTAACACATTGGCACCAGGGCCAAATTCAAATTCTGATGTGTACCAGTTGAGGAGATTAATAAAACCTCTGTGGTAAAGAAGAGTTCCTTTTGGTTTACCCGTAGAACCTGAAGTATAAATCGCGTAAATAAGGTTTTCCGGTGTCGCATTATCCTCCGCAAGAGTTGAGGATTCTTCAGCTATTATTTCCCAGTCGGAATCTAAAAAAATCTTTTGGGCGGAGGTGTTGGGAAGGTTTTGTTCTGTTTTGCTGGTTGCCAGAAGAATTTCAACACCGGAATCTTCAAGCAGGTACTGCAGTCTGTCTTGTGGATATTCCGGATCCATTGGAACATAGGCCGCTCCGGCTTTGAGTATACCGATGATGCCGATGATCATTTCAATGGATCGCTGCACACAGATACCGATAAGGTCGTCAGGAGTGACGCCGACAGTCAACAGTTTGTTGGCAAGTTGGTTTGCTTTACTGTTCAGCTGACTGTAGGTCAGTGATTTGTTGCCGCAGGTCAGAGCCGTTGCATCCGGTGTTTTCGCTGCCTGCTGAGCAAATAATTGATGCGTACATTTCTGAAGTTGTATTGAGGATGGCATGAATTTTTCCTTCTATACGGAAAAAATGAATTTTGATAAGCTCTTTATAATTCAACTTTCTGACTAGTTGTTTTGTTAATTATTTCTATAAATTATACAATTTGCAGCATAGATATATCGTCATTCCGGCATGTCTTTAGCCGGAATCCAGGGATCATAGGCTAACTTTATGGATCGGAGTCTCGTTCCTCGCTTACCTCCGGCTAAAGACATGCCGGAATGACGAGCGAGTTTTATTGGTGATGTTA
>JANTGG010000158.1 GCA_024763035.1 Desulfocapsa sp. | reverse complement strand
CCCCCCCCACATCACATCTCCTGCACATGCCGATCATACTTGGCAAGATAGATTTCCGTAAGCGTCAGAAAAGCGGTAACAATCAAGGGACCGTAGATAATCCCCAGCACCCCATAGACGCTTAAGCCTCCAAGAATAGAAAGAAAAACCAGCAGGGTATGCATCTGCACCTGATCCCCCACCATCTTCGGCTTAATCATGTATTCCATGGAAAAGGAGAGCACCAGATAATAGAAAAAGAGAAACACTCCCTCTCCCACCCGGTCGCTGCACATCAGTATAACGGCAGCCGGAATCATCACAAGACCGATGCCGAAAATGGGCAGGAAAGCTAGAATCGCCATAATGCCGCCCCAGAGTATGGGAGAATTCAACCCAAGCAGGGTAAAGACAACACCCCCCAGCACTCCCTGCAGAATCCCGCAGATGCCGTTCCCTTTCAGAATCGCGCTGGCAATCTTTTCAAACTTGCTGAGAAGGAGACGATCTTCGTCGTCGGGCAGTGGTGAAACAGCAACAATAAAATCAATCAGCCTGTCCTGGTCTATGAGCAGAAAAAAGATGATAAGGATCATCATAAAAAACAGAAGCACAAACTGAAGGATATTTGCAGCCCAGGCACTGGCCTGATTATAAAAGAAAAGTCCGGCAGTCTTGGCAAGATAGGAGAACATGGCAGTAATCTGACTGGGTTCAAACTCAAAGCCAAACTCCTGCAGATATCCCTGAAACTGTACAACCACAGGACTATCCTGCATAAGTGACTGCAGCTTCAGCCCCACTTGTGTATCCCTCCCCCACTGATACAGCCCCAGAGCTTCATTGGACAGTGCCCCCACAAAAAAGAGCAGAGGAATAAAAACAATAACAATGATCAGCAGACAGGTCAGGATCGAGGCAATATTTGCAGGTACCTTGCGGACAAAGATCTTATAGAGAGGGCGAAATATGGACGTGAGGAGAAAAGAAAGCACAAGAATAGACCAGAAGGGCCAGAGAATCCGGCCAAGGAAGAGAATGGACAGCAGAAACACCAGGAGAAAATAGTATATTCTCATGGTATTGGGCCCTTTTTCGTTCCCGTCAGGCAGTGTCAGATTCGGATTCATATACGCTGTGCGGTATTTGATGTACTTCCCGTTATTGCAGGAAAATGTTGCAATTTCCATGGAGCAGAGTATTTTTATCTGCTTCGAAACAAGAATAGTAACCCGGAGAAACGGGGGCAGACTCTCATTATGCAAGTATCATAATGTAGACGGTTTTGAAAGAAAAGCAAAATACGGATGTCAAGGAAAAGAGGTACATCATGTGGCAGGATCTAGATATAGCAGTCAAAAAAACTGCCCCGGAGAAGCGGAAGGAAAAGCCGCCCCAGGACGCACTGGGATTCGGGGATCATTTCACCGATCATATGTTTTTGATGAAATGGAATAAGGAAAACGGCTGGCACGATGCCAGGATTTGTCCCTACGGAAACTTCAGCATGGATCCGGCCGCCATGGTCTACCATTACGGGCAGGCAATCTTTGAAGGACTCAAAGCCTACAAGGGTGACGACGGACAGATCTATATGTTCCGTCCCGAAGACAATCTCGAACGTATGAACAGTTCTGCCCTGCGGATGTGCATGCCGCGCCTTCCCGTCGACAACGTCTTAAAAGGACTGAAGGCTCTCGTCTATCTGGACAGGGACTGGATTCCCACGGTGGATGGGGCAACACTGTATATTCGTCCAACCATGATTGGTGTCGAACCGGCCCTTGGTGTCCGGCCGTCTTCGGAGTATTACTTCTTCATTATCATGTCCCCTGTGGGGGCATATTACGCCGAAGGTTTCAGCCCCACAAAGATCTGGGTCACGGACAAATACGTGCGTGCCGTGAAAGGTGGTGTCGGTCATGTCAAGACTGCCGGTAACTACGCCGCCTCCATCATGGCGGCAGAAGAAGCACACAAGGCGGGCTATACACAGGTGCTGTGGCTTGATGCCATCGAACGAAAATACGTCGAGGAAGTGGGCACCTCCAATATCTTCTTTAAAATCGGTGACGATCTGATCACTCCCCCCTTAGGCGGCTCCATCCTGGGCGGCATTACCAGAGATTCCGTGATTGAGCTTGCAAAAAGCTGGGGAATAAATGTGCTTGAAAGACGCATCAGCATCGATGAAGTAACGGCAGCCTGTGAGGACGGAAGCCTGCAGGAAGTATTCGGCACAGGCACTGCTGCTGTGATCTCTCCCGTTGGTGAATTGTGTTATCAGGAAAAGAAATACACCATCGCCGGAGGAGCAACCGGTGAACTCTCCAAGAAACTTTTTGAAGAACTTCAGGCCATCCAGAATGGGAAAACAGCCGATCCCTTCAAGTGGATAACCCGGATAGGCTAGCATCTCCCCGCAACAGAATTACCCGCACAAATATCGTCATTTCAAAAACTTGGGGCGGTTATATTTTTTTTATAACCTGCCCCTTGATTTTCCAAAAAGCAATCCTATAGTTTTGCCCAGTTTGATATAACCGGAACTTCTTCCGGATTACAGAAGTAAGGGAAAATATCCCAAATTATTTACCCTAAATTAGTTTTAGAGGAGAAAATAAATGAAAATTCGTCCATTAAATGATCGTCTTCTTGTCAAGAGACTGGAAGAGGAAGAGAAGACCGCCGGTGGCATCATCATCCCAGACAGTGCTAAAGAGAAACCTGCCGAAGGAAAAGTAGAGGCAGTAGGTCCCGGAAAAGTTGCCGATAACGGCGAACGTGTGCCCCTGCAGGTGAAAGAGGGAGACCAGGTACTGTTTTCAAAATACGGTGGTACAGACGTGAGAATCGGCGGTGAAGATTTTCTCATCATGCGTGAAGACGACATCCTCGGAATCGTAGAATAATCATTTTCCAACACACTCCTGCATATGCAGGCGTATACTTATAGGAGATATAAAACATGGCTGGAAAAGATATTAAATATGGAGTGAAGGCACGCGAATCCGTTCTCGCTGGTGTCAACACTCTTGCAGATGCAGTAAAAGTCACCCTTGGTCCCAAGGGTCGTAATGTCCTGATTGAAAAATCCTTTGGTGCCCCCACCATTACAAAAGACGGTGTAACTGTTGCCAAGGAAATTGAGCTGAAAGACAAATTTGAAAATATGGGCGCACAGATGGTTCGCGAGGTTGCCTCCAAGACATCTGACGTTGCCGGCGACGGTACAACCACCGCCACAGTCCTTGCTCAGGCGATCTATCGTGAGGGAGCAAAACTTGTTGCTGCCGGTGGCAATCCCATGGAGATTAAACGTGGTATCGATCAATCTGTTGACACCATTGTCAGTGAACTTGGCAACATTGCCCAACCCACCAAAGAGCAGTCTGAAATTGCCCAGGTAGGAACCATCTCTGCAAACAGTGATGAGACCATCGGTACAATCATCGCCGAGGCTATGGACAAAGTTGGTAAAGAGGGCGTTATCACCGTTGAAGAAGCCAAATCCATGGACACCACCCTCGATGTTGTTGAGGGTATGCAGTTTGACCGCGGTTACCTCTCTCCTTACTTTGTAAGTGATGCCGACCGTATGGAAGTCAACATGGAAGACCCTTACTTTCTCCTTGTTGAGAAAAAAGTATCCAACATGAAAGACCTTCTTCCGGTACTTGAAGCTGTTGCCAAAATGGGTAAAGGACTGTTCATCATCGCAGAAGATGTTGACGGTGAAGCACTTGCAACCCTCGTGGTGAATAAACTGCGCGGCACTCTGAACATCGCAGCTGTCAAAGCTCCCGGGTTCGGTGATCGCAGAAAGGCAATGCTTGAGGATATCGCCATTCTCACTGGTGGACAGGTTATCACTGAAGATCTCGGCATCAAACTTGAGAACGTTACCATCAATGATCTTGGTACCGCAAAACGTGTTGTCTGTGATAAAGATAACACCACCATCATCGATGGTGCAGGTGACAACGCTGCTCTTGAGGCCCGCGTTAAATCCATTCGCAACCAGATCGAAGACAGCTCTTCCGATTACGATCGTGAGAAACTACAGGAACGCCTTGCCAAACTGATTGGCGGTGTTGCTGTTATTAACGTTGGCGCTGCCACCGAGATCGAGATGAAAGAGAAAAAAGCCCGCGTTGAGGATGCACTGAACGCCACCCGTGCTGCTGTCGAAGAGGGTGTTGTTCCCGGCGGCGGTGTCGCATATCTTCGCTGCCTCGGAGCACTGGATAAGATGAGTTTCGCCGGCGAGCAGGATCTTGGTCGTCAGATTCTCCTTCGTGCACTGGAAGAGCCCGTTCGTCAGATCGCCAGCAATGCTGGTCGTGAAGGTTCTGTCATCGTTGAGCACGTAAAAGGTCTCGAAGGCTCCAACGGCTTCAACGCTGCAAGCGAAGAGTACGAAGACCTGATTGCCGCAGGTGTTATTGATCCTGCCAAGGTAACCCGTACAGCACTGCAGAATGCTGCTTCTGTATCAGGAATGCTGCTGACCACAGAATGCGTCATCGCTGACTCGCCAGACGACAGTGACGGCGGTGGAATGCCTGCCATGCCTCCGGGAGGAATGGGCGGAATGGGTGGAATGGGCGGAATGGGCGGAATGATGTAAATCATCCACCTGCGTTCAGTTTACCTGAATAATTGCAGTACAAAGGCGAGCCTTCTTTGCAGGGCTCGCCTTTTTTTGTTGCTGCACAAGAGGAAAAACATTGACACGGTACGGCGAATAAGGTATTTAATTTCCTCTTTACATAAGGCGATGTAGCTCAGATGGTTAGAGCATACGGCTCATATCCGTAGTGTCCGGGGTTCAATTCCCTGCATCGCCACCATTTATCAATGATTCTAAGTACTTAGAGTCATTTTACATATAGTCCACTTCAAGTGAGATACAAATTGCAGTCCAACTGTGATACAAATCTCAAATGGAGTGGATTTTTTTATGCCTTCTGTTCCCACCTACCTGATGTCCAGAAACGGAATTTGGTATCTTAATTATCGTATTCCCTCTTCTATCCGCAAACGCTA
>JANTGG010000157.1 GCA_024763035.1 Desulfocapsa sp. | reverse complement strand
GATTCATAATCCAACCTTTGAACAACTGCCCGGGCTCGACGGGGCAGCAGATAATGGGTGTACCATCTTTTATAAGTACCTGGACTATAAATTTCCCGGTTCAAAATTTGTCCTTCTCACTCGAGACCTGAAACCCTGGCTGGATTCTGCTGAATATATCCACGGTCATGAGCCCATTGATCGAAGTGAAGACGTGATTATCATGCGGCGGATGCTGCTCTATGAAACTGTTGTCTTCGATCGGGAGAAATTCATTGAGACCTACCACCGGCACCATGATGACGTTCGGCGGTATTTTAAAAACCGGCCGGATGATTTGTTGGAAATGGATATAACTCAAGGGGACGGATGGGAAAAGCTCTGTCCTTTTCTTGGATTGCCCGTTCCGGATCAATCTTTTGGCAATGCCAATAAACGTGTTGACGGGAAAACTTCCGGTGGTAGTCTGCTTGCAAAAAGTAAGACCTTATTGAAAAACAGCGGTTTGCTCTAAGTGTTGCAGCCTTAAACCCGTTACCGGTACCTTCGGCATTTGATTTTCTATGTTTAAAACTCCCAGGAAATACTGGTATACCTTTTTGAAACAGCAGGATTATCTGCTGGGAGTGTGGTCCTGCCGGGCAATGCAGTGGCGTGGATATGCCAGCCGCCCCATTCATCCCAAACATCTCTTTGATGAACAGCGATCGGATTTTCTGCACGGTTTATTTGAAAAAGATATCTCTTTTCTTGATCTCGGTTCCGGAGTCGGGACGGATTGCCTTCTTGCTGCAGAGGCGGGGGCAGAACTTTCTGTCGGGTTGGAGGGGGACTTTCAGAGTATTGTAACCGCTGTTGGCAGAAAACCTCAGGAAGGTTCCACAGCCCATTTTCTGCAGATAGATCTGGAACAGGGCAGGTTGCCTTTTGCCGATTGCTGTTTTGATCTTGTTAATTTTTCAAATGTCCTTGAGCATCTCCATAACAGAAGAGCTGTGTTACAGGAGTTGAAAAGGGTGAAAAAATCAGAAGGTATCGCGGTCATTTCCATACCCAATGCTGAAACCGGTTGGAAGAAGAAACTTGCAGCTGCCGGGCTCGATCCACGGGATGATCCGGACCATAAAGTCGAGTATTCCCGGGAGTCCCTGCAGGAGGAGCTCGATGGTGCTGATTTGCGAATCTGCTCCGATTTAATGCCCATTATTCCCAGTTTCCCCTGGAACGGTCTTATTGCCATGAGTGCTGTTATTTCTCCCGGACTTTATAAGCGATTTCAGGCAATGAAAAGAGAATTTGTACAGACCCACCCGGATGAATCCATTGGCTGGGTTTTTACTGTCCGGTAGATGCAGGCAGACATATGACAGCACCCAAAATTATAGGTATTGTTCTTGTTAAAAATGAAGATCTTTTTATAGAACAGGTGCTGACTAATATTCTCGACTTTTGTGATACGGTGATTGTCGCGGATAATCTTTCCACTGATTCAACTCCTGAGAAAATCAAAGAACTGCAGAAGCATCACTCAAAAATTGAATATCACAGGATTAACAGGCTTTCAGCTTCCCATGATCTTGTTAAGCACTATGCCGGTGAAAATGCCTGGATTTTCGGAATTGATGGTGACGAGATCTACGATCCTGACGGTCTGCAATCCTTTCGCAATGATCTCGTTTCAGGCAGATACGCTGACTGGTGGATGATTTTTGGGAATGTCCTCCATTGCACAGGCTATAATAAAGAAAAGAAAAAGGTAACCGGGCATCTGTCGCCTCCCTGCCGCAGTATGACGAAACTTTATAATTTTGCTGTAATAGAGAGCTGGCAGAGTTCTTCCGGTGAACGCCTGCATGGTGGGGACATTGTCTTTAAACCTGGCTTTGATGCCGGGCTGAGATGTGAGCTGTATAAGGAAGTTGACTGGCAGGAGGCACAGTTTCGTTGCCTGCACATGTGTTTTTTACAAAGGAGCAGTGAACAGAAGTCATGGAAGGGACAATATTTACCAAGGCCCAATCCTGCAGATATCCTTTCAAGGACAAGACTGCAATGGCTTTGGACCATGATCCGCAGCGCTCTGGGGCTGCCGATTCAGGGGAAACAGGAGTGGAAGGTGGATAAGTTCACCCGTGGTCCTGCTGTCAGCGTAGATGCTGCACAGTTTTTTGGAAAGGACTGATGGAACAGGAAAAAGTGCAGACAAAGACTTTCAGGGTCCATGCCAGTTACAGTAAAATGCCGCATTATCAGGCATATTACTGGCTTTCACTATCCCTTTCAGCCCATCTGTCCGTGCGAAATTCGCCCTGGTGGTATAAGCTGCTGCCAGCTGTACCAGCCCTGGATATAGACGCAGTACTCGAACTGCTGCGGCCCCGGTTTGGGATGAAGAATCGATGGAATTCGCCGGATCTGAGTGACTTTACAGGATGCTACAGGCTGCAGCAAGCCGGAAAAACCATCAGGTTTGCCATTGATGCCCATGATTTAAAGAATATTGTTGCCCCTGACGCACTTGCCTGGGCGGATATTTACTTTAAAGCAAATATGTGGCGGACGGAGAGCTATCCTGATAAGGTTGTGCCCATTGTCAACGGTAACGGCTTTCTTCGTAAGCGGCATTTGAAAAAGCTGCAGGAATACAGAAAGACGGCTAAAACAAGTGATGTGATTTTTATCTCCCGGATCTGGGGTGGGGTTGAACATAATGTTCGCCTGTTTGAAACACTGGCAGCATTGCCTGGTAAAAAAAGGCTGGTGGCAATTTTTGTTCCCGGCACGGCTACCACTGCTGAAACAGAACAGGCGGTGCAACGACTGGAACGGGTGGGGGTTGAATGTACCAGTGAGCTGCTGTCCATTAAGCAGCTCTGGCAGGAAATGGCTGCTGCAAAGATTGTGGTTCTTCGTGCCGGCAAACACATGTGTATTCCCTGGCGGATGATTGATCTGCTCTGTATGGGATGCTGTATTGTTTCAGATGCCGATTTCTTTCCGCAATGGCCTGAAGAACTGCTGCCCGGTACACATTATATAAGTGCCGGTCTGCAGCGTCCAGCCGATACATCAGCTGCTTCACCGGAAGAGTTTTCCAAGTTACGGGAGACACTTGTACAGCTGCAGGAAGACCCTGAAAAACAAAGAAAGTTAAGGCAAAACAGTGCCGACTATTATGATAGATATGCCGCCCCTGAGAAGGTTGGGCAGTATGTACTGTCACAACTAACACAGCTGTAGAGCTGCACTGGAAAAGAGAATGGTTTTACAAGAGTTCCAGCAAGGACTTGCATCCAAAAAACTGGTTTTTACCGTTGCCACAGGCAGATGCGGCACTGCTTTTCTGGCGGAATTGCTGCGCCTTGTGCCAGGAGCTGTCAGTCTGCATGAACCGGAACCTGAGTACGCAGAAGTATTAAGGGCTGTCCAGGAGCATCCTGAACAGGCTGCTCCTTTTCTGATGGATAAAAAACTGCCGCTTCTTGTCAATACTGATACAGATATTTATATCGAGACCAGTCATCTGTTCTGCAAGGGCTTTTTGGAACCGCTGCTTGAGATGAATATTATCCCGGCACTGATCTGGATGCGGCGTCCGCATCGTGCTGTTGCATCGAGTATGTATCGCGGTGGCACTATTCCCGGCCGCACCAAAAAAGGATTGCAGTTTTATCTCAGTCCCACCGATCTAGGTGTTTTGCACTGCCGGGACTGGGAGGATCTTCACGACTATCAGCTCTGTTACTGGTACTGCCTGGAAATGGAACGTCGGGCGAAAATGTATCGGGACCTGTATCGGAAAAATAACTGGTTGTGGGCGGAAACGTCCATAGGCGAGATAACCACAGCACAAGGGTACAGGGAACTGCTTCAGACACTGGAGCTTCCCGGGTTATCCTGGTACGGCTGGTTGCGTTATTTCAACAATCGGCGTCAAAAGGTTAATCCCACCTCTCTGCTGAAACAGCAGACTGCTCTCCCCGAAAATCTTGAGGAACTCGAATCGGTGGTGGATTCCAGGGTCGCTTGAGACACGAAGGACAGGGGAGTGACGAAATGACTGCAAAGGAAAAGACACACTGATGGGGACGCCGGTAAAAGTACATCTGTACGGCAGTGAAAATAACGGATGGGCACTTGATACAGATCTTGAGCTTACCAGAAGATCACTGCTGCAGCTGACAGACCTTGTTACCCTGACCGGACTTGCAGAGGCTGAGGTAATTCATTCGGTCTGGGAAGAACCCCTTTTCCAGATGGATCAGCAGCTTCTGGCGGGAAAACGGATTGTCTGCCATGTCTGTAATAACCTTATGCGGCTCCATGAAAATCCGGCAATGATCAAGGCCGGTGACACCATAGGCTTATGGGTGGCAATGGCAGAAGAGGCACGGCAGGATCTCAAGGCACTCGACTATCCCCACACTTTTATCCCTTACTCTGTCGATACCGACACCTTCTGCCCGCAAAGTCCTGATGGTGAGAGCAGACAGGCCATTCGTAAACGCTGCCAGATCCCTGAATCCGCATTTGTGATCAGCAATTTTATGCGTGATTCCTTTGGCCATGATCTGGGGCTCCCAAAAGATCAGAAGGGAACCGAACTCCTCCTTGAAATTGCTGTTTGTCTGCATAAGAAAAAGGTTCCCGTGCATTTTCTCCTGGCAGGACCGAGACGCCACTGGATTCGAAATAATTTGCGTGAACACTCTATCCCTTTTACCTTCGTCGGGGAGGAGGTGAAAGGGGATGATCTCGGGAAAAATATTCTCTCTGCAGCGGATATTTGTGACCTGTACCGGGCATCAGATCTGCATCTGATTACCAGCCGCTGGGAGGGGGGACCCCGTTCGGTTCTTGAAGCGGCAGCTGTTAAAATACCTGTTCTCTGTACCCGTGTCGGGATTGCACCGGATATCCTTCTTGAGAGGAGTCTTTTCAGCAGTTTTGATGAGGCTGTCGATAAGGCAAGGAAACAATATTTGGGACAGTGGCTGCAGGAAACGGTGGAGCCGCAGTATGAAACCATCGCTGCCAGGCATACTGCATCTGCAAATGTGGC
>JANTGG010000156.1 GCA_024763035.1 Desulfocapsa sp. | reverse complement strand
TTCCTTTTTTGTGATTGAATAACGAAAAAGTTCTATTCGCCGATCTGTTTCTGCAGTATTTTCTCGTGTATGGCAAAAACTTTTTTCTGATAGTTGCCCGGGTCTATGGCAGCTCCCCGAATCCCCCCCCGCAGATTGATTTCTGCAAGATAGGTGTCTCCGGTTTCTGTTATCATCAGATCGAGGTGTGCATAGGGGAATTTCCCCCGTTTCATGGCGATTTTGCAGAGTTCCAGTTGTGATTGACTGAGGGGAGAAGATACTGCCTGACCGCCACAGTGCAGGTTGTTGCGGAAGCCGTAGGGGTTTTTACGTTCGTAGGCCTCAACGTATCCATCAAGAAAAATCACCCGAATATCACGACTGTCTGCAATAAACGGCTGCAGGACAAAGGGGAAGGGGAGAACGTTGTTTGCCGCCTGGGTGTACACATCTTCTATGTTGTGAAAGAGGTGGATTCCCAGTCCGGCATTCTTGCGGTCGTGTTTGAGGATAACTTTTTCGACGGAATGTCTGTTGTACAGGGAGATGGTTTCCAGTAAGCCGTGAATATCGTAAATAACCACTGTGTGAGGAATCATAAGGGAGCCGAGAAGGCGAGCCTGGAATGTTTTTGAGCGACTGGCAAGTTGTGAGGTGGCAGACGGGATAAGGTGGATTCCCCGTTCTGTTAAGTCCAGCAGGAGGTGCTCCTCGTCATACTTCAGGCGAATGCGGCAGGCGATGATATCTCCACAAACCAGGTGATGAAAAGCTTCGAACAGCTCATCGTTGTTTCTGATGATTCGCCGCGTATTTGTCAAAAGAGCATTTCCGAAAAGTGCTGGTAGGATGAGGACATATCTTCCTGGCATCGACCGCAGATCAGTCTTATTTCACCCAGGATCTGAGATGTATCTTCTTCGGGGGTAAAGCTTCCATCGAGATTCTGAATATAGTGGGTGGTTATGGTGACATCTTCTGCAATTTCATAGAAGTCCTTGTCGTTCCCGCAACTGGGACAGGTCAGGCGGTTGGAAGGGGCTGGGAGATCTTTAGGCTGCATAGAGCGAATTATCCTGCGGCGGATTCCTGGACGCTGCCATCGTCTTTCTCAACAAGGTGCAGGTCCCGGGTAGCCACCTTGATATCCCCGTTGAGTTCTGCACCCGGTTCCACCGTGAGACTTGCGGCTTCGATTCTACCGTGAATACAAGAGCTTTTGCGTGCATTGAACAGATTAACGGTACTGTTGCCCTCTATCGTTCCGTGGCAGACCAGAGAAGATGCAGATATGTCACCAATTACCCGACCGCTCTCGGAAAGGATCAGGTGCTCCCCTTTGATGTTTCCTTTCACGGTACCATCAATTCGAGCCTTTCCGGAAAAGGAGAGTTCACCGGTGACGGTCATCTTTGTGTCGATAATTGATGCGATAACTTCCTTTTCTGCCCGTGCCGTTTCCTGGTCAAAGTCATTTTTTTTATTTTTTTTATTAAAGAGAGACATGGGACGCCTCCAGCGCTGTTGTTTCAGCTGCTTTTCTGGCGGCAAGGGCGGCAGGTCTTAATTTTTTTGTTGACTTTGCGACAAGTTGGGGGATAACGGGAGGGATGACGAGCTTATCGACCTGCATGAATTTATTTGGATTAACGGGCTTATTCCACAGGCAAACCTCGTAATGCAGGTGAGGGCCGGTGGAGCGACCAGTATTGCCAACCAGACCGATGGTCTGCCCGCGACTGATTTTGTCGCCTTTTTTTACCAGAATTTTTTTCAAATGTGCAAATTTCGTGGTGTAGCCGTTACCGTGACTGATTTCAACATATCGGCCATATCCGCCGTTGGTAAATGCTTTAATCACCGTTCCGTCAGCTGTTGCCGCTACTTTCTGCCCTCTGCGAGCTTTCATATCCACACCGGTATGAAAACCTTTCCTTCCGTTAACCGGATCCTTCCGATGACCAAATTTAGAGGTGATGCGCCCCGGGACCGGACGACCAAGGGGGAGGTATTTCATTGTCTCTAAAAAACGGTCAGAGCGAAAGAGCAGTTTTTTACCAATGCTAGGGTCTGCTGTGATAAAAGGACCACCGGAGTTTTCTGTTTTTTCTTCGGCTTTTTTGATATCAACGCCGATATTGCAGATAACCTGTTCGATCATCTGACTGCGTTCTTCAAGTTCACTGACAGCACTGTTTAAAAGCAGCGTTTTTTCTTTTTCAAAGGCAACAGCCTGACTGCTGTTTAAAACCTTCAGTGCATCCACCTGTATGGCATATTGCTGCTGCAGGGCACTGCTCTTCTTCAGTTGATGGCTGAGCCCTGCAACCTGTGCGCTGAGTATAGAGTTGTTTTTTGAAAGACGTGCTGCCTGAAAGCTGCCGATGCCAAGGCACAGGAACAGGGTGAGGGAGGTTATGATTCCGGTTTGCAGTTTGCGTTTTGAGAGCATAAAGGTATGCGGTTTCTGCTCCTCACCTGTGATGATGATATGTAATCGGTCACTCATTGCGATTTACGTATGTTCAGTGTATATTCGGGTTTTCTGGAGGTCAGGCAGAGCATGATGCATCCGGTTGTGTTCCTGTTCATCTGATCTGCACGACTATAGTCGTTATATATAAGATTTTCAATAAAAATAGACCGGGAATGGGGGAAGCGGCAATCCTCCGGTTGTTGGTTTGTCTTTCCATTTTTCAGTGTAAATTCTTTCATGTCTCATCTTTTAACCTGTCAGGGTCTGGAAAAGTCCTTTGGTGCACAGCGCCTGTTTTCCAATATCAATCTGGTGATAAACAATAATGATCGAATCGGGTTGATTGGCCCAAACGGCAGCGGTAAATCCACTTTTCTGAAGATTCTGAGCGGTCTTATGGAAGCTGACAGCGGCACCATTGTCAGCAGGCGGCATGTGAAGAGTTCCTACCTTGCTCAGGAGGATCAGTTTGACGAAGAGGGCAGTGTTGCAGATAACCTGCGGACAACTCTGGCAGGGAGTGGTCTGGAAGAGATGGAATGCCATAGCCGGGTGCAGACGCTGCTGTCCCGGGCTAGATTTCCCGATAGTGAAATGGTGGTGAGTAATCTTTCTGGAGGGTGGAGGAAACGATTGGCGATTTGCCAGAGTATGATTCTACAAGCTGATATCCTGGTGATGGATGAACCCACAAATCATCTGGATATTGAGGGGGTTATCTGGCTTGAGAAAATGCTCTCTGCCTCACTTCCTGAAAGACCGAATTCCTTTATACTGGTGAGCCATGATCGACGGTTTCTGGAAACGACTGTGAACAGGATAGTTGAACTTTCTTCCGTTTATCCGGAAGGTTCTCTGCAGGTGAATGGTAGTTATTCCCGGTTTCTGGCAGCAAGGGCAGACTTTTTATCACAGCAGCAACAGCTTGAAGAGCGGCTTGCAAATAAGATGCGTCGTGAGGCTGAATGGCTGAGTCGCGGTCCAAAGGCACGCGCAACCAAGGCTCGTTACAGGATTGACGAGGCACATAAACTTCGTGAGAATCTGTCTAAAGTTAAAAATAGAAATCGCTCATTGCAACAGATTAAAATTGATTTTGAGCCAACGGGGCGAAAAACCAGGAAGTTGCTTGAAGCCATTGCCATTGAAAAAAAATTTGAGGACAAAGTTCTTTTCTCAGATCTTAACATGGTTCTTTCACCGGGAACGCGTCTGGGGCTTCTGGGACGAAACGGCTGCGGCAAATCAACACTGATGAAGATACTCTGGGGAAGTGTTCAGGAAGACGGCTTGCAGCCGGATTGCGGCGAGATTAAGACTGCTCCGGATGTTCGCGTTGTCAATTTTGATCAGAAACGTGAACGCATAAATCCGGATATTACCCTTCGTCGTGCGCTTGCCCCTGATGGTGACTCGATTCTTTTTCGGGAACATTCCACCCATGTTGTTACCTGGGCACAGCGCTTTCTGTTTCGGCCGGATCAACTGGAAACGCCTGTGGGGCAACTCTCAGGTGGTGAACAGGCAAGGATCCTTATAGCTGAACTCATGCGTCAGCCGGCAGATATTCTGCTGCTTGATGAGCCCACAAATGATCTGGATATCGCTTCTCTTGATGTTCTTGAGGAAAGTCTGCTGGAATTCCCCGGAGCCTTGGTGCTTGTCACCCATGACAGGTTTCTTCTCGATTCCATTTGTGATCAGGTTATCGGTTTTAACGGGCAGGGTGGTACAACATATTATGCTGATTACGAACAATGGCTTGCGGATATAGATGGACAAGGGCAGGGGATCATCTCGGAAGAAAAACGGTATGAGAAGCAGAAAAAAAGAAAACAACAGAAAAAGGCTACCGGAAAGCTATCCTATATGGATCAGCGGGAGTATGACAGTATAGAAGGAAAAATCCTGAGTGCCGAGGAAGAGGTTGATCGTCTGCAAAGTGTTATGGATTCATCTGAGACAGCATCTGATTCGCAAAAACTGGAAGCAGCCTGGAAGGAGTTGCAGACTGCGAAAGAGCTGGTTGAGAAACTTTACGAACGCTGGGAGGAATTGGAAGGAAAAAGAAATGCCCGGTGACCTGGTGTTAGCGACCATTCGAAATTGTATCCACCAGGGCCATTTAAAAATGCAGCGGCAATAAGCGATGTTTTATGACCACGACCGAAATATTTTACCGGCCGTGGTGTATTGTTATCCTTTATGTTTCAACGGTATCCTTCATTCTATAGCTCTTCCCTTCAATAACCACCGTCTCTGCATGATGCAGGACACGATCAAGGATGGCAGAGGTAAGCGTCGCGTCATTGTTGAATATTTCAGGCCAGTTCTTAAAGGCCCGGTTGGTTGAGATTATAATACTACCCTGTTCATATCGGTGACTGATGACCTGAAACAGGAGATCTGCACCACGTTTATCGATGGGTAAATATCCAAGTTCATCGAGGACAAGTAATGATGGTTTGAGATACTTTTTAAGTTCCTTCTGGAAATTCCCGGCTTCCTGTGCTGCAGACAGCCCATTGATCACATCAATGGCAGTGGTAAAAAGCACTGTAACCCCATTCAGGCAGGCCGTGTGTGCAAGTGCCGTAGCAAGATGTGTTTT
>JANTGG010000155.1 GCA_024763035.1 Desulfocapsa sp. | reverse complement strand
CTGTGGAAACAGAATATATGTTTTGACGCAGAGTGAAATATAAAAGTGGGTTTTTTTTATACACCCCTGTTTCTTTTTTACACAGCATGCATTTGGTGTTTTTCTGGATTATTAAAAAGCAGATTGTCATTGAAGCTCAGGCAAATGCAAGATGTAACTGTAGGAGCTCGCCCATTGCGAGCGATTTTCAAGGTCTGGCAATGCCTTGAATCGCTCGCAGGAATGAAGAATTGTACGACTTCGTCAAATAATCATATTAAATAAAAATCCGGTAAACAGAATCCCGCTGCCAACCACGGCAATGAAAACAGCGATCAGTTTGGGTTTCAGTACTTTGCGCAGGATGACCATTTCCGGCAGTGACAGGGCAATAACACTCATCATAAAGGCGAGGACAGTACCGAGTGCAGCTCCTTTGCCGAGCAGTGCTTCAACAACCGGTACGATACCTGCTGCATTGGAATACATGGGGATGCCGACAAGGACGGCTACGGGAACAGACCACCATGCATCTTTTCCCATAACAGAAGCCATGAAGGTTTCCGGTACGTAACCATGAATAATTGCTCCCACGGCAATCCCGGCAACCACATAGAGCCACACCTTGCCGACGATATCGCGAACAGCCTCGCGCCCGCGATCTATACGGTCAGCCCATGTCAGTTTTTCTTCAAGAACAACAGCCTCGGCTGTTCGCATCTCCTGTACCCAATCTTCAATCCAGTGTTCCAGTTTCAATCGTCCAATGACCCATCCCGCTATAATGGCGATGGAGATTCCTGTTATCAGATAAATGGCAGCAACTTTCCAGCCCAGCAGACCATAGAGGAGAATCACCGCAATTTCATTGACCATGGGGGCGGCAATCAGAAAGGAAAAGGTGACACCAAGGGGAATGCCTGCCTGCACAAAGCCGAGGAAGAGTGGAACTGCAGAACAGGAACAGAACGGGGTGACAATACCAAGGAGGGCTGCCATCACATTTCCTGCGGTCTCCCGTTTGCCCGCCAGGTATTTACGAGTACGTTCCTGGGTGAAAAATGATCGGATCATGCCAATCACAAACACGACGAGGGTGAGGAGCATCATCACCTTTGGGGTGTCGTAAACAAAAAACTGGATTGCACCGCCAAGGTGACTTCCCCGCTCCAGACCCAGAAGGGAATAGGCAAAAAAGTTTGAGAACGGTTCAAGCTGTTTATAGACGGCGTACCAGATAAGAAAGCCGAGAACACCAATAAATGCTGCCTTGAAAATATTGATTTTTCTGGTCTCTGTTTCGCCATTTTCACCTGTTTTCTTACAGCCGCAATCACAACTGTTGTTTATTGTCTTCAGTGGTTCCATGGTTTCCTTCTTAAAATTAAGTATGTGGCGTTAATTGTTTCGGCAGTCACGTTGAACAAGGGCAGTGGGCAGCAGCTTGTGCATTTTACTCAACTCAGCGTCCTCAGTAAGCCAGTTCCCGAGATTCTCAAGCATCGTTTCGGCATAAACCGATTCAGGATTGGCTGCAAGGGTATAGAGTATCCACGAACCCTGCCGTCTTCTGTCAACCAGCCCCGCATCCTCCAGAAGCTTCATGTGCTTGGAGGTCGTTGACTGGGCAAGTCCCAGAACATCTTTGATTTCACATACGCACAGTTCACCTGTCTCAAGGAGTTTTAGTATTCTGACCCTGCTGGGGTCGGACAGTGCTTTCATTACCCGGATAAATGGTTTCATAATTGCCCCTTTCTTTATTGCCATATCGCTATTTGACGATATTGTAAGGGGCGGTTGGGGTCCTGTCAATGATTTATTTTGCAGCGTACGATTTATTTGTTTCTTCGGTGATATTTTCCGGGTATTTCATTTTCCCGTGTATGCATAGTCATTTCATGACCATCAACACCATCTCTTTATTTGCCAGTTTCTTCCAAATGGTGTAATTGAAGGCATGGATCGAACTCTTCAGCTTATAACGGATTTCAGGGAATCCGGTGACCAGCCGGAAGCCATTGCAGCCTTGGCGCATGGTATTGAAACCGGTGCACGCAGTCAGGTGCTGCTGGGGGTTACCGGCTCCGGGAAAACGTTTACCATGGCATCCCTTATCGAAAGGGTGCAGCGTCCCGCTCTTATAATTGCTCCTAATAAAATTCTCGCCGCTCAGCTTTTTGCTGAATTTAAGGATCTTTTCCCCCATAATGCCGTTGAATATTTTGTCTCCTACTATGATTACTATCAGCCGGAGGCGTATATACCCCAGTCTGATACCTATATCGAAAAAGATTCCTCCATTAATGATGCAATCGATAAGATGCGTCATTCCGCCACCCGTTCTCTTCTTACCCGGACCGATGTGATTATTGTCGCCTCTGTCTCCTGCATTTATGGACTCGGTTCTCCGGACGAGTATAAAAATATGCATCTGTTTCTTCGCTGTGACGAAGACTATCCGCCGGAGGAGGTCACCAGGCGTCTGGTGGTTATGCTGTACGAACGAAATGACGTCTCTTTCCATCGTGGAACATTTCGGCTGCGTGGGGATGTGATAGATATCTTTCCGGTACATGAAGAAGATCGGGCAATCCGCATTGAATTTTTTGGAGACACCATCGATTCCATTACTGTGATTGATCCGCTGCGTGGTGAGGTTCTTGAACGACTGGAAGAATACACAGTATTCCCTGGAAGTCATTTTGTGACGTCCAAGGACAGGTTGCAGACGGCTGTGGAGACCATTAAGGTGGAACTGAAAGATCAGCTGAATTATTTCCACAGGGAAAATCGTCTTGTTGAACTGCAGCGCCTGGAACAGCGAACCATGTTCGATCTGGAAATGATTATGGAACTTGGATACTGTACAGGTATAGAAAACTATTCAAGACATCTCACCGGGCAGAAGCCGGGGCTGCCTCCCCCCAATCTTCTTGATTATTTCCCTGAAGATTATCTGCTCTTTATCGATGAGTCACATATCGGTGTCCCCCAGCTCAATGGTATGTACAATGGTGACAGGGCACGGAAAAAGACCCTGGTGAATTTTGGTTTTCGCCTCCCCTCAGCCCTTGATAATCGCCCCTTACGCTTTGAGGAATTTAACGAACGCATCAATCAGGTGGTGTTTGTTTCGGCGACCCCGGGGGAGTATGAAATAGAACAGGCAGAGGGCAGGATCGTCGATCAGATTATTCGTCCCACAGGTCTGCTCGACCCCCGTATAGAAGTCCGTCCTGCGGTGAGCCAGGTGGATGATCTTCTCGAAGAAATTCGTCTGCGTACAGAAAAAGATGAAGCTGTACTGGTTACGACGCTTACTAAACGGATGGCAGAAGACTTGACGGATTATTATGAAAAACTCGATGTGAAAGTTCGCTATCTGCACTCTGATATTAAAACACTTGAACGTGTTGAACTGATACGGGATCTGCGAAATGGTGAGTATAACGTTTTGATCGGCATCAATTTACTGCGTGAGGGGCTCGATATTCCGGAAGTTTCACTGGTGGCGATTCTTGATGCAGATAAGGAGGGGTTCCTGCGATCCGAGCGTTCTTTAACTCAGACCTGTGGACGCGCTGCCAGAAATTCCGAAGGGATGGTGATTCTCTACGCGGAGGAGATCACCGGTTCCATGCAGCGAACCATGGAAGAAACGGAACGGCGGCGTACAATTCAGAAGCAGTATAATAAGGAACATGGAATAACTCCCCAAACCATTCGGTCAAAGGTGAAAGACAGTATCAAACAGCATCTGCAGGCAAATGGTTATCATGCAGCAGATAAAATGGATGCCGGATTGCTGGAGGCTGCTGAAGAGCTGCCGGTATATTACAGTATTACCGAGCTTGAAAAAGAGATCAAAACACTGGAAAAAAAGATGCAGAAAGCTGCCGGTGAGCTTGCCTTTGAAGAAGCAGCAGCATTACGGGACAGGATCAAGGCCCTTCGTAAACTGGAGATAGAGATTGGATGAAAAGTGATCGGCTGTACCGTATGTCTGTGCGAATACTTCCCACTCTGGTGGTTGCCCTGATGAAAGTCTGGCTTGCCACCTGCAGGGTCACCCTGCACAATGTTGAAAACTTCGATCAGAATCCTGAAGAAGGAAAAAAGGTTATTGCTGTTTTTTTTCACTATGGGATTATGTATTTTCTCTATTTTCTGCGAAACATTCCTGCAGCTGTTATGGTAAGCCGGAGTAAAGATGGTGAATATATAGCAGAAATCGCCAGAAAGCTTGACTATCTGCCCATTCGTGGTTCAAAAAACAGCGGCGGCATGCAGGCTCTGAAGAGTATGATCCGGCATATACGAAAGGGATATAACGCCGGGATAGTTGCCGACGGTTCCCAGGGACCTCCGCTTGTCGTGCAGGCAGGTTGTATTGCTCTTGCCTCAAAAACTGGTGTTCCCGTGGTCCCGTTGATGTGGTCATGCCGTAAGTACATCCGCTTTCACTCATGGGACGGTACATCTTTCCCTTATCCGTTTTCGAGGATTGATTTTTATTTCGGTGAGCCTCTGTATGTTCCTGCCAGGATTAAAGCGGACGAAATCGAGAAGTATCGTCTGGTGCTGGAAGAGCGGATGAAGAAACTGTATACGAAGGCGTGGTCGCAGCACGGGCGGCTGAATCATTAACCGATAATTCTAAAAATACAGATGGTGATGACTAAAGGTATTGTGGTGGCAGGACTTGCCGGAGGTTCCGGGAAGAGTGTTGTTTCTGTGGGACTGACTGCCGCCCTGACACGGCTTGGGAAAAAGGTTGCCCCGTTCAAGAAGGGACCGGATTATATTGATGCCGGCTGGATGAAGCTTGCCGCAAAACAGAGCTGTTATAATCTTGATCCCTACCTGATGAGCAGTGAGGCGATTCAAGCATCTTTTCTGCAGCAGAGCATGGGCGCTGATTTTGCTGTTGTTGAGGGGAATCGTGGTCTGTATGACGGTGTCAATCCTCAGGGCGGCTATTCTACAGCCGATCTGGCAATTTCACTCAAGATGCCTGTGCTCCTTGTGGTAAACTGCACCAAGACCACACGGACAGTCGCTGCTCTGGTTCTTGGCTGTATAAAGCTTGATGAACGTGTAGATATCCGTGGTGTTGTCCTGAATCAGATAGGAACAAAGCGGCATCAGTCCATCGTCACCCAGGCGATTGAACATTACACCGGAATCCCTGTTCTTGGTGCGGTGCCGCGTATGAAACGGGATATCTTTCCCATGCGCCATCT
>JANTGG010000154.1 GCA_024763035.1 Desulfocapsa sp. | reverse complement strand
AGGATCCTGCCCAAGATTGCCGACCAAAATAACTTTATTAATCATTCAGTTTCTCCGATTTTTTTCATAATATGAATGGATGACCACTGGATTTAATACCACAAAGCCTGCCTTTGAAAAAGAAAAATTTATCTTGACCGCCCCATGCTCAAAAGACAGTCCTATCGAGCATTGCGGGTATTCCCCCTTTATCTTCAGGTACATAGCCCATCACCTCTTTCCATATCTCATCACTTTCCATACAGAAATAAATACACGTTGCAGGGGACGCTCCCGCCTTCAGCAGTAAATAGATATACCGGTACAGCCGGACCCTTCTCGGACGGAAATAGCGCTTCTTTTTATCCAGCCCTTCAATAAATTCCTGATAATACATTCGGGTTCCAGGAAACCGGGAAACGCCAATTTCCTTTAACGCCGGTAAATAACGAAGTGCCCCAAGAGATATCCATACAATCTGCTCTGCCGGAACAGTTTTAAAGAGTTTTGTGATGGTCTCTTCATAGCCCTGCTCCCAACCGGGATGGTCAATGATCGGATCAAAATGAAAGGCGAGTTTATACCCCCATTCAGCACACTGCCTGGCTGCAGCAAGGCGTTCTTCAAGGGTGGCTGTGCGTATCTCCTCTTTTTGCATGACAGAAGTGGCATTCAAAGACCAGGCAAGCACCGTTCTGCCCTTATGTGCCAAGCCTTCAAGATTGTCAATCACTGCACTTTTGGTTTTTAATTCAAGAATCCCCTGTTCTTCATCAGCCATAAAGCTAACCAGCCTGCGACTCAGTCCGGTAAGACGGTCGAGCCCCATGGAATCGGTAAACTCCCCTGTGCCTATTCTGAATTTTCGCTGGGGTTCAGCGGCAAAGGCAGTTCGTAACTCTCCCAACAGGTCATCACTGTTCACAAAAAAGGTAAGCCACGGCTTGTTAAGGTATGCCTGCAGGATACAGTAGACACAATCCATGGGGCAATTCATTCCGATGTTCAAGACCTGGTATTCGCAACAGCGGTACTCCCGTGTTCCCGGACAGGGCTTGAAAAAATGCCCCCTGTTTTTACAGAGCAGTAAATGATGTTTCCCTTCCAGCAGATTATCAGGATAGATCCCCTCTATGGCTTCAGGGTCTGCCCGGTCATCAATAACCGTTACCGGTAGGCCTGCCCTCCCGATTATTTCCCTGGTGTAGTCAAGGTCCATGCAGGATTCTTCCACATGGATATGTTTGACAAAGCGTGAGGGGTCTTTCCATGATTGCATTTGACTCATTATTATTTCTCAAGAATTGTGTTTCGTGATGCCTGCAGAAAACGGCTCAGTTCATTTGTATGGTTTGCTGTAACATCGCTGCAAACCGTATTTTTTGCCCAGTCAGCTATTTGCAGATAGCGCTTCCCCTCTTCCACCCGTAGATGTTTCACACAGCCCTGCCCATAAACCCTGCTCTTTTTTTCCAAATCCATTAATGCAGCAATACGCTGGATGTGGTCAAGCGTGCCATTTAGCAAAACAGAGAGGATTGAATAAATACGAAATTTGTCCATACCCACCCTGTACTGGTACGAGACCTGATCGTCACGCCCTCCTTCTTTTATGGTGAGAGGAGCCTTCACAAGGAGAAATTCGAGACTGCTGCTTGCCCGAAGCCACAGATCATAATCTTCGCAGCAACGCAGGTCTTCATTAAAAAGACCAATGGCAGCAAAAAATTCTTTGCGCACCATTACCGTAGACATGCCGACAGCACAAAGCTGCAGACAATGACTGAAAATATCACCGGTGCGAGGCTGGTGAATTTTCTTCTGATTCAAATGTTTACCCCTTCGCAACCACTGTTCCTCTGTATGTGAAATAAGAGCCTGTGAATGTTCCAGCAATGCTTCATACTGGAGGGCCAACTTATTTTTTTTCCAGTGATCATCAGAATCAAGAAAGGCGAGAAAGGGATATGCTGCAGACGAAATCCCTCTATTTCTTGCCGCCGCAGGACCTCTGTTTTCCTGGTGCAGGTAGATTACCGGAAAAGAACAGTCTTTGGCAAATGTGCTGACACATCGTTTTGTCTTATCGGTTGAACCGTCATCAACAATGATCAGTTCGCTGCAGGAGAGTGTCTGCTTCTTCACAGATGCCATGGCTCTTTGCAGATACTCCGCACGATTCCACGTTGGAATGATTACTGATATTGGTCCCATTGAAGATAAAAAGAATTGTTAATTTTTTAAAATGATAGATTTAGAAGAGGATTTTTACAAAGGGATACAGTATAATCGGCAGTTTTTCAACACTGCACCGGAATCAGTGCCATCACCATGATGACAACATACTCTACCATCAGCTTATGAGCAGCGAAATACTTGTTAATGCGACCAGCTATGAAATACGGATAGCTCTTGTCGAAAATGGTCAGCTTGCAGAGTTCCACCTGCAGCGTCCAACCGAGAAAGGACTGGTTGGCAATATATACCGCGGTCGGGTGGTACGCGTACTTCCCGGTATGCAGGCCGCCTTTGTCGACATAGGCCTCGAACGGACAGGTTTTCTCTATGTCGACGATGTATTTATTTCCGACGCCGACCTCGACTCCAGGATGTTCAAAAAAGAGTCCCCATGCGGTAAACTTGATCTCAGCCCATCCACCCCCGATGGAGATATTACCCGTCCTGCCGGAATGTCCATAGAGGATCTGCTCACCGAAGGTCAGGAGATCATGGTGCAGGTGGGTAAAGATCCAATCGGCACTAAAGGTGCACGACTCACCTGCCACATGACCCTTCCCTGCAGAAACCTCGTTTTCATGCCGCTCACCGATCATATCGGCATATCCCGGAAAATTGACAGCGAAGAGATTCGGCAGACGCTGAAAGAACGTATCGAGACCCTTCGACCGGCAGGAACCGGTTTTATCGTCCGCACCGTTGCCGAACATGCCAGCATGGAAGAACTGGAAGCAGACATGGAATTTCTCATGCTGCTCTGGGATGAGATCCAGGATCTTTCCACACGCTCTTCCGTACCTGCCCTCATCTATGAAGATCTCGACATTACCTTTCGCTCGGTTCGTGATCTTTTTACTTCCGAAGTCAAAAGGCTTATTCTCGACAACTATGAAAGTTATGAGAAACTCCTGAAGTTCGTCAAGACCTTTGCCCCGAAACTGCAGGATCGTATCTCCTATTACGATGGCGAGGCCCCCCTGTTTGAAGCACAGGGAATAGAAGTGGAAATATCACGTGCCCTGGAAAAAAAGGTGTGGCTCCGTTCCGGTGGCTACGTCATTATTGAAACCACCGAGGCACTCTCTGTAATTGATGTCAACACAGGACGCTATGTCGGCAAGAATGACCTCGAAGAGACTATTTTCAAGACCAATATGGAAGCAGTGAAAGAGATAGCCTACCAGTTGCGCCTTCGAAATATCGGTGGGATTATCATAGTTGATTTCATCGACATGGAAGACGAATGGCACAGGGAAGAGCTCTTTACAACGTTTAAGGAAGCCGTCAAAAAGGATAAAAGCCGCATTACCATCCTCAAGCTTACCGAGTTCGGGCTTGTCCAGATGACCAGAAAACGCAGCTGTGAGAATCTGAACCAGATGATGTGTGAGCCGTGTCTCTACTGTGCCGGAGAAGGGGTGCTGAAATCAAGACGCACCATCTGTTACGAGATCTATCGGAAGATATCACGAAATGCAAGGCGCTATCACGGGCATAACGTTACCCTGAAAGTTCATCCCAGTGTGGCTGATATGCTTTTAAAAGAGGAAGAATCTGTTACCAACGAGCTTGAAAGGGATATCGGCAAGAGACTGACAATAATCCCAACAAAAAATCAGCATATAGAAAAGTACGATATCAGCTGGAATCAATAAACTACAGGTAGATTATTATGGCACGTCGTTTAAACAGAAAGGCTAAAAGAGGTTCAACCAGGGGTACATTTTTTCTGATTATTTTCCTTCTGCTGCTGGTCGCAGGCGGATATGGCTACATCACTTATTTTGAGGGTGAACAACCGGGGATTACGGGAAAAGACCTCCCTGCCTATATCGGTAAAGACACACCCATCACGTTTGTTGTAAGCGATGCCAAAAGCGGCATCCGCGACATTACTGTCTTCATTCGCCAGGGAGAAAAAGAAAAACAGATTTTGAGCAAACAGTATCCTGCCGGAAAAGAAACGGGTACAGCCGGGGTGGCAAAAGAAACCATAACAGTGAACATCACCCCGAAAAAACTGGGACTGAAGGAAGGGAAGGCAGACATCAGCGTGCAGGTACATGACTACTCCTACCGGGGAATGCTGAAAGGAAACCTGAGCGTTCTCTCTCACAGTGTCACGATCGACACCAAGGCTCCGCGGGTTGGTATCATCCACAGCGAACGCTACATCAAACCGGGCGGTGCAGGGATTGTTATCTACAGCGTAGATGACAGTGTCAAACATGGCGTTATGCTGAACGGGTACTACCACCCCGGTTTCCCCTTAACAGACGAATCTGAAAAAAAGTATATCTCCTATATTGCCCTGCACTACGCCACCGAATCCATCACGGAAGCTGCCGTTGTAGCAGAAGATGCAGCCGGCAACCGCACGGTAAAGCCTTTTTCTCCAGTGCTTACAAAAGCAAATCAGAAAAAAGACCGCATCAACATTCCAGACTCATTTCTTGCCCGCAAAATTCCGGAATTTGCCGAACGCTATCCCGAAATGCAGGGGGACACCATAGAGCAGTACCTGTACACCAACCGCAAGGTTCGAAAACTGAACAACGATCAGATTCATGATCTGTGCATGAACCCCAACGAAAAACAGCTCTGGTCAGGGCGTTTTCTCCGCATGTCCGGCAGCGGCAGAGCCGGCTTTGCCGACCATCGAACCTACTATTACAAGGGGAAAGAAATAGACAGACAAGTACACCTGGGAATGGACATCGCCTCCACCAGGCATGCAAATATAAAAGCTGCAGGTAACGGAATCGTGGTCCATGCCGACTATCTGGGCATTTACGGAAATATGGTGATGCTTGATCACGGTCAGGGAGTATTCAGCCTCTACTCCCATCTCAGCCAGATTGATGTTTCCGTGGGTGACTCCCTCAACCAGGGCGATGTCCTGGGGAAATCCGGCACTTCAGGAATGGCAGGTGGTGATCACCTGCACTTCTCCATGTTGGTAAACGGAATCTTTGTCACCCCCAAAGAGTGGTGGGATCAGCACTGGATAACAGTGACCATAGAGGAACCCA
>JANTGG010000153.1 GCA_024763035.1 Desulfocapsa sp. | reverse complement strand
CTTTTCGTTTTCCCGACCATGCCGGCGAAACCGGTTCGAGTCAGCATATCCCGACGCAGACGCATATTTTCCCGAAGCAGGGAATAATGGTCAACAGCCTTATTGATATTGACCAGAAGTTCATCATTGGAAAACGGTTTTGACAGATAATTATATGCTCCCGCCTTCATTGCCACCACCGCCTTTTCAACTTCGGCAAAGGCGGTAATCATAATGACAGGCAGATCCGCGTTGATCTTTTTTATTTCCTGCAAAAACTCCAAGCCGTCCATACCCGGCATCTGCATATCTGTGATCACCAGATCCAGATCCATCTCCTGAACAAGAGCCAGTCCCTCTTTTCCGCTGCCGGCGGTAAAAACTTCAAGACCTTCATCACGCAGCAGTTCAGAAAGGACTATAAGGTAATTGGGCTCATCATCAACTATGAGTATCGTATGCATATTTTTCCTGGTTCTTTTGGTTGTCTTTCGATCATTTGCCCGGGAGCCTGGCCTTCATTTTATCCAGCAGTTCCGGAGGCACATACACATTATTACCGCCGGCAAGACGGGTTCCGGGACGGATATCACCATGATAGTCACTGCCGCCTGTAAGAATAAGGTCGAATTCCCCGGCAAACTTTGCGATCCGTTTGCGCATTTTCTTTTTCTGGGTGGGATAATACGTCTCCACCCCCTGAAGGCCAAATGATTTCAACTCCGGCAACAGTTTGTGGAGAACAGTTAATGTTCTGTCTACCTGTATGGGATGAGCAAGCACGGGGAGCCCACCTGCGCTGACAATAAAGCCGATTGCATCTTCAGCACTGTAGGCAAAACGCGGCACATAGGCTTTGGCACCCTTTACCAGATATTGATCAAACGCCTGATTCATCGATCGCACCACCCCGTGATTCATAAGGAGTCGGGCAATATGAGGTCTTCCGGTCTGTCCCATTCCCGATATTTCATGCAACTCTTCAATACTGACATCAACCCCTGCTTCCTGCAGCCGGATGATAATCTTTTCATTTCGACCGTCCCGTGCTTCCTGCAGAACACGAAGAGCTGCGGCAAGGCCTTCATTGCTGCTGTCTATATAATAGCCAAGAATATGGAGGACCTTTTTTTTGTGAAGCACACTGATTTCAAGCCCGGGCACGACCTCAACACCAGACTCCTCTCCGGCTGCCGCTGCCTCGGACACACCGTCAATGGTATCGTGATCTGTAACGGAGATGGCGGACACACCACTTGCAGAGGCCAGCGAAACGAGCTCCGTCGGCGTTTTTGTGCCGTCTGAATAAGTGGAGTGGATATGAAGATCAATGGACATGAATTCACGAAGTTAAAGAGGATAAGAATACAGCATCCGCATAAATGCTAAACTCCAGTATAAACACTCAGTTCCATTTGGGCAATAGTGACACAAAAAGGATTCACAACAAGAAAACTTCTTGACACAGAGACCAATCATTCCCACATTTTCGGGACACCATTTCCAATCCCTTTTTTTTGTGAGGAAGCCCATGAACAGTCTTATTATCCCCTGTCCGTCCTGCGGCACTAAAAACAGAATCCCTGCCGGCAAACAGCACCTGTCACCTAAATGCGGAAAGTGCGGAAACAGGTTACCGGTTGGAGAACTGGCGGTCCCTGTGGAACTGAACGATGCCGAGTTTCAATCATTTATCAGCGAAGCAACCCTTCCGCTGATGGTGGATTTTTACTCTCCCACCTGCGGCCCCTGTCATGCCATTGCCCCACTTATCAATCAGCTGGCAAAGGCATACCTGGGGAAAGTCATTATCGTAAAACTCGACACTTCCGCAAACCCGGGAACCGCCATGCATTATCAGATTCGCGGTGTTCCGAGTCTGTTGTTTTTCCAAAATGGACAAGTGGTTGATCAGATAGTGGGAGCACCTCCGGAGTCTCAACTCCGCCAGAAGCTTGACAGCATCAGTCTCTGATTTTTTACAGCCGGCGAAGCCTGAGAGCTGCTGAAAACAGCTTTCTGGCTTCACCATCCCCCTGCTGAACGGTCGCAGGAGGAGAACTCCTGTTTTTGGCAACAACCTGCACTCTCCCCTGTTTTTCCTATAGTTTATTTTTCTGATGCCGATATAATTATATCAGTCGTCAAATAAAAGATACTAACATTCAACGGAAAAACATAATGTACGCAATTATCTTCCTGGCTGTTTCGCTCCTGCTTTGCGGGTGCTCCAGTGTTCCGACAAACTCTTCCTACGCATTTTCAGAACAGCAGAAGATGCAGGCAGCCCATCACTGGGATGTTCTGGCAAGCGATGTGGCGAATCAGATCAACAATCAGCTGATCCGCAGTGATTATGTAGACAAATCCGTCTTTGTTCAGGCTACCTGTGGTGATGACGCAACTCCGTGCGAGCAGGGTGAAACGACTGTTTTCAATGAGGGCTTCCGGGATCTTCTCATTACAAGACTGGTCGGTTTCGGTGTTCCCACCAGCAGCAGCCTGCAACCGGCTGACATTGAGGTAAACTACAAGGTTCAGGTCATTTACCATCAGAAGTCATTGTACACCATGAAACCCGGTCTGCTTACAGTCCTTGCCACCGGAATTTCAGTTCTCAGACACACTCCAGGAGAGATACAGACCATCGCAGCAGCGGCAGCACTGGACTTTCTTAACGCAGCAGGATCAACAGCAGGTCATTACGAAGTTATTATCAGCACCTCCATGGTAACGGAAAATAAATACCTGTTCAGAACTTCAGATATTTACTATATAACTGATCCGGACTTCTGGCATTATCAGAACACATCTCCGGGAGAAACCATTCAGCTTGTCTCCACTCGTGGGGACGTTCATTAAAACGGATATGAAAGTGCCATCACGTAAATTCCTCCTGCTGCTCCTCCCCCTGTCACTTCTCCTCTCAGCATGCGGGAACTTTAATGCCAACTTCAACTGCACCCCCCTGGAAAGATTTCTGGGAGGGGACGTCGATATCATCACCCTTGGCGACAAGATTGCAGAAAACCTGGTGGAGAATGCCATGCCTCCACTTATTCCCATGCACCCCACGCTTCCAATCCTCACATCAACATTTGTGACAACAGATGACTTAACCCGGACATCACGTTTCGGCAGACTGCTGCAGACCCATATCGGCACCTCATTTGTTCAGCGTAAATATACCGTAAAAGAGATCAACCTCAGACACACCATGGAGATACAACAGGGAGAAGGCGAGAAGATGCTCTCCCGTGACCTTGATCTTATTGAACAAAAACAGGCAGCACAGGCGATTCTTGTGGGTACATATTCCTTAAACAACCGGATTTTATACATCAACGCCAAACTTGTTAATCCAAAATCAAGAAATATTCTCTCTGCAGAAAGCTACAGACTCTGCATGGATGATAATCTTCTCGCCCTGTTCGGGCTGCAGCGTGCACAGGAAGACACCGACGACATGATTGAGCCGCCTCCCGAATCCATCCTTGACAAAGTGCTTTATTAAACACCTTATTACGGTCAGTTAAAAGGGCAGATGCTTGAATGAACACTTACCGGCAACAAGCCTGCTGCCACGAAAAAGTGGTAGAATAACAGCCTGAACGCAGTAATTCCACTGGACTTTTGGCTGTTTTTCTGGTTAACTTTTTTATGTTTATCGTGAAAGTACCGTTACCCTGCGATATCGCTCGCAGGGGCAAGCTCCTACAGGTACATTTTGCGTTTATCTGAGCTTCAGTGGTAGTCATGTTATCTTTTTTTATATACAAAGATCAGCCATAAAACTGACAAATTCGTAAAAACCTAAAAAGTGGATGGCTAAGTAAAAAACTTCATATCCGAGGCGCAAATATTTTCTATTATTTCGGCGTACTAAGGTACTTCGTAATGATAGAAAATATGCAACAACGAAGGAGATGGAGAATTTTTACGACGCCATCAAAACTGACAATGCGCCATTTACCAGTACATTTCTTTGTTCTTTTTTTCCTGTGCCTCTTCTTCGTTACAGCGGTCAATGCTGCAAACAATCACATTCCAACCAGTAAAAAATCAGAAGAATCATACAGACGGGTGGCCCCTAAGCTTATCAGTGAGATGATGAAAAAAGATCTCAATCTCGGTGACCCGGTTTTTATACGGATATTCAAGCTTGAAAGAACACTTGAAATATGGATTCGCAAAGGGCTTACCTACAAACTGTTCAAAAGTTACCCCATCTGTGATTTTTCCGGCACCCTGGGTCCTAAAATCAGGGAAGGAGACAAGCAGAGTCCTGAGGGATTTTACACCGTAGGAATCAGTCAACTCAACCCGCACAGCAACTACCACCTGTCATTCAATCTGGGATTTCCAAACGAATACGACAGAAGCAGGAAACGCACTGGTTCTGTTCTCATGGTGCATGGACGCTGCTCATCTGCAGGCTGTTATGCCATGATGGATTATCGGATGGAAGAAATATACGCCATCGTCGAATCGGCAATAATACTCGGACAAGAACAGGTTCCGGTGCATATTTTCCCCTTTCACATGACTGCTGCCAACATGAAGGCTTTCAGCGATTCCAAATGGATCTCTTTCTGGAAGAACCTGAAAGAGGGGTATGACCACTTTGAAGGGCACAGGTTTCCACCCCTGGTAACAGTGCAGGATAAAGAATACAAATTCCTCAATTACCAGCCGCTTCTTTTCGGCGGAAAATTCCCGGCACGAAAGGACACCGGCAACAATTATGCCGAATACAGAAAAACAGGTCGTACCGGCAAAGCAGCCCGGGATCTATTCATGGTCAAAAAGGATGTCGGCAAAGTACAATCACCTGAAAAACCACAGGTAGCCCGCAATCTTAACCGCAAGAAACCCGAAGAGAACCCTTCCTACCTCTGACTCCGGCAAAAGCAAAGTGGCAATACAGGAGCTCGTCCCCGCAGGCAATTTCCCGGGTTCGGCAACACCTTAAACCACTTGCAGGATCCAGCAAACTCCCTGCATGCCTCCATTACTCTCCACCTTCAGCTGCAACCTTATCCATCTCTCGGCCAATTCGCCAAGCATCCACAGCGGAAACCAGCCAACAGCAAAAAAGAATCGTAAAAGATCCTTTCAAAAAAAGAGATGAAGCAGTCGTGGATGCCTCTGCTGCGATACTGATAATCCTCGGCATATCAATAACATCACCCCGTGCAGCAATATCCTGCAATATCTCAATTGCCCGTCGTACTATTGCCGTCACACACAGCACACCACCCAGAGAAGCCAGAAGAAAAAAAACAGCTCCACGCAGATAGCGGGTCAATAATATCTGCCCAGCGCCTGGGAAAATCAGAGCAGAAAAAAGCACTCCCTTCAATGCATTACTCATTTTTCATATCCTCATTATCGTCTTTTTTTCGCAGACTGAAAGCC
>JANTGG010000152.1 GCA_024763035.1 Desulfocapsa sp. | reverse complement strand
TCTTCATTTATTTTGCTGTCTGAAGGGATTATGTAGCTTTCTCTCAATCGTCCGCTAAAGTTTTGTTTTACCTTGATTTTCTCACCAGAGCGCATCTTGTTTGTTGCGGTGATAAGAAGACGATCCGGATGTGCTCGCACATAAAGTCCAAACTGTTTCGGGCTCAACCTGTCTCGACGCATCCTTTTAATCTGTTGTCTTAGTTCTTCAGATGCTTCTGCAATATGGGAGTACCAGTCAATGGAGTCCGGAGACAGGTGAACCCTGCAAATGTCCTCGAACCCTGGCCTGTAGCCGAACCAGCGTCCCATCTGCATAAGGGTGTCGTACATGCGTGTATTCCGGTACATGTAACTGGCACTCAGGCCTTCTATGGTCAAACCACGAGACAGGCTCAAACCACCAATTGCAATAGCTGTCAGGCTTTGACCATCGCGTTCATATTTCCTGTAATCAAGCACTTCGTCTGACTTACTGTTTACAACAAACAAACGAACACTTTCACATGCTTCGTATAGCGCTGCTTTAATTTCCGGCCACTGAAATCCGCAGCCGGAAAAGTCTTCAATATAGACAGTCTTTAATGCACGCATATATTCGTTTTTGTCCGCAACGTCATCCGGCATCGCATAGTTGGCTTTTACCGCCTCGCGCAGCTTTTTTTCATAGACACTTATGAAACTTCTTACAGCCTTCTGAATATCCACAAACCGGGATACGTTGACCATCATGGAGCAGTGTTTATTCGCCTGTCCCCGAAGGTTCCGAATGGCTCTTACGAGAATAAACTGATTGATCGCCCGGTATAGGGATGGCGGCAGTTCAAACAGGTCTTGATCTTTTTTATGCGTGAATGGCAGATATTCTTCACAATCTCCAATCGGCTCTAGGATCGTGGCACTTGTACTGTCGTCCAGAAAAACCTTCTCAGGACCGAAATATGTGTTGGGGGCATCCAGACAATAAATGAAATCACGAGGAAATAACTCCTCCCGTACATCTTCATCATATGAATCGGGATTGATGAAAATGTTTGCGAAGGGTGTAGCGGTATAGCCTACATAACAGGACTTCATGAACAGCCCCAAAACCCTTCTTATCATCGCATTTGTTTTGGTCGGATCCAGATCTTCTTTATTGGTGTTGATTGATGCATTGTCCGCCTCATCATCAATCATCAACATGGGTACGTCAGCAATTCTGCCACCCTGAGCGTTCATCTCGCTCAGCCAGGTATGCAGGGCCTGAAGCGTTCTTACATTCTTCTTGATAACCAGAATGATAGGCTTACTGAAATCGTTCAGTTTCCAACCACTTTGTGCAGCGGTTTTCTTGTTAAAATCATCATAGATATTGGTGAGCGTCGCAGGATGCGGATAACCCTGAGCCAGGCCGACACCGACAGGTGCACGGTTTTCAGGGTCGCTCAAACGGCCAACGAACCCTTCATCAATGCGTTCCTGGGTCTGCTTCCGAAGGTTGTTGTGGATACCAGCTATAACAATGATGAACTTATAGCCGGCATCGGCCGCCTTGGCGATAAGGCCCATGTAGTTTGCGGTTTTGCCTGACTGGACATGACCGATAACCAGGCCTCTCCGGTCCCATTCACCTTCGCATTTGGGATCTTGCAGGTGTCCGAGAATTCGAGTGCCGACATCGCTTAACGACTGCACTACATTCGGATGCCATCGCTCCTGCTTTAGAAATGCCTCGTATGCGTCCGAGTATGTCCAGGACATATCATCACGTTTGAGCACCCATTCTTCATCGTGTTCCGCTTCCACATCTACAAGAGAAACACCGGCACCCATTCTTGTATCAACGGCAATCATCGCCTCCTCTACAATTGTATCGAGGCTTCCGTCATACCCGAATATTTTCGCCAGACTGCCCGCCTTTTCTTCCACCTCAGCTCTTGTCAGGGTTTCCTGATGGATTGAAAGAGCGGAGATCAGTGCACTTGCAAAATTTTTCTCGTTTTCCACGCGGTTGGTGCTCATTGAAACTCCTCACGTATAAAATCTTCTGCTACATCCAGATATTTTTCAAACAGTCTTGTCGAACGCATAACCTGGCGGAAACTTTCAGCATCGCCTTCCGACCCTTCAAAAAGGCTGTCTTTCAGTTTTTGGAGATTTTCTATAACGGCATCTTTATCGGCACCTGACTGCTTCACCTCTCTGGGGTGTGTGGAGAAGTCCGAGTAGATCATCTCTACCGGTAGGGCGGACGACACGGTCCGAATCAAAAATTCCAGCTTGCGCCGTTCAGAAGAATCAAGATTATCGTTAAGTCCTTCGATTAAAGGATGCTCTTCGTTGAGAGCGTAGCGGATACATCCCTGATCCGCGTACCGCTCCCAGACCGGTGCTTCAATCTCCTCGAAAAGCTTCTTTCCACGGCCCCGGTGAACGGTTGTACTTCGTCCGGTGATCTGCGTGATCACCTGGCGCAATCTCTCTCGAACCGCGTGCGGAGGTCTTGCACGGGATTTCTTGATATCAATTGTCCACAATTCATCATGAGTGCTCGGAAAGTCGATCTGAACACGAGCCAGCTTTGTGGCTTCTCCTTTTGATACCAATCGAAACCAGTCGCCCCAGGCCATAAGGCGGCCATTCCGGTAGATATAGGCGCCCTGGTTTGAAATAAAATCACTGCGGCTTTGGTAGAAATCATATTCTGACGCCGAAAGTTTACTGTGGTGCGGGAGAATATAAGGCTGCATTCTTACTGTTGCATCGCCTATCCGGATAATCTCCTCCGGCATCATCTGTGTGGCAGAATTCTTCCGGCAGAAGGGATCAAATGGCTCAACATTATGACCATTGATCTTTATCGATAATTTCTTTCTGCGTTTTGCTTCTCCCGAGAGAAATCTGTGGAAGACGAGTGCAAGATGTTTTTCAACAACATCGAGCTTCTCATTTACAATTTCGTCTCGCTTTTTTCCGATTTCATCTTCAAACAAGCGATCCAGAGAACGCCATATGACAACGGTACCATTCTCCCCCAGTTGATCTGTAAAGGGGATTTCTGAAATTTCGCCTTCTTCAGGGATGGTCACAATCCAGTCGTCTTTTTCATCGACAAGATCCAGATCCCATTCCGCTCCAGATAGGATGCCGCCTTGAGCACTCACCACAGTCAAGCGCCGGCATTGTGAGAATGATGCGGTTTTCAGCCCCAGCCCAAATCGCCCCAGATCATCGTGGCTCCTCTCTTCTTTGGGGTTGGTTGCGCCGTGACGCATCGCTGCAACGACATCATCCTGTGTCATTCCTCCCCCGTTATCCAGTATTGCCAGTGTTGGTTCGGAATGGGTCAGGTCGCAGCAGATTTCCACCTTTGTGGCCTTCGCGGAAATACTGTTATCGATCAAATCGGCAATTGCAGTTTCGAGGGAATAGCCAATGTCACGCATCGAAGCTGACAGCGATGCGGCACTTGGAGGAAGTCGATGTTCACGGGGCATCAGCAACCTCCTTCAACTGATCAGTGACTTGTTCAAGAACCGCTTGTGGATTCTTCTTCAATTCACACTCCCAGACAGTGATAACGTGCCAGCTGAGCCCCCTCAGTTGCTCTGCCTTGAGCTTGTCCCGCCTTACTGTGTCACTGAATTTCTTTTGCCAGAATTCCGTCCGAGATTTTGGTGTAGTAGCGTTGGTACATCCTTTGTGACGATGCCAGTAACATCCGTGCACAAAAACGACTGTATGGTATTTGGGCAGCACGATGTCAGGACGGCCCGGTAGTTTTGGATGGTGCAGACGGTATCGGTATCCCGCTCGATGTAACATTGATCGCAACTGCTTTTCCGGGCCTGTGTTCTTACCCTTAATGCGCGACATATTCCAACTGCGCCGCTCTTTAGAAATCCGATCAACCATGACTTCCAAATGCCTCCGTCAGCAAGTCTTTTACAACTAATGCAATTTTATTTGCGAGCAAAGGGGGAACTGCATTTCCAACCTGAATATACTGTTCCGTTCTGCTGCCACAGAAAAAATAATTGTCCGGAAAAGTCTGAATACGTGCTGCCTCCCTAACTGTCAAACTTCGACATTGTGAAGGATCTGGATGAATAAAGTAATGTCCATCCTTTGATATGTGGCAAGTTACTGTCGTTGCAGGTTTTCCTGTTACCTGCACTCTGAAACGATCATTGAAATGACCAGTATCCTTGTTTTTATGATCTGGCTTTAGGGCCTCGGGGAAGTCTTCCATTTTGGGGGATTTGCTCGTTGCTTTCGCAAAGCTGGATACGAACAAATATCTGTGAAGGTCTGACACCATATGTGTTCTTGCACAATGATTGAAAACGCCATCAATTCGTTCATCTTCGTACCATTTTCGCAAGGACTCATCTATGATTCGTCTGGGGAGTTTGCCTACAAAATTCCCTCCCATATTGTTTTTAGGTGTTTTTATATCTGTTAGTGCGTCCCAAATTTGTTTAACAACACGACTGTCTGAAATTTCACTCTCAACGTCTCTGATTGGAAAGCTCCTGATAGCCTTTAACCAATCGTTCTCATCATACTTTCCTCTAGAAATACCACTCCTCAGTTTTGGAAGGGTCAATACTTTGTAAAGGCTGATCTCTGATGATTCTTCCGCAAGAACAGAAGGTGATATTCCCGCTTTGCAGATATCTTCCCTGACCCCCAGTAAGATAACTCGATGCCGAGATTGAGGAATTCCATATTTTTCAGAGCGAAGTATAAAATCTTTATCCTCAAACTCCGGTTTACCATTTTCATCAAAGGCTTTCGAGGAATTGGACAGTGAGAAGATTCTGTAACTGCAGCCGTCTCCATTCAATGGCCTGCGAAGGTCTCGCAGGATCTGCTTAAATACGGCATTGCCATTGACCTTAGATGAAAGCAGCCCCTTGACGTTTTCCATGACAAAAACTGCGGGCCTATGCACCCCAATAATCCGCAGGTATTCCTGATACAAAAAATGCTTTTCATCTTTTTCAGGAATATAATCTTTTTTTCCCTTGTTTCTGGAACGACCAACCAGAGAATATGCCTGACAAGGAGGCCCGCCAATCAGTACCCAGTTGTCATTCCCCTTGAGAGCAGTACGAATCCGTTTATCAAGCTCTGAATTAAAATCATCGTCATTGCGAAGTTCAGCCCTCCAAGCTTCATCCTCCGCTGCACGTGCCTGTTCCAAGAATTCAGGAAGGGTAAAAAGATCTTCTGATGGCCTCCCTTCCTTTAAAAACTGATAGTATTCCTCAGGAATTTGTGCATAAGGAAACTGTCTGACAAAACTTCTAAGCCGAAGAGTGCGGTGTGCAGAAGCTTCTTTTTCAACGGAAAGGCCGATTCTGAAAAACGGATTTCCTTCACGCCAACCAAGCTGGCTGAACCCCTCCCCAAGGCCTCCAGGACCGGCAAATAAATCAATTATTGGTACAGGCATTTGCACAAAAATCCTTTTTACTGAAAAAGCAAACCGCCCCACCCCATCCGGGTCAAAGCGGTCTTGTTCAGTTAAAAATTCCCTCGATTTTCATTACATTCCCCCTGGCAATAAATACCGAAAGATA
>JANTGG010000151.1 GCA_024763035.1 Desulfocapsa sp. | reverse complement strand
CGGTAGGTTTTCGGCCCGCTGACAGCGTCTGTCACGATAACTTTATCCGGACTGTTTTGTGCCTGCTGCAAAAAGCATTCTGCAATATTCTTTCCTGCCGGAAGAACAAGGGGATCACCGCTCTGCCCTGCAAACCAGCGTTCATCCACCTCAACATCTTCCATACTTTCCGGAGAACTGAACTCACCGGCAGCGGCCAGTATGCAGTGAGCAACGGTATGCAGCCCATCAAGATTCAGCAGTACCACCCCAAACTCCCGTTCAATCCAGGAAACATACTCAACAAGCACCAGCGAATCCATCCCCAGATCCTGAGCCAGCTTATCCCCATGACTGATTGTTTCCACACCGCTCAACTCTTTTAACTTTGCCAGAACCAGTTCTTTAGTGGCTGCCGGAATATGACTGGTATCATCATTCACACTCACTCGCACAGGTTCGGCAACCTGCCTGGCAGCCCTCCCCTGCCACCAGTAATACGGGACGACAGTATTATGTTGAGGTACTTCATTGTAAAACATCTCCAAGTATCTGTTTATCTGTAGTTTTGTTTCATTACGCGGGAAGGACTCGGGTTCAACAACTTCAATAACGACTTCTCTTCTGGGCATAAAAAACAGACCGGCAGACACCAATGCCAAGCCATAACGTTTGACGTTTTTTGTAAGGGACGGCATCCCGTTAGCCCGACTGAAACTACTCCCCCACAGACCGCTGGTACGCAGGAGAACCACACGGGCATCGGGTACGCGTTTCAATATCAAACCCACAGAGCTGTTTGCCCCGATGGATTCGTAACGACTCCGGTAGAGCCGACCGGCGGGGTACAACAAAACATTATCCCCCTGCTGCAAACCTTCGATAATCCCCTGCACCCCTTCAATCACTCCCTCCCTCCCGCTTTTTCCCCTCCTGGAAAGATCGGGAATCACAACAGCACGCAGTGTTTTCATAAGGGGCCGGATAAAACTTCTATCAACCTGCACTTCATCTGCGAGGGGTCGTGGCGAGAACCTGTTATACAGACGTGACATAACGATCACAGGATCGATCAGCGCCGGATGATTTGGCATAAAGATTATGGACATGTTCCCTTTGGCTAAAACAGCATCCAGGCCTTTCACCGTGACCTTGTATCGAAGGCTGAGAACACACTGCAGAAGAAGATTCAGACCTTTTTTAAACATGCCCGACCTCCTGGGTTTGGAATTTTTCATGTCTGACAGCGTACGCCGCCCCCATATAAAAAAGAACTGCGCAACAGACCCCTGCCCCGCCCAGGAACAGCATATTGCGTGAAGGGGAAAAATGAGCATCAAAGAGGGTGAAAAGTTTTCCGGCAACCAGCATCCCGCTGAACGAACAGAAATTCGACGCGGCGATAACCTTTCCTTTTTTATCATCCCGGGGTCGAACCTGTATAAAAGAAGTCAGAGGGATCAGAAAGATCCCGCCGCACACTCCTGCCCCCACGAGTGTCAGCAACAACAGCAACCATTGAAACCCCATGGGGATTTGCGCAACTGTTCCCGTACCGAGCAGACACAGCCCCATACCAAAGCAGGCAGGTCCAAGCACATGGGACCAGCGTTCAGAACTCGTCAAACGCGCAGCAAGCAATGCTCCTACACACACCCCCACCATCAGAGAGACAGCAAGGAGACTGGTCTCTGTTTTCGACATTTTTAATTCAGCTATTCCCATAGTGTTGATAATCATCACAGCGATAAGGCTGAAGAAATAAAAGAAGGTATCACCAAAGACAGCCAGCAGCAGCAGAGGATCATGGCGCAGATCGATACTGTCTTTTAAAGAGACAATAGGACCTGACCACGGAAAAGGCAGGCGGCTGCCCGCACCCTTCATTTTCTTCACGCCAAAGGCCGCAAGCAGACCAAGAAGCGCCACCACAAGCACGATTCCACACACCAGCAGCCTGCCAAATGGAATCTCAGTTTCAAGCCAATGCTGATCAAGGGCGATACCTGCAGTTGCCATCCCTAAAAGAATGGCAATGGTGGTAACAAGTTTTAAAACAGCATTCACCCGGGTCACATACCAGGCAGGGTACAGCTCTGGAATGGAACCATTTAACGCCGGTCCGAAAAAAGTAGACTGCAGCCCCATCAGAAAAACCATGGCAAGGATCCAGGTCCAGTTCATGGTGTAGATTCCATAAGCACCAAGAACCATGGCAACCACTTCAAGAACCTTTACGCCGATAATGACCCGCCGTTTCGAATACCTGTCGGCGAGCCAGCCGCCATACGCTGAAAAGAGAATGAAGGGGAGGGAAAAAAGCGCTGTTGCAGTTCCCTGCAGACCGCTTAAACCCGCAGCGACTGCCAGCAGCAGTGCTGCCTGCTTAAAAAAATTATCATTAAAAACCCCAAGGAAATACGTGGCAGCCATGGCAAGAAACTTCCCTCTGCCTGCTCTCACCTCTCCCATATCACCAGCATTCATCCACTTTCTCCTCACCGAAAAACAATCAAATCAATTGCTTCAATTCATCCCCTAAACCATCAAATTAAGGGTTTGACAGAAACAGCCAACACACAGTACAGTGGCGGACAGTCATGACAAACGTCACTGCAATAACTGTCACCAGCCGGCAGCAATTTTTACTTCAGATTGCGCCCTGATACAACCTTCAAATCATGATCCACTTCCCGGCAGAAACGGATAACTAACAAAAAAACAAAAATGACATTTCTCTACCGGGACGACAGCTGGCTTGCCGTAAACAAGCCCTCCGGCATTTCCACCCACAGGGCACATGGAGGCGAGCTCGGACTTGTTGAGTGGCTGCAGCTTCACCACAATCTGGAACTGCACACCTGCTCACGCCTGGACAAGGAAACCAGCGGCATTATCCTTTTTGCCTTCACAGCAGAAGCGGCAGCTGAGGCACAACGCATCCACGAAAAAAAACTTGCTGAAAAAACCTATTTTTTTATTGCCGCCAGCAGCCCCCAGGACTCCTGGAAATGTTCCACCCCGCTGGACGGTAAAAAATGTACAAGCAGATTTCAGAAGATCAAGACAGGAAGGCGATACAGCCTCTATTCGGCTCGCATCCATCGGGGTCGGACTCACCAGATCAGACGTCACGCTGCAGCATCTGGCATCTCAATTCTAGGAGACAGGGAATACGACGGGCCACCGTTTGTTCGACTGTGTCTGCACTGTGCTTGCGTGCAATGGCCGGAAATCGACCAGGAGCTCCATGCCCCCACCCCTGAATGGTTCAACTTATGCATAAACAATACCAACGATCAAGCTGTTATTTCGGCATTAATAAACAGGCGAACCCCTTTTCTCTCGTCTCTTACGAACAGCTGCCGGTTACTTCATCGCGGAGAATATTCTAAAGATATTACGGTTGACAAATACGCCGAGTACCTCCTGATAACCAGTTTCAGGGAAACCATTCCAGCCGCTCAGCTGCTCAAACAACTGGCTCCCCTCATCGCCCTCCTGACAGAACTGTCAGGGTGCAGGGGAGCAGTCCTTAAAACACACCTGCGCGATCCCCATAAAAAGAAACTCTTTGCTGACATTGCCGTTTGGGGTGAAGCTCCTCCGCAATCCTTTCTGGCACGGGAGCACGATCTTTTTTTCAAGGTTCAGCTCAACGACAGACAGCACACGGGACTTTTTCTGGATCAGCGCGACTCAAGACGCCGCATCCAGATGATGTGCAGAGCTAAACGGGTCGCCAACCTCTTTTCCTTTACCTGCTCGTTCTCCATATACGCCCTTGCTGGCGGAGCCGAAGTGGTCTTCTCTGTGGACCTTGCCGCAGGATGCCTGAATCAGGGGAAAGAGAATACTGCTTTAAATAACCTGGGACAGTCTGGAAATGCCAAATTTATCAAAGAGGACAGTCGCAAATGGCTGGCAAGACAGGTACGCAAAAAGACAAACAGCCCCGGGAACTTTACCCCTTTTGACCTCATCATCTGCGACCCTCCCGTCTTTGCCTCAAGCGGGAAAGGAAAAAACTTCCATGTGGAAAAAGAATGGCCCGGACTTGCCCGCTCCATAAGTGAAATACTCAGTAAAGACGGCAGTGCACTTTTTGCCAACAATCATCAGGCTGGATCAAAATCCTTTTACCTCGACACCCTCTCCAAACACTTCACCAGGGTGACAAAACTCAGCCCGCCCCTCGACTTTCCGGCAATCAAAGGACAGCCACCCCACGTCTCCATTTTCTGGTGCGAAAAGTAAAAACCAGTTGTAACCATTCTCATCCATTCTCTTTTTCCATAAGAAATATCCCATAGGTCGCCAGAAGATTGGTGAAACGACTGCCATCCTGCCCGGCACGTTTTATTTTAAGGTCTGCACAAGTTCCCTTGCCTGACAAGCGGGATACAGCCATTCTGAAGTGTATAAAACCACAAGCAACTGACTGTCCATTCTGGGAGAAAAGGAGAAAAAAATACCAGGAGACAAATGCTGCAGACCTGTATGGCAGGATCGGATATGCCTCAATTTCTGACACAGACAATGAACGATGGGTGAGCCGGCACTCTTTTCAGTCCGCCCCTGACGGGTATTAAAAAGAGCGCCAATTCGTTTTTTGACATCACACTTCTGTGAAATCGGAAGGTGGCTTCTTCAGCCATTTGAGAAATTTTGACTTCTCAACGGCATTGGAGTAAGCCTCATCTGCACTGATCATCCGTTTTTCAAGATATTCCATAATAGCATCATCCAGGGTCTGCATACCGTATTTCTTACCGGTCTGCATAACAGATGCAATCTGATAGGTTTTTCCTTCACGGATAAGGTTTCGAACGGCAGGGGTTGCAATAAGAACCTCCAGTGCAGCACAGCGGCCCTTGATATCGGTACGCTTAAAAAGTGTCTGGGAGACGACTGCCTTCAATGCATCAGAGAGAGTGGAACGTACCTGACCCTGCTGATTTGCGGGAAATATTTCAATTACCCGATCAACCGTTTTCATGGCATTTAATGTATGCAGGGTGCCGAAAACAAGATGACCCGTCATGGCAGCTTCCATGGCAAGGGAAATGGTTTCCAGATCACGCATCTCACCAACCATGATGATGTCAGGATCTTCACGCAGTGCACCACGCAGTGCCGCGTGGAAACTATGGGTATGCTGCCCTACTTCACGATGATTAATGATCGCCTTCTGACTTCTGTGCACAAACTCGATGGGATCTTCAATGGTCAGAATATGATCTTTCCTGGTTCTGTTGGCCTCATCAACGATGGCGGCAAGAGTCGTTGACTTACCGGAGCCGGTTGGACCGGTGACCAGGACCAGCCCCTTTGGCAGGTACGCCAGACGGGAAATAACTTTAGGAAGTCCGAGCTGTTCACAGGTGAGAATCTCGCTTGGGATTTCACGAAAAACCGCACCAATACCGAATTTTTGCTGAAAGAAGTTGCAACGATACCTGGCAAGGCCCGGGATTTCATAACCAAAATCAATATCGCCGCTCTCCTCAAACACCTTGATCTTGTCTTCCGGGCAGATCTCGTAGAGCATGGCCCGCAGCTCTTCATTTCCCATCTTTTTAAACTTGACCCGCTCCATATCACCACGGATCCGAAGAATAGGCTGCTGTTCGGCTACCATATGTAAATCCGAAGCACCCTCATCATTCATCAGTTTAAAAAACGCATCAATCTGAGCCATACCTTTACTCCTTTAACAAGTTAGCAAACATCAAACTGTGGTGTCGCCCGGGGTTTTCGTGTGTATTCCATGGGAGGATTGAACGACCACTCAAACCGGTACAGATGCCCCTTACCGGTGTCAGAAAATATCTAACACCGGTGATGAACGGT
>JANTGG010000150.1 GCA_024763035.1 Desulfocapsa sp. | reverse complement strand
GAACTGTTTGCCTGTAATCATGCAGGGGTGAAACCGGATATTCTCTGTTTGGGCAAGGCGCTCACCGGCGGATATCTCAGCCTTGCCGCAACACTTTGCACCGATGAAATCGGGCAGATGATTTCATCTGCTGAGCCGGGTGTCTTTATGCATGGTCCCACCTTTATGGCAAATCCACTCGCCTGTGCCGTGGCGTGTGCCTCGGTACAGCTGCTGCTGGAAATGGATTGGCGAAGGCAGATAGCCCGCATTCAGGATGGGCTGCTGCGGGGGCTTGCCCCATGTGCTGATCTGTCCACTGTAAAGGATGTCCGGGTGCTGGGCGGTATAGGCGTTGTTGAGATGCATGAGCCTGTGGAAATGGAGAGAATTCAGTCAGAATTTGTGAAAACAGGGCTCTGGGTGCGACCATTTGGCAGGCTGGTCTACGTTATGCCGCCATACTGTATCAGTGATGCTGATCTTGATACGCTGAGCTGTGGTATCTGTACTGTGCTTGAGCGGGGAGTGTGATTGTGGATTCCCGTTATGCAGCAAGCTTGCAGCAGCTTGAAGAACAGGGGCGACTGCGGACGCTTCGTCCACTGGAGAAGGGGGAATCCGGACCGTTTGCTCTCTGGAATGATGCGAAACTTCTGAATCTGACTTCCAACGATTACCTCGGGATAGGTAGAAACAAAGGACTTCAGGATCAGTTCTATGCCCGATACGGCAATAAAAAAGAACAGTACGGTCTCGCTGCCGCCTCATCGAGGCTGCTTGCGGGAGACAGCTTTCCTGCCCATGCCCTTGAAAAAGATATCAGCCTTGCATACGGAAGTGAAAAAGCGCTGCTGTTTAATTCCGGCTACCATGCCAATATAGGTATCCTCCCGGCACTGTGTGGAAAGAATGATCTTATTTTGTCAGATAAGCTGAATCACGCATCCATCCATGACGGGCTGACACTCAGCCGTGCTGCCCATAAACGATATCGTCATAAGGATTACGCACAGCTTCGCACGCTTCTTGCCCGTCACCGTAACCAGGTTGATCAGGTTGTTATAGTCAGCGAAACGATTTTCAGTATGGATGGAGATATGGCAGATCTGCAGGAGCTGGTTGCCTTAAAAAAAGAATTTAATGCCATGCTCTATCTCGATGAAGCCCATGCTGTGGGGGTGCGCGGTACCCGGGGATTGGGACAGGCTGAAGAGAGCGGGATACTTGCTGATGTTGATCTGCTGGTTGGAACCTTTGGCAAGGCGCTGGCGTCCATCGGTGCCTATGTCTGCTGCTCTCACGATATATGTGCCTATCTTGTTAATCACAGTCGCTCTTTTATTTTCACCACTGCTCTGCCACCGGTGACTCTGCACTGGAACCGCTTTGTCTTCAATCTGATTGCGGATATGGATGCAGAGCGAAGCCATCTGCAGACACTCTCAGACCGCCTGCGTCTGGAGTTGGAAAAAAGTACAATAAAGACAGGTGGCAGCAGCAATATTATTCCTGTTCTGATTGGAGATGACCGTAAAGCACTTGCCATGGCAGAAAGTATGCGAACCCACGGGTTTCTTATTTTTCCGGTCAGACCTCCTGCGGTACCCGAAGGAACGGCACGATTCCGGTTGTCACTCTCTTCGGATATGCAGTGGCGTGACCTGCAGCCTCTGGTGCCTGCCATAAAGGCAGCCGATGTTGAGGGGAAACAATGAAGAGTGCATGGCTGCATAAGAAGGGATCGAAAAATCTGATTCTCTTCTGTAACGGCTGGGGGATGGATGGACAGCCGTTTGTCCCTCTCGGCAGTGAAAAGTGGGACGTCCTGATGTTCTACAATTATCAGGATACTCTTGCAGATGTAAACCTGCAGGAGTTGTTTGACCGTTACGAAAAAGTGGTTCTTCTTGCCTGGTCCATGGGGGTATGGGCGGGGCAGAAAGTCTTTGCTGCCTATAAAGAACAGCTGTCTGCAGCAGTTGCAATAAATGGCACACTCTGCCCTGTTCATGATCGTTTCGGAATCCCTGTGCAGACGGCAAAGGCGACCTGTGATCAGCTTGACGCGAAGAGCCGGCTGAAGTTTTACCATCGCATGTGCCGTGAGCGCGAAACCTATGAGAAGTATCTGGCGCATCAACCTGCTCGCAGCATCAAAGATCAGCAAGATGAGCTGAAACAGCTGCTGGGCATGGTGCAGTGTGATCCTTTCGAGGAACCGATTTATAATCGGGCCATTGTGGCTGAAAAAGATTTTATCATTCCCTGCAAAAACCAGCTGCAGTTCTGGAATCCGGATATCGTTCAGCTGATTGCCGGATATCATTTTTTGTTTTATGCTTACGGGGGTTGGGATGAAGTTTTGGGTATTGGGTTTTAGGGATGGGTATTGCTACGGGGATGGTAATCATTCAGCGTAATCGCTGGGAACGATAAAAAAGCACGGAACGTAACTGTTCATAGTGCCTTATATTCGTTCATTCTGACTTTCGAAGTGTACTAGTGTTACTCGAGAAGGTCAGAATGGGCGAAGATGAGGTGCTCTGAATAGTTACCGGGGATGTATGGTTTTAGCACTGGATAAAGAGCGTATAGGACATTGTTTTCGTCGAAGTCTGGATTCCTATGATGCCAATGCCCGGGTACAGACTGATCTGGCACTGCGTCTTGTGGAGATGATGCAGACTCTGCCGGATTCTGTATTTGAACGGGTGCTCGAAATTGGCTGCTGTACAGGAGTTTTAACAGAAATACTTTGCCGCAGAAAAGATGTAGGACATCTCTGTTTGAATGATATTGTCCCGGAGTTTGAAGATGTTGTCTGTCGGAAAATTTCTGCATTCAGCAGTCTTCGATTGCAGCCCTGGTTTGGGGATATTGAACTGTTGCCGCTGCCGGCAGATTTGACCCTTGTTGTTTCCGGTGCCACGTTTCAATGGCTGAGCGATCTTCCTGCATTTCTTCATCGTCTGGGAGAAGAAATGCTGCCTGGTAGTTACCTTGCCTTTTCAATTTTTGGGACGGGGACTCTGCAGGAATTTTCTGCATTAACATCTGTTCAACTGCATTATCAGACGGACGCGGAAATTATCGGACTGCTTGCCCGGGATTTTGAAATCAGACAGCATGACCAGCTTATGAAACAACTGTTCTTTCCTTCTGTACGTGATATCCTGCGTCATATTCAGGCAACCGGTGTTGGTGGAGTGAGTGAATATAAATGGACGAAGAGTACGCTGCACGCCTTTGAAGAAGAATATGAAACGAGGTTTGGAACTAAAAGAGGACTGCCGGTGAGTTATGCCGCATCCTGTTTTGTGGCGAGGAAAAAGTAATGTCTCCTGTTCTCTGCATCAGCGGCATTGATACTGATATTGGGAAGACTGTTGCCACCGGACTGATGGCACGTTTTCTCCAGTCCTGCGGGCACAGCGTTATCACGCAGAAAATAGTGCAGACCGGATGCCGGGGAGTTGCAGAGGATATATTGACCCATCGACGCATCATGGGTGTGGAGCTGCTGTCGGAAGATGTGCAGGGGCATACCTGTTCCTATGTTTTTGCAAAACCCTGTTCCCCTCACCTTGCTGCAGAACTGGAAGGAAAACAGATTAATCCGCAGAAAATTCTGGCTGATTCCAAAATTCTTGCAGACCGTTATGACTATGTGCTGTTGGAAGGCGTGGGGGGGCTTATGGTTCCGTTGACTCGTGATCTGACCTTTCTTGATTATCTGGAAGAGCAGAAATACCCGCTGATCCTCATTTCCGGTCCCAAACTCGGTTCTGTGAATCATACCCTCTCTGCTCTGGAGTTGTTGAAGAACAGAGGGGTTGCTGTCAGGGGAATCGTGTATAACTGTTATGCTGCGTCAGATTCTGATATCCGGCGGGATTCCCGGATGCTGTTCGCTGACTATCTTGGCAGATACGGATTTCCTGCCCATGTGATTGATATGGAGGAAAAAGAAAAATATCAACACTCCGACACCCCTTTTGCCTGCAGTAGATTCTTTGAAGAATACCATAAATGACAGGATGAAAAATGATATACCTACAGAAAAAAATATGTCTCAGTTGCAGGAAGTACCGTTTGCAGGATCCGTATACCGGCCTTTGCAGGATGGATAAGACTGCTGACGGCTATCCCACGAAGGAAAATGAAGATACCTGTGACAGGTGGATTGATGGCGGGCAGCAGTATCATATTCGTATGGGATGGATCAGGACGACACTGAAAAAAGAAGAGGAGAAGGACTCTCACTGACCGCTTTTTTTGAAAAGTACCGTTTTTACTGTCTGGAAGATAACAAGGATATCCATAAGGATGGAGATGTTTTTCATGTAGTAGAGGTCGTATTCCAGTTTTCGTAAAGCATCTTCCTCCGAAGCTCCGTACGGGTAGCAAACCTGTGCCCATCCTGTAATTCCTGGACGGATATAATGTCTGATGGGGTAGTAGGGAATGGTTTCGCTTAACTGGTCGACAAAGACAGGACGTTCGGGGCGTGGTCCGACAAAGCTCATTTCCCCTTTTAACACATTGAGCATCTGTGGTATTTCGTCAATGCGAACCTTTCGCATGAAACCGCCGTATCGGGTGACCCGGGTATCATTTTTCATTGCCCATACAGCACCGTCTTTTTCTGCATCCTGCCCCATGGAACGGAATTTAATTACCTTGAATATTTTTCCTTTTTCCCCCACCCGTTCCTGAAGGTAGAATATAGGACCGGGTGTTTCCAGTTTGATGATAACGGCAGACAGCAGAGTAACCGGCAGGGAGGCGAGCAGCCCGAATACAGAAAGAAAAATATCCAGCAGTCTTTTCAGCAGGTATGCCCAGCGTCCGAGGGTGAAGCCATCGGAAAAGAAAATGCCGCTGGGATCGACTTTTTCAACCATAAGCTTGCCGGTGATGCTTTCGTAAAAACTGACTCCCTGATCGATACTGATCCCGTTCAGTTTGCATTCAAGAAGTTGCTTGACGGGGGTCTTGCGTCGCCTGTCGTCCAGGGCAATAACAATTTTCTCGACCCCTTTTTCCTGGCAGAATTTGAACAGAGCAGGGATTTTTTCGATGACGGGGACGTTATGCGGGTTGTAGTCAATTTCCGTATCCCCTACAAAACCGACAATTTTGTAAGAGGAATCATGTCTTCCCTCCACTTCTTTTGTGATATCTGATGCAAGTTTTCCCGTGCCGAGGATGAGAATGTTTTCTACAAAGAGACGTTTTTTCAGAACAACATAATAGGCAGAGCGCCAGACGAGTACCACGGTGCATATGGCAAAGTATCCGGGCCAGAAGATCCGTATTTCCGTGGTGAGGGCGGGGAGGGAATAGTAGATTGTGGCAAGAACAATGCAGCCGACCCCAAAGGCCTGGGTCATTCTGGTTGCCGTTTCAATTAAGGACAGACCGCTGCTCAGGTCGTAGAGGTCGAAAAAATAGAGACAGAGTTGAAAGATAAGGGTGATAATAGCTGCCTGGCAGATATGAGTGGGCAGGAAGTAAAAGTAGAGATAGTGACCGATCAACAGATAGTGGACGAAACTGAAGGTGAGAAAAATCCACAGAGCCTCACCGGCACAAAAGAAAAAGTTTCGAAAAGAATAATGTCTGTTGAATATTTGCGGCATAGGCAGGTGTCAAAGAGAAATTAAGTTAGGAAACACTTTATGTTACTATCTATAATTTCAACTACTTTGTAAAGTGCTTTTTTTTATATGCACCATTGCTATTTTAGTTTTTTTTTGTAAAACTACACTAGACGCTTTCCATTTATTTACTGACTATCATCAAAGCACAGTTAATTGGGATTGGATGTAGGAGCTCGCCCCTGCGAGCGATTTAAGGTGTTGCCAGACCTGGAAAATCGCTCGCAGG
>JANTGG010000149.1 GCA_024763035.1 Desulfocapsa sp. | reverse complement strand
CCATGATAACGGAAAATCACTGTGGAGTCCAGTCTAAAATCAGGTCATTGGGCGATAAAACTTAAAGTGCGACAAAATGGGTTTGCACCCATACTCCTGTTAACAACTTTTCTCCTTCAAAGAAAAAAGATTCACAGTTGTCTTATGAACCAAAAAGCATTTTACCGTCACAAGAAGGTCATAATGATGGAAGTAACAAACAAATGAACAGTAAGGAAAAAGAAGGCATATTTGACCTGCCAGAATTTGTAACATGTTCTATTTGTGGTGAATATACAAAAGAGTGGGTTACCTTTAATCCAAATAAATGCAGAAAATGTATCAACAAAAGAAATAAATAGAATGCACAAGGCACTTACACCCCTCAAGGGGGTACTGAAAAGAGTGCCGGCTTACCGTTCATCACCGGTGTTAGGTTTTTGTGGAGTTCCGTCCGGATGCGGCGGTTTCAGGTTGGGCAGAAGGAGGATGTGTAGCAGAACCGGCTTGAGTGTCTGAATTCGCCTTGTTCTTCTGTCAGTTTTTGCTGCGCAGCAGCTCCTCATAGGCTTCTGTTAAACGGACAAACTGTTCATGGTCGCCGCCGGTGTCCGGATGGAGATTCTTGGCTTTTTGCCGATACAGTCTGGTGATCTCCTGTTTGTCTGCCTTGCGGAGGGTTTCCTCTGATTCTGCAAAAATGGTGCTTATTGCATCACTCCCCATCCTGTTTTTTCTTTCCGGCCAGCGAAATTGCCGGTGGTCGTCCATAAACTCCTGTGCCTGAGCGTATCCTCTGCGTTGTCTTGGGAAGGTGGAGTCGAAAAAGAGGATCAGGTAGCGGATCATGTAGTCGGGAAGGTGGTTGTAGTCGGCACGTTCCTGCCAGAACTGTTTATCCTGGTTCAGGTTACAGAATTCCCTGAGAAAGGCTTCGTCTATTTCTTCCGGCGGCAGTGCCTGGGGGATGCTTCTGGCAAAGGCCTGGTCGAAGTGAGCCTGCAGATTTAACGCGGCGTAGAGGTAGGATTTCAGCTCATGTTCACGCAGACGCCCCTCTTCTTCCAGAAAGTACTGTTCCAGTTCGTCCCGTGAACGGTTGAGCAGTTTTGCCTGCAGGCGATGCGGCATGCGAAAGACACGCCCCTGGTCCGTTGAGCCAAAACGCAGAAAATGGAGACGGCGCTGATCAAATGGATGGGGTGGTGTGCCGTCGAAGGAGAGGAGTTTTTTCCCGGCCTTGAAATTCATTGGTCTGGTGTCGCGGGGATGAAAAAAATGCTCCATTTTTCGCTGGACGGAGGGGTCGACAAAGGGCCATATCAGGCGTTCAAGTTCTGCTTCCAGGTCGCGCCCGCAGAGTTTTGATATCTGAAAGACAAAATCCGGCTCAAGCTGGAAACAGGTGTCGTTGGGATAGTGGATAAACTGTTCGGGAAATTCCCCCATATCCAGGATCTCGGTGGTTTTGAATCCATCCTCCGCTGAGTCCCAGAAGGAGAGACGCAGGGAAAAGGATACCGGCTGGTGAAGCACTGTCCGTGAAAGGTAGATGGTCGGCTCCGGTTCACCCGGTTTCCGCAGTGCTTTGTTATAGTGATTTTTCAAGGACAAGTTCTTTTAATCCTTCTATAAAAAGTGGATCACAGTTCAGACCGGCAGTGGATTCCAGTCGCATACCCATCTCTTTTGCCTGCCCCCGGTAGAGCATGTCAATTTCATACAGCGTTTCCACATGATCAGAGACAAAACTGATGGGAACCATAAGGATGTTTTTGCACTGTTCCCTGCCCAGTTGTGTGAGCATGTCCGGAGTGGAGGGAGAGAGCCATTCAACAGGGCCGCTTCGGCTCTGGAAACAGAGTCTGCCGGGGATTCCGGTAATCTTTTCAACAGAGCTGATGGTCTGTTTGATCTGGTCGACATAGGGGTCGCCGTTTTCGATGAAGGAGACCGGCAGGCTATGGGCACTGTACACTATCTGCGGAGTCTCCGGGGTAAAACCAGTGAGTGCTTCCTGTATCTTTGCAGAAAGGGAGGCGATATAGGATTTCTGTTCAGGGTAGGACTCGATGGTCTGGATGTTGAACGAATGGCTGCTTTTTTCTGCGGCAAGCTTAAGGGCATTGAATGACGAACCAGACGTCGCACAACAGTAGTGAGGGTAAAGGGGCAGGGCGATAATATCTTTGATTCCCCTGTCTGCAAGTACCTGCAGGGCAGAATTACTGTCGGGATTCCAGTAACGCATGGCATTTACCACGGTGAAGTCTCCGGCGGACTGCAGGGATTTTTCCAGGGCCTCTCCCTGTTCCCTGCTGATTCGGGTGAGGGGGGAGCCGCCACCGATCTTTTCGTAGGTGAGCATGCTTTTTGGAGCCCGTTTTCTGGCGATCAGCCATGCCAGCGGTTTCTGCATGAAGAAAGGTCCCAGGCGGATGATCTCCCGGTCGGAAAACAGATTGTAGAGAAAAGGACGTACATCCGGGAGTTTCTCAGGGCCTCCCATGTTGAGGAGAACCACGCCTGTCTTTTGCTTTTTCATGGCACCTGACTGTGAAGTTGTTGGTCAAAAAGTGAACACCTGCCTCCTTATAACAGGAAGCGAACGTGGCGAAAAGAAAAATGATCCTGTTCTTTTGCAGGAGCTTAACCGGATCGTGCTGCTTTTTTTGGAAGAAAATGAGAACATTACTTGATTATCTGTTAAGGAGAAATATACTATATCTATGGATGTTTTCCTGCTGTCTGTTTGGGACACTTTACAATCAGCCGGTGAGAAGATGTCAGGTTGTGTGTCAATCGATGCACGTTTGAGATGATCCCCCCCTCAAGGGGTATCATTGTAACTTACATGGAGGAACCGTATGGATCTAAAGGTTGAAGCCCGGAATGTTGAGTTGCGAAAAGGATGGCAGAAAAAAATTGATGAAGAAAAAGAGAAGTTGGTGCGCCATTTTGCAAATTTCGTTCTCCATCTCCGTGTCTCCATCGAAGCAACGACAGGTCACAAGGAAGGGGGGTATGAGCTGAAGCTTGTTGCCACCGTTCCTCAGGACACCGTTGTTGTTTCCAGAAAAGGCGGCAATGTCGGCCCCTTGCTCGTGGAAGCATTTGATGTCTTATATCTGCAGTTAAAGGAGATTGTGCGCAAGAAAAGGCAGCAGGAAACTGCTCCTGAGGCAGCTGTTCAGGACGGTACACAGCAGGGTGTTATTCGTAAGGTCTCACCGTTTGAGTCTTACGGATTTATTGTGAGCCCTGACGAGCGCGAGATTTATTTCCATGAAAATGCGTTAAAAGACGTGAAGATCGACGAACTCACCGAGGGCGACAGTGTAATGTATGCCGAAAGTATGGGCGATAAGGGCCCACAGGCAAGCTGGGTGAGAATGAGTAGATAACATTTCTACAGAAAGAAAATACCGGGACCCTGTACAGAGCTTCTGTGCAGGGTCTTTTTTTGTGCAGTCCCTTCCTGTCTTGCTATTCGTACAGGCGAATGGTAGAAAAAGAACCGGAAAGCAGCTGCGACCAGTTGTCTGGTCCATACCGAATGAATAAAGAAAAGGAGTGGATTGATGCTTTTGCAACAACAGGACCTTGGAGCAGAATATTACAGCCTGCAGCCGCAGGAAATTGAGGAGCGAATTCGTCTGCGGATTACAGAGCTGCGCGATGATATCCTGATTCTCTGCCATCACTATCAGAGCCAGTCTCTTTTTCAATTTGCCGATTTAAGCGGGGATTCGTTAAAACTTGCCCGTGAGGCTTCTGGTATCAGTGATCGTGAATTTCTTATCTTCTGCGGAGTGCACTTTATGGCAGAATCGGCTGATATCCTCGCCCATAAAGGGCAGAAGGTTTTGCTGCCCCACCTTCATGCCGGCTGTCCCATGGCGGATATGGCAACTGTGGGGGCGGTTGAGCAGGCGTATAAAGAGCTTCTTGCAGCAGGAATCATGTCTGCTGAAACGGATATGGTTCCGGTTACCTATGTGAATTCTTCTGCTGCAATCAAAGCCTTTGTGGGAGAACGTGAAGGTTCTGTCTGCACGTCTTCAAACGGTGAAAAAGTCCTTAAGTGGGCAATGGAGAAGGGAGAAAAGGTGTTCTTTTTTCCCGATGAACATCTGGGCAGGAATTCCGCATCAGCCCTTGGCATTCCTGATGAACAGGTGCTGCTCTGGCATCGGGGTGAACGTCTGGGAGGAAATTCTTTAGAGGCGTTGAATAACGCCAGAATACTGCTTTGGGACGGGTACTGTGAAGTGCATATGCGATTTCTACCCGATCATATCCGACAGTGGCGTCTGCGTGAGCCTGATATCCGAATTATTATTCATCCGGAATGTCCCCACGATGTCCTGACCCTTGCAGATCATTACGGCTCCACCGAGGCGATTATTTCTGCAGTGCAGGATTCTCCTGCCGGCAGCAAATGGGCAATCGGCACGGAGGTGAACCTTGTGGAACGTCTGCAGCGGCAGCACCCGGATAAGGAGATTCATCTCCTTGCCCCTTCGTCATGCCAGTGTACGACAATGGATTGCAATCAGCCCGTCAACCTGCTCTGGCTGCTGGATAATCTGGCCGACGGCAGGGTATTCAATCAGATTACGGTGGAACCTGCGATTGCCGCATCTGCCGCCAGATCATTAGAGCAGATGCTTGCTATCAGTTAGTTAGATGCATTAATTTCCATATCAATTGCCACATAAACATATTGCTAAAAGACCCTCCTTTTGATAAAATTTATTTTATGAAGAAGGCAAAATTCGAATGGGATGAAATAAAAAATCAGGAAAACCAAAAGAAACATCATGTTTCTTTTGAACATGCACAGTTCGCATTCGCTGATCCACGCCGTGTCATTGCAGAAGACGTAACCCACAGTCAAAATGAACAAAGGTATTATTGTTTTGGTAAAGTAGGCGAAGGTGTCATTACTGTTCGTTTCACCTATCGTGGTAATAAAATACGCATTATTGGTGCTGGATATTGGCGCAAAGGGAGGAAAATCTATGGCAATAAAAACAAAGAAAAAAATTAACTATACAAATGAACCGTTAGGTGAGATTCGTATTGTTGACGACTTCTTGCCCTCTCCTGAAAACTTAGCGTTTAAAGAAAGTAATGTTAAAGTGACAATTTCTTTGAGTAAGGCAAGCGTTGATTTTTTTAAGAATGAAGCAAAAAAACATCATACACAATATCAGAAAATGATCCGTAGATTATTGGATGTATACACTGAACATCACAGGTAAAAAACATCTAACAAATCAATTCAAGGGACAAGCGAGCAGCTCGGTTTTTCGAAGTTCATCCTTGCTATTAATCTTTCAGCTCAATCTAAGCTCAGTGGTGCAATTCTCGCTTGCCCCTGATTTTAAACGTTATCTTCTCAAAACAAACCATTATTCCGTTGTAATTTGTGCCTTGATTTTACCGACCAGGGAGTTTATATTTAATTGTATAAACTCAAAGCAGCTTAAGGTGGGCATCATGCAAGCAACAGCGAAAGATTTAAGGTTTCATACAAAAGAAATCTTAGAGAGTATATCAAGAGGCGAAGAGGTTGTGATTACATACAGGGGAAAACCACATGCCAAATTAATTCCTTTTCAGGATAGCAAAGCAGCTAGCTTAGCCGATAACCCTTTGCGTGGAATATGGAAAAACCACAAAGAAACAGAAGATGTATATGGATATATTGACATGATACGGCAAGGGCGAAATCATGCTCGTTGATACAGATGTTATCATTTGGTACATGCGTGACAATTTTAAGGCAATTGACCTGCTGGACTCAAGTATTGGTTTCTCAATTTCAGTTGTGACATATATGGAATTAGTGCAAGGTATGAAAAACAAAGAAGAGTTGAAGGCACTAAAAACCGCGTTAA
>JANTGG010000148.1 GCA_024763035.1 Desulfocapsa sp. | reverse complement strand
CGCCGAGCTGACCAAGAAAATCTACCGGGCCGCCCCTATCCTGATTAAAGAGGCCCAAAAAGATGATCCGGCTGTTAATCCGTGGGGAATACGATTTCAGGCCATGTTTCACATGTCCAATGACAGCAGACTGTTTCGAACCTGGCGGGATGTACAGGAAGCAGGCAGTGGGATGAATACCTATCTCCCCCTCTACGAGGCCAAGATGGTGCACCATTACGATCACCGATGGGCCACCTATGAAACCGACGGCGCCACTAGCCGGGAGTGTACCCTGGAGGAGAAGCAGAATCCGGATTATCATAGCCTGCCCCGCTACTGGGTTGACAAAAGAGAAGTGTACCTGCGGGTTTCCCCCTTGCCCAAGGGACTTGTCAAAGCCCTCCAGGAGCAGAATATAACTGTAATTCTTCTTGGCTTAACCCATTTCCTGTTCGGCAATTGGCTCAATCAACAGGAAAAAAGCAACCCGCAAACTCTTGCCCCGCGTCTCTTTGACCTTTGGCAGGATTTTGTTAAAAGACATCCCTTTGCCGTCGATATCGCTCCTACCCAGCTTGGCCTATGTGGCAACAGCGGTCCCTCACTATTCCATGATAAAAACCAGGGATTCCTGCCCGACGAACCACTGGCACAAATAAAATCCAATGAACGGGAAACGACAGCCTGGTATGCCGTTGATCAACAGGCCCTGGAGATTTTTCTCCAGGCTACAGCCAGCTATTCCCATCTTATTGCGCCACTCCCTTCCCTGACAAACGAAGAGGAAGCCCTTGCCTTTGCCGAGCAACTGCTGGAACGTTCAGCATCCATGTACCTACTCGGCTGGAGACGTAATTGTAGAGCAACAGATGAAAGAACTTTGATTTCAGATATTTTTACTTTTAGTGCTGTTGGTGATAGCATTTTTTTAATGTTTCCAGATCTCCATATAAATGCAAAGAAAAGGGCTTGCCTTTATAGTTCTCTAAATACAATAATATTTGATTTTATATGCCGTCAAAAAGTCGGAGGGATAAATTTTAGTTATTATTACATGAATCAACTTCCAGTTCTCCCACCCTTAGCCTACACCCCTGAACACCTAAACTTCATCGTCCCCCGCGTCCTGGAACTCACCTACACCAGCCACGCCCTCAAACCCTTTGCCCAGAACCTCGGCTATGACGGAGAACCGTTCCCCTTTGATCCGGGTCGCCGCCACCAACTCAAATGCGAACTGGACGCCTACTACGCCCGGCTCTACAAACTCACCCGCGACGAACTGCGCTACATCCTCGACCCCGCCGATGTCATGGGAGAAGACTACCCCTCCGAAACCTTCCGAGTACTGAAAAAAAAAGAACTGCAGGAATTCGGTGAATACCGAACCAGACGCCTTGTCCTTGAAGCCTGGGATCGTCTGGAGCGTGGAGAACTGCAATGACTTTTTTCACCACAGAGGACACAGAGCGCACAGAGGAGAAAAACAAACATCTTTTCTCTGTGCTCTCTGTGGTTAACCAATATGAATGAGAAAAATTAAATGAAAATTGAAAAGTTACTCCTGTGTGGATTCCAATGTTTTTGTGCATCCCAGCAAGAAGATATTTCCCTTGACCCTTCCATTACGGCTCTTATCGGAAATAATGGCAGTGGAAAAACAGCTCTTCTGACAGCCTTACAACGGTTATTTGGGGAAACCAGAGGGGAGCGAACCATAAAGCCGGAAGATTTCCATCTTGCTCCTGGTGAAACCATTGATTTTGTGCAGGAACGTCGGCTCTATATAGAAGCGTGGTTGAGCCTCCCGGAGTTGGAGGCAGAAGAAGGTGAAGCAAGTGAGACTGTACCCCATGTATTTAATGAAATGCATGTTGCCGGTTTAGGAGAATCGCCCACGGTAAGGATTCGCCTGGAAGCAACCTGGGCAGCAGATGCCACTCTGGAAGGAAATATTGACGAAACTATTTATTACATTTTATCTCCCGATGATGTCGTTTTCGGTGATGTGGATGACCAAACAAAAGTAAAAATGTCACCGTCTCAGAGGAGTACAATAGTTGTTCGTTATATTCCCGCATCAAGAGATGTGGCTGCGTTATCTCAATTCTCATTGCGACAGCTTGGACGTGATCTTGGCAGTGCGGTTGAATGGGCTGATAAAAAGGGTATAGAGGATGCTCTTGAAACCATAGCCAAGAGTTTTGGTAAAGAACCAGCTATCCGTCGTGTTAATGAGGTGCTTGATGATGCCTGGCAACGCCTGAATGCTGCTGATACTGAAACCAATGCGGTGATAGGTATTTTACCTCCTGAATTTCAACAGGTGATTCGAGGTGCCTCTGTTTCATTCACACCATCTGTCATTGGCAGGTCAATTGATATCGGCACTCTCAGCGATGGTCAACGCTCTCTCTTTTATTTTGCCTTGGTCAAGGCTATCCTTCAGTTAAAGCTGGATCTTGAAGCTACACCTCCACCAGCGGAAGGAGAACTACCTCTTCCCTTTGCACCATCATACATGAGAGCACCAGCCCTCACCATTTTTGCCTTTGAAGAACCGGAAAATCATCTTGCTCCTTATTTTATGTCCCGGATGTTTGAGGAACTGAAAGGATTAACGGATGGACAACGTGTTCAAGGTGTTCTCACCAGTCATTCGCCGGCAATCGTTGGCAGGATTGCACCGGAAGCCATTAGGTATTTATACAGAGATTTCATCAACGGAGTCTCTTTAGTCAGGGCAATTGAATTACCGGAAGAAGCAGATGAAGCGAGAAAATATGTCCGTGAGGCTGTTCGCGCCTACCCTGAAATTTATTTTGCCAGATTTGCGGTTTTTTGTGAAGGGGCGTCAGAAGAAGTTGTTTTGCCAAGGCTGGGTGAGGCTTTGGGGATTCCAATTGATCGCTCTTTTGTGGCGATTGTACCTATTGGTGGTCGGCATGTTCGACATTTCTGGAGACTGGCGGAAGGCCTTGGAATCCCTTATGCGACCTTGATTGATTTTGACCTGGGAAGAAGCACTGGGGATGTAAAACAACTGCAGGTTATTGCCAGAGCGTTGTTGGAATTTCGGAAAGAACTAGACTCTGACCTGGAGGAGACCCTTGATGATTTAATAAAATTGGATCGTCCTGACACACCTTTAAATAAAGGGAACAGAAAAACTTTGTTGAAATATGCTAAAAGCCTTGAAGAATTGGGGATGTTTTTTTCATACCCTCTGGATTTGGATTTTCTGATGTTGAAAACATATCCGGATGCATTCCAAACGCTTGAAGCTGGTGAAACCGGTCCTCAAAATGTTGAAGATGCTGATCGGCAAGATAAAGCAATGAAAAGAGCACTGGGAAGCGATGGGCTTGGACTTGATGCATACAATGACGTTTCTGAGAAAATACGCCGCCTCTTCCCTTGGTACACATATCTCTTTATGAGTAGTCGTGGAAAACCGGGAGCTCACCTGGCAGCTTTAAGCAGAATGGATCAAGAAAACATAAAAGAAAATTGTCCAAAAGTAATTAAGCGTCTCATCAAATTAGTTGCAACAAAACTCCGAGAAACCCCGTCATGCCTGTTGACCGACTGATACGACCAGCAGAATGGAACCCGGTTGATATCCCAGGGATGGAGGAAGCTGCACTGCAGGCGGTACGTACTCCTGAGAATACACTTGTCACCGCAGGGCCAGGAGCTGGCAAAACTGAACTTCTTGGCCAGAAGGCAGCTTATTTGCTTCAAACAGGACAATGTGCATACCCAAGAAGGATTCTGGCCATCAGCTTCAAACGTGATGCAGCAAAAAATCTTCGCGAAAGAATAGAAAAAAGATGCTCACGTTCTCAGGCAGCCCGATTTGTCTCTCTTACTTTTGATGCCTTTGCCAAAGGCCTGTTGGACAGGTTTTGGCGAGCATTGCCTGCACCTTGGAAAATCAAGGACTATCGGATTGCTGATTACTTAAAATGGCAAGAGTTTGAGCAGTTTGCCCGTCTAGTTAGAGACAAATCCGGCTCATTGGCGGCACATGTTGATGTGTTGAAGCAACAGACAGGAATTCAATTATCTGCTGCTGATATTATGGGAGTTAATTCACAAAAGTTCCAGATGGCAATCCAGAATCTGCACCTTGAACCAATCTCACCTGTCAATAAAGCTGCTTATCTTGTCTACATCCATTTTTTAGAATCAGTATCCCATAATCCTGCCCTGCTAACTTTTCCAATGATTGGCAGGTTAGCAGAATTAATTATCCAGCGTAATCCCAAAATACGCTCAGCATTACTCGCAACGTATAGCCATGTTTTTGTCGATGAATTCCAAGACACCACAGGGGTTCAGTACGATTTATTGAGGGTAATCTTTGCAGACTCGGATGTACAGGTAACAGCAGTTGGTGATGGCAAGCAAGGTATCATGAAATGGGCAGGTGCCCGCAGGTCTGTATTTGAGGATTATCAACACGATTTTTCAGCAGAGGAGCTCAGCTTAACACAGAATTATCGGAGCAACTCCCATATTGTCGATATTCTTAATGTATTAAAAGCGGAACTAAGCCCTGACGAACCGGATTTTGTCGCTGTTAAACCTGCCCTTGATCTCCCTGATGAAGAAATTTGTGCGTTGGTCGAATCCCCCAATTTAAGAACAGAAGCTGAGACGATTACCCGCTTTGTTGTTAAGCAGGTTGAGAACGAAATATCTCCACGAGGAATTGCCCTGCTTGTTCGACAAAAAGCAGCCGATTGGAAAAAACGGTTTCGACCACATTTTGAAGCCGCAGGTATTCAGCTACGCAATGAAGATAGAGATATTTTCGAACGTGTTCGTATCCAAGACCTTATGACTGAACCAGCGGCTGACGTGCTGGTTTCCTGCCTGGATCTCCTTTCACGACAACAAGGTGGTGCCGCCTGGGCAAGAGTGTTGGACTTTCTCTATATGATGGAAGGATGTGAACCTGATTATGAGCAAGAGCTGGCTGACAGTATCAGTCAAGAACTTGCCGTTTTCAGGAAGAAGAACACTTTATTGGGTCAATCAGATAATCCTGATGCGGAATGTTGCAAATCAATAATGCTGAAAATAGCACGATTTTTTCGTTCGGAGCGATTAAAACGGCTTGCCCCGCAATATTTGCAGGGAAATTTTTTAATGAATGTTGGCAATGCTACAATAAACTTCATGGCAGAATGTGCTGAAGGGGCAAGTGACTGGGATCAGGTACTGGCACGATTCCGTGGAGAGGAGCATGTACCATTGCTCACAATCACCAAGAGTAAAGGACTGGAATATCATACAGTTCTTATTATAGGGTTAGATGATAAAGAGTGGTGGAGCTTTCAGAAAGATACCGAAGAGGGCCATTCAAATTTTTTTGTCGCTGCTTCACGGGCTGGTGAACGCCTTTTTTTGTTGCGATCCAAGCAACGAGCAATGACTGGAATTCAAGAAATTTATGATTTGCTTGAACATGCGGGTATTCCAACCGTCTCTCACGATCAGTGGTGTCCTGAAATTTAGTTTTGAATGCGGAGTCCAATAAATGCCAAAAAAGAACAATAAACTCACCCTCATGGTCTCTTCAACCGTTTACGGAATTGAAGAGCTTCTTGATCGAATATATACCCTGCTGACAGCCTTTGGTTACGAGATATGGATGTCCCATAAGGGCACCATGCCTGTCTTTTCCAACAAATCGGCGTTTGAAAACTGTATCCGGGCAGTTGAGAAATGTGATCTGTTTTTATGTTTGATTACCCCGTACTACGGTAGCGGCGTTGATGGAGATGGCTTGTCAATCACCCATCAGGAACTGAAAAAAGCCATTGAACTGAAAAAGCCCCGCTGGCTGCTGGCCCATGATTATGTTGTTTTCTCCCGTAAACTCCTGAATGATCTTGATTACAAAGGGCA
>JANTGG010000147.1 GCA_024763035.1 Desulfocapsa sp. | reverse complement strand
CCCATCACCACCGCCGAGTCAGCCCGTTACTTTATGACCCGTCCCCGTGATTCGCAGATTGCCGCCTGGGTTTCCAATCAGTCACAAAGGATCTCTTCCAGGCAGCTGCTGCTTCAGTCCTTTCAGGAGATGAAAAAAAAGTTTGCAAACGGAGATGTCCCGCTGCCGTCATTCTGGGGCGGATATCGGGTGCGGCCGAGTTCCATTGAATTCTGGCAGGGACGTGAAAATCGCCTGCATGACCGGTTTCTATACAGTAGGAACGAGGATGGGTGGGACGTTGAGCGTCTGGCTCCCTGAGAGGTTTCTCTAAGAATAAACCGTTTTCCCCCATAATATTTTAACCGGGAAAGTCTGCTGCTGTGTGAGTAGCAGTAATGTCCAGTTGCTCAAAGCTTCTGTAGGAGCTCGCCCCTGCGAGCGATTTCCCGGGTTTGGCAACATCTTGGAATGCGTGCAGGGGCTGCTTTCCTACGGAAGCGTTTATCACCGGTGTTTACGCCGGCTGACCGTTTTTTTCCGGTGTTTACGCCGGCTCACCGTTTTTTTCCGGTGTTTACGCCGGCTCACCGTGTATTTTCCGGTGTCAGTGATAATCCTCTATTCTTATAAAACAAGTTTCAAACCGCTCTCCTCTGACAGATCTGACAGCTCTTTTAAATGGGCACGTTGTACAGTTGCCACAATTGATTCAATTGCTGAAGCGAGCGAGCGGGTACGCAAATCAAATTCCACCCCGCAAAGATATTCAATACTCTGTTTACTGCGGATCTTTGAAACATGCCTGACGGTGCAGTGGATCTTGACAGGTTGATCGTTATTGATGGTCAGTTGAATGATAAGTGTTTCATCTTTTTTAAAAAGCTTTTGCTCTGATTTTTCTATACTGAAAGCTATTCCTTTGACACTGATATCAACGGGGCGGGTCTCTATACTGTCCCGTTGGTTTTGTTTACCTTTAATTTCTATGGAAAACAGCATGTCTGCTGGAACTTTTGCCCGAAAAATCCGCAGTCCCCGGACATGTCTGCCGATAACCGGGTATTTTAAACGCAGCACAGGAAGATCCCGTACCAGTGTGGTGGTGTCGAAGAAAGCACCCAGCTCAATGGCGGAGGATGAGGTGAAAAGACGAACCAGCACCTGCTGGCTGTGCCGCATGGAGAGGTTGCCCATACCCGGTTCGAGAGGCAGGATGATAAGGTGGGACATGCGCTGCAGATAGTCCCCCTGATTGTAATCAGGGGGGATCTGGACAGTCTCGCCGTCAATTTCCTCTTCCACCATTTCCGGTGGATCATCATACACTTTACTGAAATAGACGCGGGGCATTCCATCCAGCTCCACTTCAAGGGTTTTCTCGTCCAGTAATGCTGTCTGCAGATAGGGAAGTATGTCGGTCGCCTTGACCATGATATCCCCATGTTCGAGACCTTCCTCAACGGTTTTTCTGGTGAAGGAGAATGCGTCTTCGGGAAAAAATGTTACGAGCTTTTTCTTAATGCTGTCCAGAACTTTATCATTACTTTCATCGTTCATAGGGACTGTCTACTCCGGTATTCCTGTCTGAATCTATTTTTGGGCATCGGATGAACCGGCAGGTATCAGGAAGCGAAAGAGCGGGGATGTTTCGTTTCGCCTGTTTGTTTTTTTTCTTACTCTGCATTCTCCTTATTAAAACATGTATCGTGGTGTGATTCTATTTTTTTCTCTTCTTTCGCATGACTTGCTGTCCGATAAGCTTTTCCAGAGGTTCCACCACCGGTTTACGATTACCCAGGCTGGTAAGGAGGTTGTCCAGTTCCCGTGCCCATACCTCCTGCTCTGTATCATCGTTTAGCGGGATATCGTGAAGAAGGATAATGTCACCATCCTGCAGGCGGTTCAGGATGCGTTGTGCAAGATCTGTAATGTTTTTGTTGCCGCCGTCAAAGGCACGACAGCTGTACGTGATTGCAATAAGTCCCTCCCGTTTGAGTGCGTATCGCAGGCGCGGGTTGGTGATCCCGGCAGGTGGGCGGAAGACGGTGGGGATTACGCCCATTCTGCCCAAGGTTTCCTGGGTGTTGTGGATATCCAGGCAGAGCTGTTTCCGGCTGCGCAGCATCAGCAGATTGTCATGCCGCCAGGAGTGATTGCCTATGCTGTGTCCCTGTTTGATGATTTCTGCTATGAGTTCAGGATGGGCGGCTGCCTTTTCGCCAATGACAAAAAAACATGCCTGCAGCTTGTGTTTTTGTAGAAGAGTAAGGATGATCGGAGTGGAAATGGAATTGGGTCCGTCATCAAAGGTCAGTGCCACACCGCGGTTTCCGGTAACACTTTTGCTGATAAGCGGCAGGTAAAAACTCCACTGCGGGCAAAAAGGAGCTGTTATACAGAGCAGCAGAAACAGGAGAAGCGGGATGGTCGCAAGGAGAGCAGAGCAGGGCAAAAGGAGGAGTGCTGAGAGAAAAGATGCTGCAGCAGCAGTGTGGACAGTGAGTTTCATGGCTCAGGATTTTGCCGTTATCCAGAAGAGTTCACTGTTTGTATCTGAAACATGGTTGTGAACGATATTGAAACCGCATTGCGTCAGCAGAACAGCCATTTCTTTGCTGCTGCGGTAATGGGCATGATTTCCCGAGAGTTTTACCCGGTAATCTTCAAGTCGCCAGGATTTGGACGGCTTGCTCACTGGATGGATAACATAACGCATGATGAGTATGCTGTCACTTTTAAGAGCGGTAAAACAGTTTTGAAAGAGACTGCGGGTTGTGTTGTCGTCAAGGTAGTGCAGCATGTCCAGTATCAGGACAAGGTCTGTGGAATTTTCGGCAACGGGAAGATCCGGTGCCATTGCCTGGAGTATTGTTCCCCTTTTTCCGGCTGCAAGGGAGGCGATTCGAACCCTTTCAGGATCGGGATCAATGCCTGTGATGTGACTGCCCGGGAAATACTCCAGTGCCCAGCAGCCGGGAACTCCATAGCCGCAGCCGATATCCAGGATTGTTGTAATGGCTGCCGGGGTGGTCCCGGCAGCAAGCAGGGTTTGCAGATCGTTGAAAAGCGGGTCACTTTTCAGTTTAAACCTGGCAAACATCTTCGGATACGCTTCCGTCAGTCTGTATCGCTGCAGTACCCGATCCGTAAGTGTCAGGTGGCTGTCTGTCGTAGTACGAGCCCGTTTTTCGCTGAAGAAATATTGAAGCAGGGGCGGCAGGAGCAGAAAGGCGCCAAGCAGGGCGTAGCCTATGCCGAGAAAGGAGGTTACCCCGATGCTGCGGAGGAGGGCATGGTCGGCAAAGCAGAGCACTGCAAAACTAATCAGAGTGGAGCAGCCTGCCATAAACACAGCCATGCGGATTCGTTGGAATGACGGGTGGTCTGGGCTCCGATATCGCTGCTGTGCCCGCACAAAGAATATGGAATAATCAATCCCCATACCCAGGATTACAATGGAGAGCATCAGCCCGGGAATGTCGATAGGATGACCGATAAGTTTCATCGTTCCCAGAGTACAGATGTAGGAAAACAGGGGAGGGGTCAGGGTGATCAGGGTCAGCTGCCAGCTGAGAAAAAAGAAGAGGAGCAGGATAACAACACTTCCAGCTATCAGTCCCAGCATGGTGGAAAAGGTTGCAAAGAGGATGTCTGCCAGCTGTTTTGTAAAAAAAGGTGTGTCAAACACCTTCCATTCCGGTGTGTGGGAAGCGTAAAATTCCTCACTGTCATACCGGTCTCCGGGCGAAACGCTGACAAACTGCACCAGTTTTCCGTTTTTCTCTGAGATTCTCATAAGACCATAAAAGGCAGGCGGCATAGGGGAGGGGAGCGGTTGCCAGGAGGGTTGGATGGTTTTGGTGAATTCTGCAAAGGCTGTCTGACTGTAGCCGATCCGGTGTCCGATTTTTTGCAGATTTTCGAGGAAAGCGTCTCTTCTTTCCTGATTCCAGAAGTGATGCCAGGCTGCAAGATTGTGTTCACTGCGCAGCATTCCGGGAAAGATCATGGAGGGAACAAATGCAGATGCAACCGCACCGGATTTTTCAGCATCGTTCAGCTGCAGCAGGAGTGCGTCGTTTTTGTCTTGAATGGTCCCGATATCGTCGGCACTGTTCATAAGAAAAACCGTACTGCCGATATCTCCCCACACATCTTTAAAAAGACGGTCAGCTGCCATGGTCTGCGGGCTTACCGTGTTCATACTTTCCAGGCTGACGTTAAAGTCGGGACGCATCCAGAAGACCATAAATCCGGCAAAGATAAGGGCAGCCATGGCACCCGGGGTGCCGGTGGAGTAGAGCATGTCAACCCCCTTCTGCAGGGGAAGGCTGCGGCCGGTAGCCGCCGGCATGGACGGAGTGATATGGGGAAAGAGAAAATGGACAAAGAGAAATGAAAAAAAGACACCGAGAGCCGTAAACTGTCCCAGTTGCACAAAAATTGGAAAATGGCTGAAAGAAAGAAGAAGAAAGGCGCCGCAGGTGGTGAGTACGGCAAGGATTCCCACAGCACGTACTTCACGGGAGGCATTTCTGCCCTCTGTTTTTTGCGGACAATCGAGGAAGAGCAGGTAGGCGATACCGTGATCCACGGTGATGGAGATGATGGCACCCCCAAAGCCGAGCACCATGATGGAGATGGAGTTATGAAACAGGGAAAAGAGAAACAGTGCTGCTGCACTTCCGGCAACTGCAGGCAGAAAAGAGAGAAGCCCGAGCCACGGGCGTGAGAAAGCCGTGAGCAGGAGCAGGCTGATGCCGAGGATGGAGAGAAACAGTGCCAGATTGACATCATGTCGGATCATCTCTTCATTGTCCAGTGATGCCCGGTAAGCACCAACCGGGGTCATTGTCACATCAATCCCATCCCCTGCATAGTGTGCCGCAAGTTCACCTTCTATCTGATAGAGGAGGGTGGACAGGGTTCTTGCGGCACCAGTGTTGGTGCCTGATGTGTAAGGTCTTGCAACAATAAGAAGATGGCGGTTGTCTGCCGAGAGGACGTGGTTTTTGTACATCCGGCTTCCCTCAAAGGGAGCCATTTTCGCCATTTGTGCCATGACCGGTTCCAGGAATCCAAGCGGATCCTGTTCGATAAAGGCAGCCTGCCCGATCCCTTCGAGATTACTCAGTTTCAGCAGTTGTTCGCTGAGACGGGTTTGTATAAATTGAGCATCGAGTCTGGGAGCGATCTCTTTTTCCAGGTCTTCCGCCGAAAAAAGAAAGGGGAGGTTGTTGAGGACATGGATGGCAATATCAGGGATAAGACGGCTGATTTTTTCTGTGCCGATTTCGGCAAAGAGTTTGCTCTCTTTGAGCTTTTCTTCGACAATGTCACCGCACTGGACAAGAATATCCGGATCATCTTTGTTAATCCGGATATCTATGGCGATCTGGTCATGGACGGGATGATTTTGAAAGATCTCCAGACCATCCTGGATAATGGATTCTCCAGAGGGAAGAGAACGCACAATATCGGTATCGATCGTCAGGCGGAAAAAACCGATGAAACCTGTCAGCAGGACAAGGAGACAGGTGATCATAAAGAGGCGAGAGTTGATCACGGTTCTGTTTTATTCTTCCGGCTGTATAAAATCAGCAAGTTCATTGATGGTGGTTACACGACGGCGGAATTCTTTGCTGTCTGCGATACGGACATTGAATCTGCTCTTCAGCCCCACTGATATCTGCAGGGCATCAAGAGAATCGAGGTCGAGTCCGCTTTCGTCGGAAAATATCTGCACAGTATCACTGAATTGCTCCAGACTGATATGCTCGACATCGCATTCTTCAAGTATCATTTTTTTCAGTCGTTTCTTGAACGCTGTATCTTGTGAGCCTTTCATAAGTTATATGTAAACGCTAACACCGGTGATGAACGGTAAGCCGGCATAAGTGCCTTGTTGCTGTCATTACCATTCGAGGTTTAGGGTCATTTATTTTCTTGTTTTTTATTAC
>JANTGG010000146.1 GCA_024763035.1 Desulfocapsa sp. | reverse complement strand
GACAACAATGAAAAAATTACTATTATTGCTGATGGTTTTGGTTATGACATCTGGAACTGCCATGGCGGGTTTATTCTATAACTATGTTAGTCCGGATGAGTTCAAGGGCTGGCTGGAAGGTGGAAAACCAGTGCTTATTGTGGATATTCAGGTAGCAGACGAATTTAAAGAGCATCATTTCAAGAACTCCATTGAAACGAACGCATTCCCTGTTAATACGGACGAAGAGCGCAAGCAGATCGACAGGGCAGTGCAGGTGTATAAAGAAACCGGCCACGATGTAGTAGTAGTTTGCCCTCGAGGGGGAGGGGGAGCCAAAAGGTGCTATGATTATCTTCAAGAAAGCGGTGTGCCAAAGGATAAACTTACTATTCTCAAAGGCGGCGTCGAGAAGTGGCCCTACAAGGAAATGCTGGAAAAAACAGTTACCAACTGATTTTCCCAATTTCCAACCATCCCAGAACCGGCTCTAGTTCAACAGGAGCCGGTTTTTTTGTTGTTTAAAGCTTCAATTCCAAGCGCCAACAATCATACACAATACTCTGTCGCTATTGGCCCAACATCAGGTACATAAATGAATTTGGGTTGGAGTTCTGCAAGCCTGATTCTTTTTATAATTTAAGCAGAGGGCTTTTATGTCCACGGAAAGAAGAGAGAAACTCCGGGTGAGCATCAGTGAAGAGTGCATTGAATGCGGCTTGTGTCAGAAGGCGTGCCGTTTTCTCAGAAAATACGGCACGCCTAAAGAATTTGTCACCAAGCTCGCTGACTTGGAAATGGAAGAGCTCGCCTTTTCATGTTCTCTGTGTGGGCTGTGTCAGGCTGTCTGCCCAAAGAAAATAGACACCTCAGCCTTGATGCTTGTTCTACGTAAGGAAGCTGTGGCCGAAGGCCAGGGAAGATTTGGTGAGCATTGTGTGATCCGGCGGTACGAGAGTAAAGGCGTTTCGCCACTTTTTACCTGGTATACACTTCCTGAAGGCTGCGATACGGTTTTTTTCCCCGGTTGTGCCTTACCTGGCTCTCGACCGCAGTCGACACGCCGTCTTTTCACCTTGCTTGCAGATAAGATACCTCACCTGGGCATGGTGTTGGATTGTTGCACCAAACCATCACATGATTTGGGAGACTTTACAAGATTTTCTACTTACTTTGATGAGGTGGTTGACTATCTCACTTTCCGCGGCATAGAGAAGGTGATCGTTGCCTGTCCCAATTGTTACAAGGTATTTAAACGTTACGGGAAAGGAGTGGCCGTCACTACCGTCTGGGAATATCTAGAAAAGATCCCTGCTGATCAAGCAGTTGCAACGGCTACCGTAACTATTCATGATCCTTGTGTAATGCGTGATGAGGTAGTTATTCAGGACCAGGTCCGCCATATTATCAACCAGTGTAACTGTACCGTAGAGGAGATGCCCCACAGCCGGAAAAAAACGGTCTGCTGTGGTGAAGGAGGTTCAGTCGGCTGGATTGATCCAGAGCTTGCCGAAACTTGGGGAACCATTCGTAAGCAGGAAGCCGAAGACCAAAAGGTCATTACCTACTGCGCCGGCTGTGCAAATCTGCTTCAGGGTAAGAAAATCAATGCCTCACATCTGCTTGACTTGTATTTTGAACCCCATATCACCCTGAGTGGCCGCGAAAGAGTCAGCCGGGCTCCGTTTACCTATTGGAACAGACTACGCCTGAAAAGATATTTACAAAAAAATCTTCCCGGACAAGATAGCAGAAAACGGCCGATTCTGGAGAAGAGGTCTATTGGGGCAACGTATAAAAAAATCAGTCTTTTTCTTTCTCTGGGAGTACTGGCTATCATATTACGATTCACAGGGATTGCCTCACTTGACCCGGCCGGTTTAAGGGACATCGTACAACACTATCCAATTCTGGCCCCGTTCATCTATCTGCTGCTGTACGCTATAGCACCTTCTTTGTTTGTACCTGGTATCCCTCTGGCCATCCTGGCAGGTATGCTTTTCGGACCTTTCTGGGGAACGATACTGGCACTGTCTGGTGCAACTATTGGTGCGACGATGGCGTTCCTTCTTGGCCGATACATAGGAAGGGACTGGGTGGCTCGGAGATTATCCGGACCAAACTGGAAAAAGCTTGAAGAAGGTGTCGCCGAAAAGGGCTGGAAAATGGTTGCACTTACCCGTCTGATACCTGTTTTTCCTTTCAACCTCCTGAATTATGGCTTTGGGCTGACTGGTATACCTTTTTGGCATTTTGTGCTACCGACTTTTGTCTTTATGCTGCCTGGCTGTCTGGCCTTTGTCGTTTTCTCCAGCTCATTTTTGGATATACCCAGTGGCAATGTGACCAAGGAATTTTATATTGGATCAGGATTACTTGTTACTCTCTTGCTGCTTCCTCTCTTGTATCGCAGAATTCGTAGGAAAGTTAATTCATGCCATGTTGAACTATGAACTATGTTTCATCTTCTTTTTTTGAAAACAGATTAATATTATATGAGGTAGGGTTAACTAAAGATAGCTGCTACTTCAGCTTCTTTTGATCCGAACGGAAGGATAGATGTACGAGAAGTGAATAACTCAAGTTGTTTTTTTCTTTTTTTAGAATTGTTTGATTTTGCAATTCCAACTTCAAGTTCATAAAGAGCAATTGAAGGGATAAAAATATCTTTTGGTGATTTGGATAATAATATTTCAGCTACATTGCCTATGTCTTTAAAAAAATATATTAATGTATTTGTGTCAAGAAGATACACTTACAGCCTCTCTCTGGATGAGTCTTGGCCCATATTTGACCTTATTTCTTCAATAGTTGGAAAGCCTTCTTTCCAACTACCAGCAAGCTTTACGACATCTTGAGGCCATTCTGTCACAATCTTTTCTTTTATAACGCCGGCAACCAACTTACTAACCGATAAGTTGCTGGACTTGGCAGCTTTTTTCAATTTGTTTTCAGTTTCATTGTCAAGGTATATTGTTACTTGCCCCATTGCGTACCTCCATACAAAATGTTTGTATTATAATTGTAAGTGTAATTGCAAGTAAGGGGACTGTCAATAGGTAGAACCTTGGTTGGTGTTCTGGGGACAGTATACCTATCTAAACACTTGAATAAGGTGCTTATACATGGTTACCATGTCTCACCGGTGTTCGTGCCTTACTTCTGAAAAGCTGTAATAAAAAACACGAAGTTCCATATTCAGTTCACTATCATTGTGTTACAAACATCACCAGATAGCGAGGAATGGGACCTCAAAGCATTTCTGCTGGCCTTGCTTACTGTTCACACGTGTTGGAAAGGTTCAGGAAATTTTCCCGTTCCGCTGGCGGATCCATCCTCCGACCGCCCCGCCGATTCCTCCGCCGACTGCCAGAATGAAATAACTTGCAGGGGCACTGGTCAGACCGAAGAGACTTCCGAGAAAAAGCCCGATCGGTGCTCCAAAAAAACCGATGACGCCATATTTCAAAGAAAGCCCGAATGTATTTGATATGTTCATTCTGAGTTCATCCACTCCTGGATCACTGGTATGCGGGAAAAAGGAAAAGAAAATAGTGTGTATTCGTAAAGCACTGCTTTGTCAACCTGCTGCTTGTGTGCCGGAATATGGCATTAAAGCTTGAACCTGGCATGCAGTATCTTCAACTCTGCCTCATTTTTATATCCGCTGATCATACTGCCAAGAGATCCTTTGATGGCGGTGGTGGACATATAGAGGTGCACGAGGAACATGGCAAGTATGGCGGCACCGAGAAAAGTATGGATGATAATGGAGATTCGCAGGAGGTCTGTGCTGCCCTGGAAGGAGTAAAGGAAATAGCCGGTCACTGCCATTATGCCGCCGCCCGGTACTGCCAGCCAGAACCACATTTTTTGTCCGGCGTTGAATTTTCCTGCAGGTATGGGGCGTAACTCTTTACGCAGATATCCGCCAAAAATCAGCATCCATTTCAGATCGTAGAGGGCGGGCAGCATATCTTTCAGCCAGATAAAAAACATAAAAAATATCGACCCTGTAAAGAGGAGAGCAGACAGCAGATGCACATGTCTGGCAGTGATTCCCACGCTTCCTCCTCCTGTAAATTTTGCAAAAATAATCATCATCGCAGTAAGGGCGAGCAGGCAGAAGGAGAGGGCAGCCAGCCAGTGAATGATTCGTACAAAGAGGGTATAGCAGTAGATTTCTCTGCCCTTGTGGGGGATGGAGATGGGACCGATTACAATATAGTGCAGAAAAAACAGCACCGGAATGGTGGTGCAGAGGAGGATGAGCAGGCGTGGAAACAGATGCTGCTGCAGGTTGGTGAAAAGCTGTCCGTACTGCTGCCATTCTCCGGTGAAGAGGGCGTTGAGTTGCCCAAAGTCATGGCTCAGTAATCCAGCGAATGCCGTCGTAACGGCAAGTCCTGTAAGGAGTAAAATAAGTACGCCGCAGGCAGGGAGAAGTTTCTTCATACAAATCCTTGCAAAGATGTCTGGAAATGGGCTCCACTCCCTGCCCTTATGATTCCTGAAGCAGGGAGTGAAGCGACTGCTTATTTCTTTTTGTACGCCTTGTTCCATCCCCAGGCGTTGGTACCGGAACCACGTTTAAAGACGCGTTCCCTGTATACATCGGCAATTTCATTGGAATCACCTGCCAGCAGGGCCTTGGTGGCACACATTCCTGCACAGAGGGGTACTTTTCCTTCGGCAATCCGATTTTGACCATAGAGTTTCGTTTCTTCGGCACTGAAGGTCTCTTCCGGTCCACCTGCACAGAACGTACATTTATCCATGGCCCCCCGAGCACCGAATACCTTGCCTTCAGGAAACTGCGGTGCGCCAAAGGGGCATGCCATAAAGCAGTAACCGCAGCCGATACATGCCTCTTTGTCGTGCAGGACTATACCGTCATCACGCTGATAGATGCAGTCCACCGGGCAGACGGCAATGCATGGTGCATCCGCGCAGTGCATACAGGCGACCGAGATGGATTTTTCTCCCGGTTTACCCTGACCGATAGTGATGACCCGTCGGCGGTTGACGCCCACAGGGATGTGATTTCCTTCCTTGCAGGCAACCACGCAGCCGCTGCAATCGATACAGCGTTCGATATCACATAAAAATTTCATGCGTCCCATAGTATTCTCCTAAGCTCTGCTGATCTTGCACAGGCCGTCTTTGGTTGCCTGAATCTGGGTTACGATGTCATAGCCGTAGTTGGTACAGACGTTTGCCGCCTCACCCATAACGTACGGTTCATGCCCTGCCGGATAGTTTCCAGCGAGGGATTCACCCATCAGGACACCGCCGAAATGGTACGGCATAAAGATGGTTGTCTCGTCCACCCGTTCGGTGAAAAATGCCTTCACTTTAACCTTGCCGCCCTCCGGTGATTCGATCCATATCATCTCACCGTCCCGCACGCCAAGATTGTTGCCGGTGACGGGATTAATCTCGGCATACATTTCAGGCTGCAGCTCGGAGAGGTATTTGTTGCTTCTTGTCTCCGCGCCGCCGCCCATGTGTTCAACCATCCGTCCGGTGGTGAGAACGAAGGGATACTGTCGGGCAAGTTCGGGGCTCTGTTCGCTTTTGTACCTGGTGAACACCCGAAAATGGTTGGGCTTGTCCTCGTAGGTCGGATATTTTTCGATAAGGTCGGGACGTGGAGAATGGAGGGGTTCCCGGTGGATGGGAATCTGGTCCGGGAATGTCCAGACCACACAGCGGGCTCTGGCGTTGCCAAATGGTGCCATGCCTTTTCCGATTGCTTCCTTAATGGTTTTCTGGGATAGGTCGGTTTTCCAGTTGGTACCGGGGACAACGTCCTTGAACTCAGGGTAGCCGCCTTTCACTTCACTGCCCGGATTGTATACGCCGTCGGCTGCCAGCAGGTTTTCGCTGCGTCCGCTCATGTCGTATGTTTTTTCAAGACCGAAGCGATTTCTAAATGGCAGACCGCCTTCAGCAACCGGTTTGGATACGTCGTAGAGG
>JANTGG010000145.1 GCA_024763035.1 Desulfocapsa sp. | reverse complement strand
GATCAGGATAAAGAATACGCGCAAGGCCCGTATCGTTTAGAATATGGACATAGTGAAGAACCGTTTTGCTATCAATGTTGAGATTCCGGGCCAGATTGTTCATACTGATTTTTCCTGGCGGGATCGTGGCAAGAAAGGAGAGAATTTTGCTGAAATAACGAAGATTAGTTGTTTTCAGGCTGTAATAATTGGCTATGTCTTCATAGATGGTTTTGCTAATCACCCTTTCCAGCCTATCAAAGAACTGGTCTTCATCTTCAAAAAGAAAAGGATAGTATCCCTGCCGAAGATAGGCTTTGAAATGCCCTTTCAGTCTGGGTATTTCTGCAAGATCAGCACTCGCTTCCAGCGGGCCGGCAACGATGTCTGCAAAGGTGAGTGTTTCAAAATTACTCCCTGATGTAAAATTCAAATATTCACGAAATGAAAGGCCCTTGAGATAGTGTAATGTTGCACGCCGGGATAAGTCATAAGATCCTGTGACCAGATCAAGACTTGAACTTCCTGAAAAGACAATTTTGAGCCTTGGGAACGAATCATAGATATTTTTTAATTCCTGGTTCCAGTTGGGATACTTATGGATTTCATCAATACATACCAGCTCAACCCCCTCCTCTTCATAAAGAGCCTGAACAAACTCCCAAAGCGTTGTGGTGTTAAAGAGGATATGGTCGGCTGAAAGATAAAAGGCATCCTGGGGAGAGGAGACTTTATTTTTGATAAACTGAAGGAGTAAAGTGGTTTTCCCTACCCCCCTCGGACCAATCAATCCTGTCAGGCGTCCAGTTGGCTGAAAAGAATGGTAGAGATAACGGAAAGTGTTTATTTCACACGCCGATAACAGCCGATAGTATGTTTTTTGCAGATCTTCAATCACAGAATGTACTCCTTGATAATTTCTATTTATATGGAGTGTACTCCACAAAGAGCGGTTTGGCAAATTATACTTGAAACTCTCTTTGTTACGACCGCAAAATCCTGACCCACCTGAAGAGCCGGTTTACTACAAAGACTGATGGTGATGGCGATCCGTTTGGATACCTCTATGCATTGTAGCGGTTATCCAGACAGCAGTGCGAAATAGAAAAGATGCAGGAATGCTCGACAGTTGTCTCGTTCCAGTTTGGATGCTGCTATTTGTGTGGGAGTATAAATAGGGTATTTTTTGAGAGAAGGAATGAAGTGAATTCTTATCACTTCAGGATGAATGCGCTTGTGATGTTCTCAGGCAGCTTTCTCAACCCCGGTGGGGCAGTTGGTACGATAGGTGATGTCACCCCCTGTTATGGTCATGGTGACATGGGGAACCCGTGAATAGGCACTGACAAGAATACAATCCGCTTCTTTACCCACTTCAATTGAACCGGTCTGTTTGTCTATACCCACAGCTTTTGCAGGATTTAAACTCACCAGTTTAACAGCTTCATGGAGGGGAAGATCGTCTTCCTGGTGAAGCTTGAAAACAGCATGAAGCAGGCTCATGGGTGAATAATCGGAGGCAAGAATATCAGCCGCACCGGACAAAACCTCTTCGGTGGCGCTCAAATTCCCGGATTGTGATTTTCCCCTGAGAACATTGGGTGCGCCGAAAACCGTCAATAACCCCCTATCCCTGGCTGCTTTAATAGCTTCAGTACAGACTGGAAATTCAGAGATAACACCCCCCAATTCCTCTGCCCAGGCCACTTTTTCAGTGGAGTCATCATCATGGGATGCCAGCGGCACGCCATAATCTGCTGCAATACCTGCAATATGGGTCAAACCCTTCCAGTCTATTCGATTCTGCGCCTCTATTCGCTCTTCTATATGGATATCAATTTCATCTCCCGGAAGTTTCCACTCTTTGGATAGCTTTTCCTTGAGCATATTCGGGTCACCGTATTGTCCCTGTCCGGGGGTGTGATCCATGAAGGAAATCAAATCCACCTGTCCCTTTGTCATCAGAAGGCAGATAATATCCATAGCTTCTTTGTTGAGGATATCGAAACGAATATGATTTTTTGTTTTAACGCGAAGCCAGTTTTTAAGTTTGATCAGCTCTTTGATTATGGTAGCGGCCATGTGATTACTGCGAAGCTCTCTCCCAATTGAATCTTCATAGGCAAAGCATGTGCAATGGTACATTGTTGTGATACCACAGGCGGCAAGTGTCTTGTCGAATTCCAGGATGGCTGCCGGAAGGGGGAAGGCAGACCCGGCACGCGGTTCGATGTATTTCTCCAATGCATCTGAGTGGAGATCAATAAAACCGGGCATCACCAGCTGCTGACCACCGTCCATATGTTCTCCTGTCACATCATGGGAGATCTTTCCGATATCTGTAATCATGGAATCTTCAATGACCAGTCCACTATCTTGAATAATTCCTGATGGAGTAACAATATCAACGTTATGGAGAATAAGTCTTCGAGGGGGGTGGCAGGCAGCGTTCATAGGTATTCGTTTGTTACATGTTTGTTGAATTCATCGGGTAAATATCATCGGCCACTGCATCCATGATTTTGTCGTCATGGAAGATTGCAACCATGGTGATCCCCTCGGTTTTTAATTCCAACAGGATATCTATGACAGCCTGCCTTGTTTTTATATCCAGGGAGGCCGTCGGCTCGTCAAGAAGAAGGAGATCAGGTCTGGCAATGATTCCCGCAGCAAAATTTACCCGCTGCTGCTCCCCGCCGCTGAAGGTAGCAGGGCTTGCATCGAAGAGACTCTCCGGAATGTACAACCGTTTCAACAAAGCAGCCGCCTGCTTTCGTGCCTCATCCTGAGTTTCACCTGTAATCAGCAGAGGCTCGGCTACAGTATCAAGGGCGGAAACCCTGGGGACTGCACTGAGAAACTGGGTGACATAACCGATCTCTTTGCGGCGCAGCCTGATGATTTCATAATCGCTTGCCAGTGCCAGATCAATGCTGCCCAGTTCTTGAGACTGATACATGATCGAACCTGAAGAGGGCAGATAGGCACGGTAAATACATTTCAAAACCGAACTCTTTCCCGAACCACTCTGTCCGGACAGGCCAATAACTTTTCCTGTTTCTATTGAAAATGAAAGATCATGAAACCCGTCAATAAATCTCTGGTTGAGAGTGTGAAGGGTAAAGTTTTTTGAAAGACTGTTGATTGAAAGCATGGCTACAATTTAGAGCTTACAAGAAGTTGTGTGTAAGGATGCTGTGGATCTTCCAGGATCTGGTTTGTCAGCCCCGATTCCACGATCCGGCCGTTTTTCATGACAAGGGTTCGTGAAGTGAGAAGCCTGATAACGCCAAGGTCGTGGGAGACAACTATGGTTGCCAGGTTCAGTTCTCTGGTCAGGCTGCGCAGCAGATCAAGGACCCGGGCCTGCACTGAAACATCAAGACCTGTGGTCACTTCATCGAGCAGCAGGAGGGATGGTTCATTTGAAAGGGCACGGGCTATCTGAACCCGCTGCTGCATTCCCCCGGAAAAAGAAGATGGAGGTTCATCCATGCGGCTGATATCAACTTCAGTACGTTTAAAAAGTGTTCTGGTACGTTCCCTCATCCTGCCCACATTATTCCAGCCATCCATGAGCAGGCGTTCCGCCACATTGCCGCTTGAGCTGAAATGCATGCGCAGACCAAGCATGGGATTCTGGTAGACAATACCCATGAAGTGATTTCGAAGCTGGCGTTTGGCGTAAGAACTTAAGAGAAAAACATTGGTGCCCACATCCAGACCCTGAAGACCCTTGTGACCGTTGACTCCGGCCAGCAGGCCATTGTTCTCTTCGTTGTTGTTCCGATTCTTGAACCGCAGGCTCATTGTACCGCTACTGGGTTCCGTATCGAAATGAATGGCGCGAAGCAGAGTTGATTTTCCACTTCCCGATTCACCCACAATACCAAGTACCTCTCCCCTGTGCAGGGAAAAGGAGATATCAGCACAGGCCACCACACTATTGCATGCCGGACAGACATTTCTTTCGGCTTCAGGGCCTGTCAGGCTGCTGCATTGACTGCAGCCCGGGCCGTACGTCTTATTAAGATCTTTGAGACTAAGGACAGGGGCGGACATTTTTACTCCTCTCCCTTGTTTGCATTGCGTTGTCTTTTGCAATGATAGGTATCGGAACAGGTGTACACTCTTTTTCCGGAAGATTCCTCTACAATTTCATCAAGGAAACAGTTCGTTGATCCGCACAGGCTGCACCCTTCAGGAAACACTTCCCGGCGAAATCCATAATCCTCAAATTCCAGGGGCCGCACATCGGTGTGGGGCGGAATCGCATAAATGCGTTTTTCCCGGCCTGCCCCAAAAAGAAAAAGCGTGTCAGCCATATTCAGCATGGGAACATCCCACCTGGGTATGGGGCTTGGATCCATTATATGCCTGTTGTTGACAAGAACCGGATAACGTGATCCGATGGTGATTTCATTATATTTCACGATGTCCTCATATAAATACAACCACATGGAACTGTAATCCGCATCACCATGCATGCGCCTTGTCACTTCTTCGGAGGCCTCTACAAAACGAAGGGGTTCCGGGGTGGGCACCTGGAGAACAAGGATCTGCTTATCAGTCATCTTCTGTTCGGGAATACGGTGACGTGTCTGAATGAGCGTTGCCCTGGCGGTCTCATTGGTCATGGCAACCCCTGTAACCTGCTCTACAAACTTTTTAATATTGACAGCATTCACCGAATCATCACAGCCCTGATCAATGACTTTTAAAATATCATCCGGGCCAATAAGGGACAGGGTCAACTGGATGCCACCTGTGCCCCAACCTCGGGCTATGGGAAGCTCGCGTGATCCGAAGGGTACCTGGTAGCCGGGAATTGCCACGGCCTTGAGTGTTTTCCGCCGGATTTCCCGCTTTGTTGTTTCATCAAGAAAGGCAAACGAATGACCATCACCGATTCTGGTACCCGGAGGATTTTCTTTCAACCATGTATCAAGTTTTATACGGTTGAGAGCTTTGGTTTTCATATGTGCAGGAGTGGTCATTTGTCTCCCTCCTGCAGGGTTTTTCTCAGTCTGTCAAGCTGGGATTGGAATGTGACATAATGGGGTAGTTTGAAATGGTTGCAGAATCCCATGGATTCAATGCCGTCCACATGGGAGAGAACAAATTCCTCATCCTCAGATGGAGCCTCCGGTCGTTCAGCCTGCATGGATCTGTCCAGCACAGCCATGGAGATGGCCTTGGTTTCATTGTGCCCGAAACAGAGCCCGTAGCCAAGGGTCATTCTCGGGGAACCATTGTCAGTAAACGTCTTGGAGATGATCTCCGCCTCGGTTACCTTCACCTCTCCAACATTATACGGCTCACCGGTAATGGGGTGAATCACTTCAACCGGCAGAAAACCGACCCGCAGCTCTCCAATGGTCGGGTGAACCGAGCCGTATCCGCGCATATTTGAATAGGCAAGACAGAGCATGCCACCACTTTCGCCCCTGGCAAGGGTCTGCAATGCGGCAGACCTTGAGGCCGGGAACTGGATTGATTCCCTGGTTACATCTTCTATTTCAGGCTCTTTACGCTCACCTTCCTCTAAAAGCCCTTCTTTTCGCAACAGATCAACCAGTTTCGGGAATGTCTCCGGTATGGCTTCGGTGATGGCTGCTTCCTGCAAGAGCTTACCGACAACCCCATGATGTTTGTCGTAACTGTCTTCAAAATGAGTAAAATTAACCAGTCGCAAACTGTAATCATCGGTGGGGCCGAGAACCTGTCCGCCCGGAATATCTTTAAAGGCCGAGGATATTCTGCGGATTACCCGCATTCCTGCAGTCGACCCGGCTGTTGTATAACCGACCCTTGGCTGGGTGGTTCGGTAGGCCCTTAAAATGAATGCAGCTTCAAAAGTATCACCACCTGCCTGCTTGATTGAGAGCGCTGCCAGATCAGGCGCATAGAGGGAGCCTTCTCCCATAATTCTGTCCACAAGGGAACCGAGCTGCTCGACAATCTGCGCCACTTCAAGTGGATTTGAAGCTCCCGGCATCCGCTGCAGTTCACGGTAGCGGCATGCCTGCTCTATGGCCTCACGGCCTCCTTTTAC
>JANTGG010000144.1 GCA_024763035.1 Desulfocapsa sp. | reverse complement strand
TCCGTTTCAGGGGGAAAATCTGGCGGCGGTCTTTCGTGCCATCACCCAGGATGATCCGGTTCCGCCGGATCAGTTGAACCCGGATGTGCCGTCTGCTTTATCCAATATTATTTTAAAAAGCATGAGTAAAAAGCCGGAAGATCGTTTTGCCAGCGGGCAGGAACTGGCAGTACTTCTTGCAAATTGCCTCGAGGTCCAGGCGGATAATTCTTTCACGGAAACAGTGATTCAGGAACTGCCGGAGGAACCACTTCCGCCCCGTAAATCCCGCAAGGGGGGGCTGCTGGCAGCAGGTCTGCTCCTCTGCGGTGCCGGTGTTGCCGCTGCTCTTTACTTTGGCAGTTTTGAAAAAGATCAGCAGCAGGATAGAAACATTGTCGTGCATAAAGAGCATGTGCAGGAAGAAAGTGCCCCGGTTGAAGATTCCCGGATTCCTGTCGCGGCTGTTGCGGAACCTGATGCTGTACCGTTTGCTCAGAATGGGAAGGTTACAGAGCTCCCAGGGGAAAAGGCGGAGCCTTTCGTGCCTGTTACGGAAACTGCAGAATCCCGGCAACCTGTAAAAGAGGATGTATTGCCGCAGCAGGGTGCAGATTCTTTCGATGAGCTGTTTAAGGAAGACAGGGGAGATGTGCCTGCACCCCCGGCGGAGGAGGTCGGCTCATCTTCTTCATCAGCGTTTGACGATCTCTTCGGCAGTGATGAAAAGCCGAAAGCCGAAGTGGTCGAAGATAAAGTGACAGAAAAAACGAAAGCAGTGAAGCCTGATGCGGTGGTACCATCTCGTGTGGAGACGAAGCAGGAAAGAAAGCAGACCGGTAAAATGGCTGTGTTGACTATGGACAGCACTCCAGCCGGTGCCAGTCTCTACATAGACGGTGATTATCGAGGGGTAACTCCCATTGAGTTGTTGGTACCGGCAATGAAACATGAAGTGAAACTGGAACTGAAGGGACATCTTGACTGGCAGGCTCAACTGAATCTTAGCAAGGGAGGGACGGTTCCACTGTCCATTCCCCTGCCGGCAGAATAGTAACTCATATACATATTTACCATGGAGGAATATATGCGTCATCAAGTCAAACTCTTACTCTCTCTGATTCTGCTGTTCATATTCATGCTGCCGCAGATTTGCTGTGCCCAGTTTAAGAAAGGTGATATTGCACCGGATTTTACCCTGGAAGATGTGTATGGACGCCCGTATCAGCTTGCGGCAATGAAGGACAACTCATTGATTGTTCTCTATTTCTTCGATACCGGTTCGTCTGCAAGCCAGGAAGGGTTGTTGACACTGAATAAAATGCTGCGAAAGTTCGAGGGCACAGATTTGCTGGTGTGGGGGATTACCACTTCGAGTAAGAGCAGTGTCTCTGATTTTATCGTGGATCACAACGCCTCCTTTCCCGTGATGCAGGATCAAAAGGGCGTCAGTGCAACCTATCAGGCGGAATATGTACTGCCGACCGTGTATATCCTCGGTCCCGGACGAAAGATTATTGATACCTTTCAGGGCGGCGGGAAAAGCACAGAAAAGATGCTCGTCACCCTGGCGGAGCGGGAGCTGCAGCGAAATGAACCCATGTTTGCCCAGGGAATCAGCCTTGAAGTACAGACGAACAACAGTGATGCCATTGAGGCAAAGACCGTGTATGGCTATGCGGCCTTGAAAATGGATGAGGTGGACAAGGCTGAGGATATCTTCAAAGACCTGGCAGCAGAGGAGGGCGATGCCGAAATTCTCGGGAAGGAGGGGCTGGTCAAAATCTATGCGCAGAAGGGAAAAGTCAAAAAGGCATTGGCCATTGCTGCCGAGGTGGAACAAAAAGCACCTGAGCGTGGTGCTGTAAATGTGGTGAAAGGTGACATTCTGTATGCCCAGGGGAAAGAGGACGAAGCTCTGGCAGAATACAAGGCGGCGGTGAGTAAACCCGAGGGCAGCAGCAGCCAGAAGGCTGAAGCCCACAATCAGCTGGGCAGACTCTATGCCAGTGTGGATAATTTTGATCAAGCACGTATCAATTACGACCAGACCGTGGAACTTGATCCATACAACCTGGTTGCCATGTCCAATAAAGGCGTCACCTATCAGAAAGAAGGACAGCTGGATAAGGCCATGGAGATGTTTGAGCAGGCCATGTCAATCAACAGCAACGACCAGTTTGCCGAAGTCCTGGCGAGAAAGACCAGGGATATGATGAATCTGCAGAAAAATATTGCAGAAAAGGAGCGGATTGACAAACTGGTGAAAGAACTGGCTGAGCGTTTCCGCTCCCAGGACAGCATATTCCCGTCGTTTGGGGAAAAAGATACCTGGACGTCACGTCCCATGATCCTTTCTTTTGTCGATTTTCAGGAGAAGGGGGGACTGAATGCCCGGGACGGTATGTCCATGGTGCTGACCACCCAGCTCGCTGAGCAGTTGAATCAGTCCGGCAGGGTGAAGGTTGTTGAGCGGGTGCTGATGGATCGTTTGCTCGAAGAGTTGAATCTTGGCTCTTCCGAACTGGCAGACCCGGAAACTGCCCTGAAGCTTGGACGAATCCTTGCGGCCAAAATTGTCAGCACAGGAGCATTGTTGAACCTTCCTGATCAGACACTGCTCAGTCTGCGTCTGATTGATACAGAAACCACTGCCATTCCCAAAGTTGTAAACAGAAAACTTACAGCCGGTGCTCTGAACATTGATGAAGAGACCGAGAAAATAACCCAGGAAATTTTACGGACGGTGATTCAGAAGTATCCCCTGCATGGGTATATTGTTCAGGTTACCGGCGACCAGGCTATCCTCAATATCGGGGCGAAACAGGGTGTGGTTATGGGCACAAGTTTTGAAGCCGTTGAAGACGGGAAGGTTATTAAATACAAGGGAAAAGAACTTAAAGGGCTGCCCAATACCGTTGCCAGGCTCGAAGTGGTGCAGGTGGACGAGGATATGAGTGTTGTCAGTATCCTCGATACCACCCGTCCCCTGCAGCAGGATGACAAGGTGCTTGAAAAGATGACTGTGACAGCAGGCGGCGGGAGCTGAAGATGAAGAAAGTAGTATGGCTATTGTCCGTTCTGTTGTTTTTATCCTTTCTGTTGTCTGGATGCGCGGGAACATCTTCGTCCGGGTATACTCCAAAAGTCTATGGCAGCGGCGCCATTGTTGCTGTATGGGATCTGGAGAATTTCAGTGTTGAGGACAATCTGATTCTGGATGATCTGCAGGAGTTCCTGACGGCAAAGGTTGCGGAAACACTTAAGGACCAGGGTGGATATGTCATTGTTGAACGGCAGAAACTGCTGCTTGCCCTGGAGGAGTTGTCCCTTGGCAGCTCTGATCTTATAGACCAGTCCAGTCAACTGAGAGTGGGGCAGTTACTCGGTGCTCAGCTTATGGTTTTTGGTGCTTATCAGCAGATCGGGGAACAGATTCGTATTGATTTACGACTGGTTGAGGTGGAAACAGGTGCTGTGATTCGCAGCATCGAAGAGACCAGTTCCGCAAGTGATGCTTCGTCTCTGCTTTCTGCTGCTGAGTCTGCAGCCTTGAAACTGCTGTAAAGCCGTTGACTTCAGTGTTGAGTGTGGGGAAGATACGGAAAAACCCGGCAGGTTCCATCCAGAACGGTGGAAACCTGCCGGGGAGAGAAAGGTTTATTCAACCGTGTAGGTGAAGGTGGCAGGAGAGAGTGAGGCTCCTGTGGTATCCTGGAAGCTGTTGCCCATGGTTATGGACAGGCTTTCTGGAGAATATCCCGGGATACATTCACCGGTAGTTTTAGACCATGTAACAAGATATTGCTGACCACTCCAACTACCGCTGGCAAAGTTTGTCGGTGAGATGACTGCCTGTCCGGTGCTGGTATTCATTGTTTTGGAGAAAATAAAGGAGATAGACCCTTTTGAGCACGGAACGGTATCTCCGGATGGCCGGGATGCGGAAACCGTCAGGGCAGTGGTGTCATTGATCGGTGTCGTTGTGGAAAGGGCGGGGGAGTCATTACTGTCACTGCTGCTGGATCCAAGGGCAACGGCAGCACCGACACCGGCAGCAAGGGCAAGACCGACACCAACAATAATACCGGTGGATGAGCCACCCTCTTCGACGGCAGCAGTCTCTGCAGCAGCCTTTTCGAGAGGCACTGCGTCTTCAACTGATACCAGTCCCATTCCTTCAAGTTCCTGCAGGGCACTCTTGGCAATCTGCATGTTCGGGTCTTCGATTAATGCCTGCTTATACATCTGTGCGGCTTCGGCATACTGTTTTTTATCGGAAAGATCGATACCGATGAACAGGGCGAGCAGGGCAGCAGTACTGGCGGACAATGGCTGCTCCAGTTCGGTGCGTTTCTCGGGTGACAGGGTGACGTTCATCTGATCGACAATATTGAAGAGGACTGTTTTTTCCAGTTTGAAAAGTTTTTCAAGACCACCTCTTGCGGCAGCTTGCTGGGTTACTGTCTGCAGGGGGATGTCGAGAATGGATGAGTCAATTTCAAAATTCTGAGTGGTGTGCCCCTGGATGTTTCCATTGACCACATAATAGGCACCGAGCAGGTTGCCGACGGTGGGGATGGTTTTTACATCCATAAGCCCTGATGTGCCGAGATCCATCTCGTCCAGAAGTGCCTGCAGCCAGATTCTCTCAACCACCTGGAACTGCTCTATTTTGGCAAGGTCTGTAATCAGCATTACAGCCATACCCTTCTGCAGAGGATCCAGTTTCTCCAGACCTGATTTATTGTTAAAATAGAGTACTGCAATGGAGTTGGGGCTGGATACGACCCCAAGGGATGCTTCATGCTTCATCGCGTCTTTGGCCCAGGAGCGTTCCGTCTGGGTAATGACCTGACCGGCATGGGCCAGAGGGACTACATAAAATAAAACTGTCAGCATTGACAGAAAACGAAAAAGTGCCGTATGCTTCATACCTTTCTCCCGGTTAAAATTTAGCTTCAAATTGATTTGCATTTTTGCCCAAAAAGGGGACTGTTTACAAAAACATAGTTGAATCCAGCTGAATATTTCCGGCTGGATTCCAATAATTGTATCAGCAAAAATTCAGAGATACAATAAGAATCGATTACTTTTTAAAATATCGTAATTGGTCTACTGTGTAGTAGAATGTTTGTAAGTTAAGGGAGATAGGTGTGTTGCGCAAAAAAAATTATGGTGTGTGCGGGCGGTAATGATGCGGGGGAGCTGGAAGTCAGATAGTGCTGCCCCCCCATGTCCTCCCGGCAGAGGGGAGGTCTCACTCGTATTTCTCACTATATCCTTTAAACGTATGGCAGAGGCAGTTGCTCGAAGAGCCTGTCCCATTCCCGGGTGATTTTTCCATAACTGATCATGGCTTCTCTTCTTCCCGTAACTCCATGGTGTCAGATCTGTTTTCGTTTGATACCGAGACAGTATGGACTGTCCAGCGGGTAAACCCGTACCTTGCGACTGCGTGGGAATTCCCTCTTGGCGATGGTTTTGAGCAGCCTGGCAAGTTCCCGTGTACTCACCTGAAAACTGTTGTCCTGGTAGCCCCGCTCCTGCACCGACAGATTCTCATCATCGATCTTGATGATGGTGATTCCACGGTTGCGTTTATAGGTCAGAATCTCCACACCCTGCGGCGGTTCGAGTTTACGAACAATCTGCTGCACCTGTTTGATTGCGGATTGAATATTTAGAAGAGCCATGGCAGATATGAATGAAAGAAATCAGAATAATGAAATTGCTGAATTGCCGGGAAACGATAATCCTCAAGAACCTTTGTACTATGGTGAAATGGATCATATTGCATCAGGATAACAGGCGGGTTGCCCGCCGTCGATAACCAGTTTCACGGTTTCCATGCGAAATTCTTTTGTGTGTGGCTCTTGTTTCTTGTTGTCATGTTGACACCTCCGTCTGGAATCCTTCTTGTTGAGTATAGCACGAATTTCTACTGGAAAGACAATACGGAAGTAGTAAACCCCAAAACGATTATTACCTTATAAATTGTTTTCGTGTTTTTTTGAAAAGAATTTCAGAACTCCTTACTTACGGGAATTCCCAGTGACACCTTCTGCCACTATTTCCCTCGTCGGGTACTGAGTTCATAGCACACCCGCAGGTCAGTTCC
>JANTGG010000143.1 GCA_024763035.1 Desulfocapsa sp. | reverse complement strand
TCTTTTTGTCTCAATTGCAGATCACCATCTTTCAAAGAGAGGATCTTATCAACCAAAAGCTGCACCCCAGGCCGAGGACTCCGAGTCTCATCAATCAGCTCATCAAAAAAACCTTCAGGATCATACGTTGAAAATGTTTCCATACACTTCACCTTTATGCAGATTTACATATTCGTAACTTTTCCGTATTCCATTACACATTTTTGTGCTCCAGTGACAAAAAAGCTTCGCTGCGTTTACCGTCAAAACTCATATGTCACTCAGGAAAGCCAAGCCAACAATTTTCACATCCTTTCATATGGCTCTGTCTCTGACTTAGCAGTGACAGATACACGCTTTTCAATCGGATAGACTGCTGGACCGAATTGGTTATACACAGCCACATCAGCAGCATCTCTTCCATACCCTAGCACAACATAACCTCCAGAAGGTTTCTTCTGACTAGGGTCAAAGGTGTACCAGCGGTCCCCAACATACACTTCATACCAGGCATGCAGATCCATTGGCACAAGACCATGGAGGTAACCAACAACCATTCGGGCTGGAATACAGAGTGCCCGACAAAGTGCGATTCCAAGATGAGCCAGGTCACGACAAACACCCGATTTCCGGGTGTTCACTTCACTGGCTGAAACCGGATCATCGTTGCCACAAAACTCATAACGAACAGAATCCCGAATCCAGCTTTCAATTGCTGCAGCCTGTTCATATCCCAATGACTGTCCCCCTGTTATTTCCCCAGCCATATGGGTAAAATATTCAGAATCACAATACCTGCTCGGCAGAAGATATTTCAGCACCTCATTGGGTAAATTCTGGATTTCCACAAATGGTGCACCAGGCTCCCTATCAACTGAACCGGGGACAATCAATTCCGCTCCAACGGATAAAGAGAACTTACCTTCAGGCGCCAGTAGCCTCTGGCAAAGATTGCCATAATCATCTGTGAATTCAACCATATCAACGACTGGATCTAACTCGTACCGATCCCAGCACACCCATTGGTGAACACCACTCTGAGGGCGCAACATAAAAATAAATGGAGTTGACACAAAAATATCAAAACTCAAATCACAACTAACTACAATTTTATAAACGTTCTTCCTCACTTTTCTCCTAACAATGCTGAAACAAATTACAGACAATCCACTTTATGTGGCAACATACATGCCAACCATTTGCAAACCAGCAGATATGCGTGAACATATTTCCCAGATGGTAGCATTCTCACTAGAATCAAATCACCAGCAGCAAGTAAACTGTTTAAATCAAATCGAAAGGATACTTGAAGCAACTTGAAAGCAGTTTTACAGGATCATTTTAATGGTTTGAATCACTTTCAGTTCTTCAATAACAACGGAAGCGGACCGTTCAGGTTCATGAATGAGGCAAGCCAGGAGTTGGTGGCGCTGCTCGATTTCGTCCCTGAGGATTAATAGTACCGATGCAAGCTGCTCTTTTTCGATTTCCAGTACATGTGCCAGGTGGGCAGCAAGAGCATCCATGATCTCTTCTTTGGATGTTTGCTGAATCTGTTGAGACACCGTTTCAAGGGCAGCAAGTTGCTCAGCAGTGAGGTGAGTTGCAAGCTGTTTCTTGGCACGCTCAGCAATGACGCTAAACTTTTCAGGAAGTGATTCCAGATTGAGAAAACCCCGCTCTCTCAGTTCCTCTATGGTTTGATGAAGGGCCTGGCTTTGCTCTTCAATGACAGGACGAATCTGTTGCAGTTGCGCACTGGATAGACCAAGCTTTTCCTCCACAGCAAGTAGTATTTGCTCAGGAGTAAATAGGGGACGAGTAAATAGGGGACAGACCACGTTTTCTTGTTGAGATGCAGTATTTTTTCATGTTACCATCTACCCTGTAAATTTATACCCCACCCCATATATGGTGATAAAAAAACGGGGTGTGTCCGGAACCTCCTCCAGTTTTTTTCGAAGTTTCATCACATGGTTGTCCACTGTTCTTGTGGTGATGTCACTATCCAGCTCCCATACCTTGTCCAGCAGGATTTCCCTTGTGAGGGGTACGCTTCTATTCTTAACAAAGCACTTCAACAAGTCCAGTTCCTTTGCCGTAAATTCAATAATCTCTCCATTTTTTTTCACTTCATGGTGAAGAAAGTCGATTTCCACATCACCAAAGCGGTACAGCTGCTCCGGCTCTTTTATTTCAAAGCGGCGCAGCACTGCCTTGATGCGTGCCAGGAGCTCTTTGATGCTGAATGGTTTGGTCATGTAATCGTCTGCCCCGGTCTCAAGGCCCAGAACCTTATCTATCTCACTCCCTCTTACAGAGAGCATGATGATAGGAATATGATTTTTTTCATTCCGGAGTTTTCTGCACACATCGGTACCGTCCATGTTCGGCAACATAACGTCTAAAATAATAAGATCCGGCCGCTCCTGAAAAAAGAGCTCCAGCCCTTCTTCACCGTTTTCAGCACATATGACCTGGTAGCCTTCAAACTCGAGATTGTCTTGTATCCCGACACGCATGTGAAGATCATCTTCGATTATGAGTATTTTTTTTCCTTTATGCATTGCCTTCCCTCGTTGTCAGAGGAAAAGAGATGGAAAAAACTGTTCCCTTTCCCTCATAGCTTTCTACATGAATTGTACCGCGATGAGCTTCAACCGCATGGCTGACCAGTGAAAGTCCGATGCCTGACCCTCTAAAACGATGGGAGAGACGGTGATACGGCTTAAATATCGTATCCACATCGCTCTTCTTCATGCCGATGCCATGGTCAGAAACCTCGAGTAGAACAGTATCATTCGTTTGCATCAGTTTTAGTCTGATGTCTTTGGTTCCAGGGCTGAATTTCATCGCATTGTCAAGAAGGTTGCCGATTATTTGAGCCATTGCAACTTTATCAAAGGGAAAGGGGGGAATAGCAGGATCAATATCGGTCTGAAAGGAGAAACCGTGCTGTTCAAGATAGTAGTTATAAGAGGTAATCATATCATGGACGGCTTCAGGAAGATTACCGACGTTGAAGTTATACTCTTTCATCCCTTTTTCAATACTGGAAAAGTCCAGGGTGTTGTTGATCAACAAGTGCAGGCGATCGCACTCGCTGAGAATGATCCTGTAGTAATTGTGGATTTTTTTCGGCCCTTTCACACGTCCTAACATCAATGTTTCCGTGAACATTCTAACAAGAGCCAAAGGAGTCTTCAACTCGTGGGAGACATGGGATATCATCTGGGACTTGACTATGGAGAGCCTTCTCTCCTGTTGCATCTGTCCCCAGATAAAATAGACTGAAAGAACAATGAGGAAGAAAACCAGAATAATGATAGCTGAGTATATAATCAACTCCATCCTGGCCCGCTTATTCATACCCGTTGTCTCAAGGTTTGCCGTAACCGACCAGAAAGGAAGAATGTCGGTAAAGTGGGCTTCGACTTTCAGGGCCTCTGCACCTTCTTTGTTGTCTGCTCCTGACTGCCGGGAGGTTTGATCTCGAATTGAGATTTCCAACAGGGGAGTTGCAGTTGGTGCAAGCTGTTCCGGTAAGAGAGCGCTGCGTACAAAATCAATATTAACAATAAAAAGGAGATATTTTGCGTTGCTGTGAGAACGCGTTTCCGAAAGACGGAGATAACCGGCCTGCACAGGTTTTCCATCAAACACACCAGCGTAGTGCTGCAGAGCAAGGGGGGGTGGCTCGGTTTGTTCAATGACCAGTTTCACTTTTTGGCTGAGCCATTCTTCAAGACCAGGCTTTCTATCGCCGATTCCAGCCAATGAGCCTTCCGGGTGATAAAAAAACAGTTTTTCTACAATGGGGTTGTCTTTCTGCAATCTATGGAGGCTGTCTAACTCGTATTTTTTAGTACCAAGAGACATGAACTCCAAAAGCATCCTGTTTTCCCGTGAGATAATCTCTTTTTCCAGGTTATGAGCAACCACCCACAGGGACATTTTGCTGCTTTTAGCAACAGCGCGCTGCATAAGCATGTTTCGGTAATTGAGATAGTAATATCCCATGGCTGAAAAAATGCATGCGCTCACTACAACAATGACAAAAGAGCCAACAAGAAGTTTATTTCCGGATATGGTAGTAGAGCGTATCTGTTCCATCGTAAAAAACTGCCTCAGTGGCAAAGTGTACCGTTTGTTGTGGATTGCTCCCTCTCTCTTTAACCAACTTTTCTTTCCTGCTGTTTTGAATACGCATAACCGTCACAATCATACTCAGTTTTTTCAAGTACATCATCTAATATCGTTAAAACAGGATTGGAACGGATTATCCACTGCTGCAGGATCCCTATAAAGCCTTCTTGCCATCTGCGGCCGTTACCACCCTTAGCCAATACCAAGGACAAAGGAACTATAGATCCGCCAACCATTAATAATCTGCATCAGCATCAGTATGGTGAGCATCAGATTGCAACATCCGTGAATGAGGGGAAGTAGTCTTCGTTTCATTTTTTTCAGGTGCATATACCAACCGCTTGCTAGAGCAAACAGCGTTAGGGGCAGAATAATGAACACCCGTCCGGCGTGGTTGCCGGTAATGAAGTTGGTATGCCAGGTTATTTTTGTCATAATGATGCCCAGAAGTGTGGCCAGGATGAGACCCAGCATAGCTAATGTTCCCAGCCGGACATGACGTTTCCACTGAAAACGGCTTTTTTGCTGCAGATGCAGCATCCTGAACCTCTGAATTCCAAGGTACAGAACATACAGAGTACAAAAGAATACGATGAGTTGTAAGACAGGGTGAATATGTAACATAGGTAACAACTTCTACCTGGATAAGTGGTTATTCAAACTTATGGACAAGTACATAATCATTGGTACCCCGAGTCGCGTGACATCCTATGCATCCCATAAGTTTACCGGCTTTCAGCGTTTCCCCGGAAGGGCTGTATCTTGCCCAGAACCAGTCACCGTGATCGGGGTTGTAGTCTTTCGCCTTGTACATGACAGTGATGACTTTAACTTCTCCAGCTTTATCATAACTTTCCTTGACTTGGATAGAGCCATACTGGAGTGGAGGTTTGCTTGAGGCGAGTGCCTTTTCATTCACAAACACTCTGTGCCTTTTGCCGTGGGGGGCACGGCCTTTCTGTAGCCCCTCGTGGTCCGACCAGTGAGACCATTGTGTATATGGTGAAATCCTGGAAATATACTTCCAAAAGGAATCTCCTTCGGGGGCAGGCAACTCTTCACTGTTGGCTTGTGCGACCATGTGAAGAAAAATGAATATTGCAGAAAATAAAACGGTCATTTGGTTTTTCATTGTTAACTCCTTGTTTTTGAAAAATCCTTTATAAGGTTTCATCTGCCTCAAGTTCCATCATCTTGTTTGAGGCCTTACCCTCTTCAGCAGCCAGGTGTGCCGCTGCCCCGGCTCTTGCAATTTCAGTATCACGGTGCTGCTGTTCCTTGGTATTACTTGCACCAGGGACCTCGACTATGACTTTGCGGTGAGCATAGTGGATACCCTTTTCGGCGAGGGCTTCAGTGATTCTGCGATATGCTTCCCGCCTGATAACAAAGTGAGTACCAGGTTTGGCTGTAAATTTAACTCGAATTGTAAGCACTGAATCCCCCACTTCACGGATCCCCTGGGACTTCACCTGCTTGATAAAGTTTTTTCCGAATTCAGGGTCATCGAGCATGCTACGGCCAACTTTTTTTATGACTTTCCGGATTTGATCAACATCTGTGTCATAAGAAAACTGGAGGTCAAATTTGACCACAATTCCTCCACGCATATAGTTGGTGATGGCACCAAGGTCACTATAGGGAATAATCTGCAGCATACCGCGGTGGTGGCGCAGCATCACATTACGCAGAGTGATGCGCTCAACTGAGCCGACAATGGTTCCGGCCTCTATATATTCGCCCACACGAAAGGCATCATCCACCAGGCAGAAGAATCCGGAAAGGACATCACTGACAAGTTTCTGAGCGCCAAATCCCAAAGCAATACCAGCTATTCCTGCACCTGCAAGAAGGGGTGCGATGTTGACCCCCACGGCTGAGAGAGTGAGTAATGCAATCAGAATAAACAGTATCATTCCAACAGTTTTTCGCATCAACGGTAGCAGTGTCTGTGTGCGATCAAGCAAGGGAGCATCTCCCCATTCATTGTCTGTGACAGCATCCGTTTCAGTGGCCTGAGATGCATGTTTTGCAAGGTAACCGGTTATAAGGATGTTGATGATCTGCCAGGTGACATAGGCAGCT
>JANTGG010000142.1 GCA_024763035.1 Desulfocapsa sp. | reverse complement strand
CCGTACTTTTCCGTCCTGGTTACCGGGCAAAATCGGGAACAGGCAGCCTTTGATGCCTTACGGGCCATTGGTGGTCAGAACCGAACCAAACAAGCTGCAGCTGTCCTTGATGCTTTGGAATTACTCGATGGGGAAAAAATTGACCCTTACAAATCGAAATACGCAGGCTTCCTTCTCGATCTGGTAAAACAAAAAGGTCATGGCCAGGTTGTGGGGCGGAGTGAAGTCTTTCAGGACGATCACGGTCTTGAGTACATGGCTCCAGGTTCCTTCCGCCTTGAACCTGAGTGGGCGGTGGTGCTGCTGGCTGCTCTGGTGTATTCCGGTGATATTGTCCTGGCCATTGTCGGCAAAAAATTTGATGCGACCAACCTGCAACAGTTGGCTTCTTCTTCCACTGATGAGTTGATCCATTTTAAACATCTGGAACAACCAAAGGATTGGAATCTTCCCTCCTTGAAGGCCTTGTTTGAACTTCTTGGGATCCCCCCCGGCAAGGCCCAGCTTGTTACCCAGTCAAGTGATGATCCGGTTCAGGACATGCAGGATCGTATTTTAAAAATTATCAAACGTCTTGTCATGGCCGGGCAGGTATTACGCGAGGGCATTTCTTTCTGGGGAGTCGATCTCCTGGCAGCTTCTAACCTTGCCGGTCACCGGGAAGAACTCGAAAAGGCGAAAACCTTCTTTGAATCTCTCCAGGCCTATTCCACCCCGGGGAAATTAAAAAACTTCAGATACTCCGCAGACGAAGTGCGAAGCTATGAACCTGCCATTCAAACACTTGACAGCCTGAACAAAATTCGAAACTTTGCCACCGAGCATGGCAGCACTGCTTCCTGGTTATCCATGGCCGAGGCAAACTTGCCGTCAGACCATGCCTGGATTGACCGAATGATAACCGTTAGAAAAACGGTTCTTGGTTCATCGTTTCTGGTTCCTGGTTTAAGTGCCTCCGGTCAGAAACCAGGAACCAGAAACCATGAACTGAGAACTAAATTGCAGAAACTGAAAAAAGAATATATTGAAATTTATCTTGGCCTGCATAGCAAAGCCAGACTTGGAATCAATGACGATAAACGCAAGGCCGCACTTCTTAATGACGCAAGGCTCACCACTCTGCAAAAACTTGCCACCGTAAAAATCATGCCCAAGCAACAGCTCACGGATTTTCAAAACCAGCTGGCTGGGTTGCAGAGCTGTTTTTCACTGACTAAACAAGATCTGGAGAATTCTCCTCTTTGCCCCCATTGCGGTTTTCGTCCTGCAATGGAACCTTCTGCAACAATTGCGGCAGGCTCCCAAATGATTGAGCAGATGGATGAAAAGCTGGATACTCTGCTTGAAAACTGGACAAAAACGATCCTGGAGAACCTGGAAGATCCCATTACCCAGGCCAATATGAATCTACTGAAGGCTGAAGAGCGAGAGACATTGGAAGGTTTTATAAAAAGTAAAGCCCTCCCCGACCCCTTAAGCATTGATTTTGTCAATGCCCTGCAGGAGGTACTCTCCGGCCTTGTCAAAGTCTCCATAAAATTTGATGACCTGCAAAAGAACATTGCAGGTGGCGGCGGACCAGCCACCCCGGATGAACTGAAAAAAAGATTCGTTGATTATATTGACAAGCAAACCCGCGGCAAGGATCAGGCTAAAGTTAGGGTGGTTTTTGGTTCATAGTTTTTGGTTCTTAGTTTCTGGTTTTTGGTTCATGGTTTTTGGTTCATGGTTTTTGGTTCATGGTTTTGGTTGAGAGACTGTATGGCAAGTATAGAAAGATTTGAGGATATTAAGGCATGGCAAAAGGCCCGTAAGCTGACAAAAGAGATATATCGTATTTCAAACCAAGGGGAATTTGCTCAGGATTTTGGCCTTAAAGACCAAATACGCCGGGCTTCGGTATCCATCATGTCCAACATTGCTGAAGGGTTTGGGCGTGGAGGAAATAAAGAATTCGTTCAATTTCTTTCAATGGCTGGAGCGTCAGCTTCAGAGGTACAAGCCCAGCTCTATGTTGCCATGGATGTTGGCTACATAACAAAAGAACAATTTCAACAATTACTTAACCTGGCACAATCAACAGGGAAACTGATCGGCGGCTTTATGCGTTATTTGCAGAAATCAGAGCACAAAGGATGTAAATTCAAGTGAGCTGGCAAAACTACCGAAATCCAACCGGGAACCGTAAAACAACCAGGAACTATAAACTAAGAACTATGAACCAAGAACTATGAACCAAATCCTGGCCTTTGCCCCCTTTCCAAAGAATCCAACCCTTGGCGCATTTTTTCGAGAAATCGACCGGGCCGATGAGCTTGGATCCGGAATGCGCAAAATGATGCTGTACGGAAAAAAGTATGGTGAGGCAGACCCGCAATTGATTGAGGGGGATGTTTTCCGAATGATTATTAATGTGCCTGAATTTAATGAGAATCAAGCAAACGTTCCCGGGGTTCCAGGGGAAACAGGCATTAATTCAGTGACAGACCAGCTGCAGGCTACCCCCGAAGTTGGCACCAAGTTGTCACTAAGTCGGCACCAAGTTGAAATCATGCGTAAGTGCCTGCAAGACAGCCCATTACTGGAGCTGATTGCGATTACAGGCAGATCGGATCGAACCAAGTTCAGGCACCAAGTTCTTAATGAGTTGTTGGAGAGCGGCCTTATTAAAATGACCATTCCCGACAAACCTCGCAGCAGTAAGCAAAAATACCGCACTACTGATAAGGGCAAGGAATTACTGGAGAGCACTAAATGAACCCAAAACCACAAAAACTATTTAAAGATCCATCTTCTGCTCTCCTCTCCGGCCCGGTAACCTGCCTTGGGATGGAATTTGAGAACGATAAAGCCCGACGGGAATATTTCAGCGAAGAATTGCGCAAGAAATTACAGGATCCTGTATTCCGGGCCATTGAGGGTTTTCCCATCGGCGAGGATGAGGATATCCTTGCCCTGTCTGACCCGCCTTATTATACCGCCTGCCCGAATCCCTGGATCAAGAATTTTATTGAAGAATGGGAGAACCAGAAACCAGAAACCGAGAACCAGAAACCATACCACAGGGAGCCTTTTGCCGCTGATGTAAAGGAAGGTAAGAACGATCCCATCTATAATGCCCACTCTTATCATACCAAAGTCCCACACAAAGCAATTATGCGTTATATCCTGCACTATACAGAACCGGGAGACATAGTTTTCGATGGGTTTTGCGGAACCGGCATGACCGGGGTTGCCGCCCAGATGTGTGGAGATCGGGCCGTGGTTGAATCGCTTGGCTATCAGGTCAAGCAGGATGGCACAATCCTCCAGCAGGAGACTGATGAAGAAGGCAAGACGCGGTGGGTGAAATTTTCTAAACTTGGGCTACGAAAGGCTGTTCTTAATGACTTGTCCCCTGCAGCTACTTTTATTGCCTACAATTACAATACACCGGTTAATGTGGCTGAATTTGAGGCGGAGGCAAAACGTATTCTGGCCGAAGTTGAAAAAGAATGTGGTTGGATGTATGAGACCAGGGATAAGTCCGGTCGTGTCGGCAAAATAAATTATACCGTTTGGTCTGATGTTTTTATCTGTCCTGAATGTGCTGGAGAGGTTGTTTTTTGGGACGCGGCAGTGGACAAGCAAGTCCAAAAGGTACTGAACAAATTTCCCTGTCCCCATTGCCAGGCTGAGCTTTACAAACGAAGTATGGAGCGAGCCTGGATGACAAAATATGATTCTGCCCTCAAAGATACTATAAAACAGGCTAAGCAGATTCCTGTTTTGATAAATTATTCAATTGCAGGGTTCAAAGGGCGTTTTGAGAAAACGCCAGATAAATTTGATTTAGCATTAATAGATAAAATTGAAACCAGTGATATTCCTTATTGGTACCCAACAGATCGAATGATGGAAGGTAAGGAGACTCGTCGGAATGACCCTGCTGGCATTACTCATGTTCATCATTTTTATACGAAACGTAATTTATGGGTTCTGTCTGCTTGTTGGGAAAAATTATTTCCTGCTGGCCCTCGTTTCCCTTTTTTGTTTACAGCTAGCCAGCGAGTTCTGTCGAAAATGGCGAGTATTGCTTTCTCTTACTATTTTCATGGTGGCGGAGGGTTTGTAAATGCGGGCACTAAGGGTACATTATATATTTCAAGCACAAACCCTGAAGTGTCTGTATTCAAAAGCTTCTCCTCTCGCATTAGAGTGCTAAAATATCATTTTAACGCATCCAAACAACAATTCTTAATCGAAAACAAAAGTTCAACCGCAGCGACATTTACCAATAACAATACTCTCGATTACATTTTTGTGGATCCACCTTTTGGGTCAAATATAAATTATTCAGAATTAAACACTCTGTGGGAACCTTGGCTAAAAATCTCAACTAATAACACGCAAGAAGCTATTGAAAACAGTGTCCAGGAAAAAGGACCATTAGAGTATCGCCAATTAATGACGGACTGTTTCAGCGAAGCCTACCGAATGCTTAAACCAGGCAGATGGATGACTGTTGAATTCTCTAACACAAAGGCAAGTGTGTGGAATAATATTCAAACTTCCTTAACTGAAGCTGGATTTGTTGTGGCAAACGTGTCTGCTTTAGACAAGAAACAAGGAAGTTTTAAGGCATATACAACTCCAACTGCAGTCAAACAAGACCTTGTAATTTCAGCCTACAAACCAAACGGAGGCTTCGAAGAACGCTTCCTTTCCGAAGCCTCCAGCGAAGAAGGCGTCTGGGACTTTACCCGCACCCATCTGAAGTATCTCCCCATCACCAAACGCCAGGGCAACCAGCTTGTTGCAATCCCGGAACGTGATCCCCGTATTCTCTTTGATCAGATGGTGGCCTATTATGTCCGTAAAGGCTACCCCGTTCTCCTTTCCAGTCAGGAATTCCAAATCGGCCTTACCCAACGATTTGCAGAACGGGATGGCATGATTTTTCTGCCGGAACAGGTGGCAGAATATGATCGAAAAAAAATGACCGTAAAGGAACTGGTTCAGGCATCACTCTTTGTCTCAGACGAGGCCTCGGCCATCCAATGGCTGCGCCAGCTCTTAAAATCAAAACCCCAAACATTTTCTGATATTAACCCTCAGTTCATGCAGGAAATCAGTGGCTGGAAAAAAATAGAAAAACCCCTGGAACTCTCCACCCTGCTCAAACAAAATTTCCTCTGCTATGACGATAAGGGGAAAATACCAGCGCAAATTGTTTCATGGCTGCGTTGCAGTTCACAATGGCGAAAAATAATTGAAGATGAATTCCAGAAACAAGAAATAGAGCTAACTGAAAACCTTGAACTTGAAACCAGAAACCAGGAACTCCGCCGTCAGGCGGCAGACCGCTGGTATGTCCCTGATCCCAACAAGGCCGGAGATCTTGAAAAACTCAGGGAACGCGACCTGCTCAAAGAGTTTGAATCCTACAAAACCGTCAAAAAATTCAAACGCAATGACCGCTTCCGCCTCGAGGCAGTCCGGGCCGGTTTCAAAAACGCCTGGCAGGCCAGAGACTACAAAACCATCATCACCATTGCCGAAAAAATACCACCCAAGATCCTCGAAGAAGACCCCAAACTCCTCATGTGGTACGACCAGGCAGTAACAAGAATGGGAGATGAGTAATGGCCAGAGCTGACCTGTTAATTCGTCTTGTCCAATCCGGAATACGCAATGATAAGGTGAAATTCAGAAAAATTGTTGAGGCGATTATTGCCGAAGAACGATCCAAAAAACACAAGGTGCTGGCCGACAAACTCCAAGCAACACTGAGCAATGCTGATCCAGTTGATCGCCGCATATCCAATGGTATCGCAAGGCCGGATCAGCGCATAGGCAACTTACTCCATGAAATTACACCGGATCGAAAGCTGGCTGATCTTATATTGCCACAAGAGATAGTGGAAATTTGTCAGGGACTCGTTCAAGAACACCATCGAGTTGACTTACTACGTTCGTACAATTTAGAACCCCGAAATCGTTTGTTGCTCATAGGGCCTCCGGGGAATGGAAAGACATCACTTGCCGAAGCTATTGCTGATGCTTTGATGGTTCCCTTGTTGGTAATTCGATATGAGAGTGTCGTCGGGACATATTTAGGAGAAACCGCTGTCAGATTAAGAAAAATCTTCGAATATGCGTCTACCAGGAAATGTGTCCTTTTTTTTGATGAATTTGAAACTCTGGGGAAAGAACGTGGTGATACCCATGAAACTGGAGAAATAAAA
>JANTGG010000141.1 GCA_024763035.1 Desulfocapsa sp. | reverse complement strand
TCATGCTCAGAATTAATCTACTCCCCATACGGCAGCTGAAGAAGCGGGCTAAAGCACGTAATCAGATTTTCAGCTTTTTTGCACTGTTCTGCATACTCCTCCTTATTCTTGGAGCTGTGGCATTTCTGCAAAATGCGAAAATGAGCTCTGTTACTGAGTCCATCGCAAGACTGACTCAGGAAAAGCAGAAATATGCACCGGTCCTTGCGGAGATGGACCGTCTTGAAAAAACAAAGCTCAGCTTGGAAAATAAAATTGCTGTCATCAAAACGTTAAAGAAAAATTCGTCAGTCACGGTTCACATCCTCGACGAAGTAGCCCGAAAGGTTGATGTGAAGAGAATGTGGCTGGAATCACTCAAACAAGAGGGACAAAGCTTATCGTTAACAGGGACAGCCCTTGACAACAGATCCATTGCCCAGTTTATGAATTCGCTGAAGGAATCGCACTACATAAGTGACGTAAATCTCTCCAGTGCATCATTGAAACAGGTCTCAGGAAGAAACCTCAAATCTTTTTCACTGAAATGCATAACCATGCCCCCCAGTGAAAAGGAAACCGCAAAATAGAAACCAAAGACGTCACAGTATATGAAAAAGAGTAACGCATTTGCGACCTTCATAGACGAAAAGTATATCCCGCTTGACAATAAAATAAAAATTGTTATAGCAGCTGGACTTTTCCTGCTCCCTGTTGTCCTGTTTTATTTCGTGTGGTTTCAACCCCAGAACGACAAACACACGTTGCTGATTCAGCAAAAAGAGTCCCTCGCAAAAGAACTTAAAGGTGCTAAAGCCAGAGCGGCAAATCATGATAAGTTATTGGCAGAACTTGAAGAAACAGAAGCTCGCTTTAATAAAACTGCTGTTCTGCTGCCCAAGGAAAAAGAGATTCCAAGTTTACTTACCAATATCTCGGCGCTGGGGCGCCAGTCTGGTCTGGACTTCCTTACCTTCAGACCGGGCGCTGACATACCAAAAGATTTCTACTCTGAGATCCCCATAGATATCAAGGTTCGAGGTCCCTATCATAACATGGGTGTCTTTTTGGACGAAATCAGCAAGCTGAACCGGATTGTGACGGTGTCAAATATCGACATGGGTGGTCCCAAAAAAGAAGGTAATGAGATGCTGCTCAATTCCAGCTGCAAGTTGGTTACCTACCGCTTTACCAATAAAAAGATCAGCAAACCAGTAAACAAAAAGAAATAACGAATCAACCTATGAAGACTTTAGCAAAAAATAGACCGCGCATTGTGTTGACAACTGCTCTGCTGCTCCTGCTGACAAGTCAACCATCTGCTTTTGCACTTGCACCGGAGGCGGGAAACGTTACCCTGACGGGTAACACCATGAACCAGGAAAACAGTTTCCGGTACAAGATAGAGGGTCGCCCTGACCCCTTCATACCATTCATATCGGAGAAAGCCGCTACAGCAAAGATGGAAGATGTACTTCCGGTGGAAGAGCATTTGACAGGAATGCAGCTGTTTGAACCAGGCCAGCTCAATCTGGTTGCCATTATAATGACGGGAGACGAGGAGTTTGCAATGGCTGAAGACTTTACAGGCAAGGGATACATACTTCGCCCGGGAATGCTGATAGGGAAGCGTGGTATTATCACAGACATAGAAACGAATCAGGTTGTCATTGAAGAAACTGCTTTTACCAGAGCAGGAAAAAAACTAACAAGTAAAGTAGTGATGCTTTTAAAGAAAGAGGGAGAAGAGTAAACAATGTATAAGAGACTCTCCATATACCATTTGGCCATTTTCTCCATTTTCTGTTCTCTGTTTATTTCGCAGGCAGCGACAGTACAGGCAGAAACGAATAAAACGGACAGCTATACAATCAAAAGTATCAAGGCCGAACAGCAGGACAATGCCATGATCATGGTTCTTGAAGGCGACAGCACACCTGCATACACAATGTATGAGCTCTTTAATCCCGCTCGAATTGTCCTTGATATTGCGGAGGCGAAAATTGATCCGTCCGTCAATACAGGCAATATCCTGCCTGCAAATGGTTTTGCCACTCTAAAAGTCAGCACGCTTGCTGACCAGACCCCCCAGATCACCAGGTTTGAAATTACTTTGGCCGAAAGCCACGGTTACAAAATTGATACCGTAAACAACAACCTTTCCATCAAACTCTTCCCGAAAAAGACCGCTGAAGCCATTGCTGTTCTGGAAGATATGGTTGTTCGCAAAAAAGCAAACAAGACTGAGGTACTGTTACGGGCAAATACCCCCATTACGAACTTTCGCTACGACACTGTCACTGGTAGAAACGGACTGCCTGACTCCATGTATCTTGATGTGAACAACGTCGATGGGTCCGAGCTTTCCCGTGAAAAAAGTGTCGGCACCAACCTGGACAAGATACGCGTTGCAACCAGGGGGTCAGGAGTTCGCATTGTTTTTGAGGCAGCAAAAGATAAACAACTTTTTTCTTTCGATGTCAAAACTGCTCCCCAGGGTCTTCTGATCACAATTAATGAAAAGGCACCTGAGGCTCAACCTGCAGCAGGAAAAGATGCATTTGCAGACAATGCTGTTGCTTCAGACCCAACACTTGACGCGCTTATTGAGTCATCAGAGGTAGCCCTTACCGATAATAGCCGGGAAAAAGCGGATGCCGCTGAAGAAATGCAGGACTCATTTGGCTTCTCCGGCTATAAAAGTAACCGTATCAGTGTCGATTTTTACAAAATAGATCTTCACAACGTGTTCAGACTCTTCCGTGAAATCAGTGGAGTAAACCTGATTGTTGACGAAGATGTAAGCGGATCTCTTACCCTCTCACTCAATGATGTGCCCTGGGATTTTGCTCTCGACATTATTCTCAACTTGAAAGGACTCAAAAAAGAGGAACGTTTCAACACGATTGTTATTTCAACAAAAGAATTTGTGTGGCCCGAAAATGCTTCCGACAACCTCTCATTTGAAGCTGACGTTGAGGTAATAGAGGAAGAGGCGCTGGTGATTCAGCAATCCATGCAGCAAACTGCAGAAATTGTAAAAGCAAAAGAATTACTGCGAAGGGCTAAAATTGAGGAAAAAAATGGTGACCTTGAAGACGCAGCGTCCTTTTATGAGCAGGCGTTCAAGCTGTGGCCTGACAACTTGAAAATTTCCAATCGGCTGGCAACGCTGTACCTTACAGAGTTACATGTCAATGCTCAGGCGCTGCACTTTGCCAAAGAGAGTCTGAAGGTTGATAAGGACAACTATAATGCCGCCCTCTATGCTGCTATAGCTTCCGCCAACATGGATCAGGTCTCTTCGGCCATGGAGTACTTCAATCAAAGTATCAGTGGACAGCCTCCTTTAAAGGAAGCACTGTTATCTTACGCTGCTTTCAGTGAAGATAAAGGGCAGCCGGAGGCAGCCATTAAACTGCTTGACTGTTACACAAAAGAATACAGCGATACTGTAGAAACCATGATTGCCAAAGCCCGTCTGTACGACAGTATGGGGCAGAAAACAAAGGCCACAGAACAATACAAGGCACTCCTGTACTCAGGATACCAGCTTGTGCCCGGATTGAAGAAGTACATCCGCAGTCGCCTGACCGCGAAAAACTAATTACTAAGGCAGGATATATTCTGCAAAAAACCAGTTAGAGAGATGAGACCAATACACTTTTTATCAATGTCCGAGGGGTTCCACATGAAGCTTTACAAACCAGCTGTTCAGTTAAGCTGCCTACTTGTCTTTTTGTTTTTCTTAAGCTCCTGTGTTCCGCAAACGACCGAGCCGGAGAATAGGGCACCGGCCGCGCCTGCACCGGCACCTGTCAGAAAAGTTGAAAAAGAAGCACAGCTTCCAGTCCAGTATCAAAAACCGTCTTATGTGGTGGATGTGGGGAACGTTGATTCCCTGGCTGACGAATCTGAGGATGTTATTGTTAAAGTAGGTGCATCCATTCGCTCCACCCAGGGCCCACAACCTCTCTGGGATATCCTGAAAAGACTTGCAGCACTCAAAAAAATGAGTGTTTCCTGGGCCAGTGATGTTGATCAAAACGTCCTGGTGGATGTCGATATCAGTGCCGGAGATGATTTCTACGCTGCCATTGACAATCTTCTGCGACAAGTTGATTACTACCACGAGGTGGAAGGCTCCACTATTATTGTCCACTACAAAGAGACGAGGCAATTTCATGTTGCCATGCCTTTTACCAAACAACTCTTCGAAACAGCAACTGGCGGTAATGTTCTTGGGAGCAATGACGCTTCTTCAAACATTGAAGGAACCATCCGCCTTGACTCCCGGGACAATCAGTTCGATATCTGGATGAACATTCAGGATAATATGGATGCCATTCTCGATACCTGGTCCACCACCACCGACTCGCCTGACTCCTCTGGTACCGCCAATGCTGACAGCAATTCTGCATCGGCATCAGCTGACACAAATACCGAAGACTCAACTATGGTGAGCAGGCAGGTTTCCGCATCCGGCAACCGGTATACCATTGACAAACCTATCGGACTTATCACCGTCCATGCCCCTCGGCCTCTGCTGGACAAACTCGAAGTCTATTTTGATAATTTGAAACATGAACTCTACAAGCAGATTTCCATAGAAGCAAAAATTCTGGAAGTACAAATATCCGACAAATCCTCAATCGGTCTGAACTGGAATCTTATTTTAAAAAATCTTGCTTTTGGTGCAGATGGCAGAAGCGGTAAGACACGAACACACACCACGAACAACGATACTTCCTCTTCAAACACTTGGACACGAGCTGCAAATGGATCAACGAGTATTGACGCGACTGGTCTTGCTACAACAATTTCCGATACCAGTTATGGATCTACTGCCGATACTGCTATTGGGGCGACCACTTCAATTGTAAACGTCGTTTCAGACGCCATAGGCGGGACGGTGTCTCTTGCCGCCTTCAGCTTTGATTCTTTTCTCAATGTTGTCCAGGAGCAGGGGGAAACGACCATCCTTGCCAATCCTAAATTAAGTGTTATGAATGGACAACCAGCCCTTATCACCGTCGGTCGAAATTCAACATATATCGACTCTATTGAATCTGATGTGAATAACGATACTGGAACTGTATCCTATACAGTTAACACAGAGCGTGTTTTGTCCGGTGTCGGTCTCGCCTTAACTGCCAATATACTGAATGACAAGCAGATCATTATGAATATCGTGCCAGTAACTTCAGAACTGGAAGAACCGATCGAATATCGACAGGTTGGTGCCGGTGAAGTTGGTCTGCCCATTATCAATATTCGGGAAATGAGTACCACTGTAAAGGTAAAAGATGGTGAAATGCTGGTTATAGGCGGACTTATTGCCAGTGGCGATGCTAAGGATGGTACCTTTGTGCCAGGGCTTGGCTCCATTCCCGGCCTGCGCTACCTCTTTGGATATGAGGAAAAAACGAACACCAAACGTGAATTGATTATCTTGCTCAAACCACGCATAATATAAGCATATCTGCCGCTTACTCTGTGATCGGTAAATAAACAAAATACACTTACACAAGAAAGAATTAACAAGAATTTCAGGGAGAAAATCATGACGAAGTTTAAATACGCACTCTATCTGCTGTCAGCAGTTCTCATCATGGGATGTGGACAGACTGTTGTGGAGACCCTGCATGTACCAAATGCTCCAAATCCAAATGCTCCCGGCAAGGGTCAAACCGTAGTCATTCTTCCTTTTGCTGATTACACCTATGCAGATTCCATTGCCGGTGCCTATAGAAGAAATATGGCTATCTCTGAGGCCATCACTGACCGTATGGTTGCCAATGGCTTTGGTATGGCAGTTCAGGAAGATGTCTTCGGCTATCTTGTTGATCAGAAAATCATCGATATTGTTCCATACGATGAGAACAATACTCTCAGTCTGTCCAATGAACTCAATGACGAGTGGTCAGACGTAATGAAGAACAAACTTAAGGGCTATATTCAGAGTCAAAAAATGCAGACCGGAAATACAGTTTCCGGAAGCCCCGGTACTCACGCTCTCAACCAGAATGCAGTTGCCAAGCTTGGACGTAAATTCCATGCTGACTACATCGTTCGAGGTCGTATCCTTGAGTTCAAAACCAGGGAGGAGACCACCTGGAACCCTGTTAAAAAGGGTATTCTTCCCTTCACCCTTGGTCTGTCAAGCCAGACGCTGAACGGATTTGCCCGATCTGACACCTACGACGACTGGGGATATATGCTGCTTCCCGGTACAATTGGTGCCATCGCCGGATATAATTCGGACACTTTAGGCTTCAACAACAAT
>JANTGG010000140.1 GCA_024763035.1 Desulfocapsa sp. | reverse complement strand
TGCCTCGCTATCTGGTGATGTTTGTAACATTCTGTCATCAATGCGAGTATAGAACTTCGTGTTTTTTATTACAGCTTTTCAGGAGTAAGGCACTAATCCCCCAGACAGATACCGATCTCCCTTGCAGTCAATACTTTGTCGCTGTCCAGCTGAACTTTTTTTCTGGATCGTACCGCATCCGCAAGGGGGACAGAATTCATGTGCTGAGAATACAGCGCCACCATATGTCCGAAGACCCCATCTTCAATAAGCCTGACAGCTGCCGCCCCAAAACGCATGGCGAGAAGACGATCAAATGTTGTGGGCGACCCGCCTCGCTGCAGATGACCAAGCACCAGGGATCTGGTATCCTTTCCGGTACGTTCCCGAATTTCTGCGGCAACGTGTTCACCAATCCCTCCAAGAACAACCTCATCACGACCAACCTCTCCGCTCCCCTTGCTGATTACCTGACCGTCCTTCGCGCTTGCTCCTTCAGCTACCACCACAATGGCATAATCCTTTTCATGCAGCTCATTATCGGTTATTTTTTCACACACTTTTTCTATATTAAAGGGAATCTCGGGAATCAGAATCACATCTGCCCCACCTGAAATCCCCGAATACAGGGCAATCCATCCCGACTCTCTCCCCATAACCTCCACCACCATGACTCTGTCATGGGACTTGGCCGTGGAATGCAGTTTATCAAGGGCTTCTGTGGCTGTCGAGACAGCGGTATCAAAACCAAACGTCCTGTCAGTGGCTTCGAGATCATTATCAATGGTTTTGGGCACACCGACAACGGGCATCCCTTTTTCAGCAAAGCGGCGGGCAATCTCAAGACTGCCATCCCCTCCCACAGCGATATGGCAGTCAAAGCCCATCCGATTGAAGTTATTCGTAATCTTATCAGAAAAATCAATAACCTGAACCTCACCTGCCAGATTTTCTATGGCCATTGAAAAGGGATTCCCCTTATTGGTGGAACCGATAATCGTCCCCCCGGTGGAATAAATATCTTCCACATCATCGAGCCCCAGCCTGATAAGTTCGTCGGTATCCAACAGTCCGCTGTAACCGCTCCGGCTTCCATACACCTCCCATCCACGCCGATAGCAGGCACGCACAACCGCATAAATAACCGCATTAAGACCGGGGGCATCCCCGCCACCGGTGGAAATCACAATTTTTTTCATAATCAAAACCTTTTTTCTTCACTTTTTATTCATAACATGACAATATCATACTATAAATTTAAATAACACCTTCAGTGATTTTTTTTTTCAGCGAACAATGATTGACATCTCACTGTGTGTTACTTATCATTGTATACTAAATTGTTGAAAAGTCTATTTTACAATCTCATGTAAATGAGATACGTTTGACCCCGTCAACTATCCCTTCGCCGAACTGACAATCTGGCGAAGAAGGTATCTTTGTGAAATCGTTCTCCATTATAGAATAACAGAATCGATTCACATGTCATCCAATTTAAAGAAACCGTTTTATTACTAATATCTTATCTTACAGGAGGAATTCATGTCTGAATTTACAGTTACAGACCAGGCAGTAGAAAAACTCAAGGAATATCTGGAGCAGAACAATATTGAATCTGCCCTTCGTATTGCCTTGATGCAGGGCGGCTGATCCGGCCCTTCACTGGGATTGGCTCTGGATGAGCCAAAAGACAACGACAAGGTTTACGAGAAAGATGATCTGAAATTTCTGGTCGAAGAAGGTCTGATGACCACCTGCGGAACCATCACCGTGGAATTTGTAGATGCAGGTCCACGTTCCGGATTCGGAATCACATCATCCAACCCCATCGGCGGTGGCGGATGCAGTTCCGGCTCCTGCGGTTCCGGTGGTTGCGGCTGATCGACAGAGATTTATGGCGATCACGTCAACACCAGGCGATAAATCCCATTCCGGGGTTTATCGCCTTTTTCTTTTTCGTGTGTCAAAAACTTGACACCACCCATCCCCATCCTTATTTTTTCTTCTGAACCTACTATTACACCGAACTTATCGTTTCGGTTTTACGAGCTTTTTCATTATCAGCATGGGAGGAAGAGAGACTATGCAATTTGATAAATTTACTATAAAATCACAGGAAGCAATTCAAAATGCGCAGCAGCTGGCCCAAAACAACGGCAACCAGGAGATCAGCACTGCGCATCTTATAAAAGCCATACTCGAGCAACCGGAAGGCGTAGTCGTTCCGGTGCTGCAGAAAATGGGAGTCGAACCGTCTGTCATTCTTGCCGAGACAGGAAAACTTATCGACAAGCAGTCCCAGGTCTCAGGGAGTGGTGCCGGACAGGCATATCTGTCTAACGAACTGCGAAAGATTATTGATACGGCCTTTAAGACTGCCAGTGACATGAAAGATGATTTCGTCAGTCAGGAACATCTCTTTCTCACTATCATTCGGGAGAAGAAGTCAGACAGTGCCAAAATGCTGAAGCAATTCGGCGTGGACGAGAAAACATTTCTAAACGCTCTTATTACCATCCGCGGCAGCCAGCGGGTCACCGACCAGTACCCGGAGGAGAAATACCAGGCACTGGAAAAATACTCCCGAAACCTGACTGACGTCGCCAGGCAGGGAAAACTGGATCCGGTCATCGGCAGGGACGAGGAGATCCGACGGATCATCCAGGTACTCTCCAGACGGACAAAGAACAACCCCATTCTCATCGGAGAACCCGGCGTTGGCAAGACAGCCATTGCCGAAGGACTTGCCCTCCGCATCGTCAACGGTGACATCCCTGCAACCCTGGAAGGGAAACAGGTTGTTTCCCTTGACCTTGGTGCACTGGTCGCCGGTGCAAAATATCGCGGTGAGTTTGAAGACCGCCTAAAGGCAGTCCTGAAAGAAGTGGAAGAACGGGCGGGTGAAATCATCCTCTTTATCGATGAAATTCACACCCTTGTGGGAGCAGGTGCCAGTGAAGGATCAATGGATGCTTCAAATATGCTGAAACCTGCTCTCGCTCGTGGGGAACTGCATTGCATCGGCGCCACCACACTGGACGAATACCGTAAATACATCGAAAAAGATGCCGCCCTTGAGCGACGTTTTCAACCTGTCCTGGTACAGGAACCAAGTGAAGAGGATACAATAGCCATCCTTCGCGGCATCAAGGAAAAGTACGAGGTACACCATGGTGTTCGCATAATGGATTCGGCAACCGTTGCCGCAGTGGTTTTGTCCAGCAGGTACATTACAGACCGTTTTCTGCCGGATAAGGCCATCGATCTGATCGACGAAGCAGCCTCCAAAATGCGCATCGAAATTGACTCCATGCCGGCTGAGATTGACGTCCTCGAACGCAACAAAATCAAACTGGAGATCGAAAAAGAGGCACTCAAGAAAGAAAAGGATAAAGCATCCAAAGAGAGGCTGGAAGAAGTCAACAAAAAGCTTGGCGAGCTGAACGACAGCCTGGCATCCCTGAAAGGACAATGGACCATCGAACGGGATATTATCCAGTCCATCAGGCAGACCAAGGCGGCCATCGACGAAGCCCAAAGCGAAGAGCAACGTGCAGAACGTGCAGGAGACCTCAGCAAAGTCGCCGAAATCCGCTACGGAAAGATCGTTGACCTGCAGAAACAGCTGGATGCAGCCAATGCCAAACTGCACGAAATCCAGGAGCAGAATCAGATGCTGAAAGAAGAAGTCAGTGCTGAAGATGTTGCAGGGGTGGTTGCAAAATGGACAGGCATCCCGGTGGACAGACTCCTTGAAGGCGAAAAGGACAAGCTGGTACAGGCAGAAAAAGAACTTGCCAAACGTGTCATCGGTCAAAAGGAAGCCATCGTATCTGTGGCAAATGCCGTGCGGCGTGCCCGGGCAGGATTGCAGGATCCGGATCGCCCCCTTGGTTCGTTTATATTCTTAGGCCCCACAGGAGTTGGAAAAACAGAACTGGCGCGCAGCCTTGCAGACTTCCTCTTTGACTCCGAGCAGGCGATGATCCGCATCGACATGTCTGAGTTCATGGAAAAACACTCTGTGGCAAGACTCATCGGAGCCCCTCCCGGTTACGTCGGCTATGATGAGGGCGGCTATCTCACAGAAGCCGTACGCAGACGTCCCTACGCTGTTATTCTGCTTGACGAGATCGAAAAGGCACACCCAGATGTGTTCAATGTCCTCCTGCAAGTGCTCGACGACGGGCGTATGACAGACGGAAAAGGCAGGACTGTGGATTTTAGAAACACGATTCTGATTATGACCTCAAATCTTGGCAGCGATCTTATTATTCAGATGGCCGAGGGACAGGAAAGCGAAAAGGATATTCACAATCAGGTGGAGGAAATTCTGCATCGTCATTTCAAACCGGAATTCCTCAACCGTGTTGACGAGACCATCATCTTCCATAGTCTGTCCAAAGAGCATATGTCCGGTATCATCGATATTCAGCTGCAGCGTCTCAAAAAACGGCTTGAAGAGATGAAGATCAGCCTGAACATCACAGAGGAGGCGAAGGATTTCATGGTGGAAAGCGGCTACAATCCACTCTTTGGCGCACGGCCATTGAAACGGGCAATACAGCGGCTCCTTGAAGATCCGCTGGCGATGGAAATCCTTGAAGGAAAATTTCCGGAGGGAAGTTCCATTCAGGTCAACTATGAAGGGGGCAGGCTTACCTTTACCAACACCGGTCATGAGCAGTAATTCGACACTCTTTTCAGTACCCCCTTGAGGAGTATAAGCACGTACCTTTACAAAAATTTTCTTGCAAAAAAACAAGAAAGTTCTTTGTAAGGTTGAGAAACCAGCCTGCGACTCCCATACACCGGATGCAACCGACACATCAGAAGGGAAAGCGTAAACGTATTACGCTTTCCCTTTCTTTTTCGCACCAGATATGTTTGCATGAAATGTTTAAAAAACGCACAATCAACCAACAAAAGGATCTAACAATGAGCGGAAACATCGACGACCTCACCATACAGTACGAAGAGGATGGACAACTCCTGGTCAAGGAACTGGACAAGGCGGTACTCACCAAAGGAGCATGGGCAACACTTGTCTACCGCTACCAGAACTGGAGCCGTGCCAAGGAAGAGTTCGGCAAGGAAATGTATACCATACGGAGGTATCAGAAACGCAACGGAGAATACATACCAAAATCAAAATTCAATATCTCCAGTGCAGATCAGGCAAAAAAGATCATCGCAGTTCTGCAGAAGTGGACAGAAGATAAATAAAGGAGATTTTCATGTACTTTCCGGTGGCTGACATAGAACTTTCCCCCTTTGTGCCACCGCTGATTGCATGCTGCATCTCTTTTTTAACATCAATGGCGGGAGTCTCAGGAGCATTCCTGCTCCTGCCGTTTCAGGTCAGTGTTCTCGGGTTTGACAGCCCGGCGGTAAGCTCAACCAACCACCTTTTTAATGTTGTTGCCATCCCCAGCGGCATTTATCGCTTTATTAAAGAAGGAAGAATGGTCTGGCCGCTCACCTGGCTGGTTATCCTTGGCACCCTTCCGGGGGTATTGGGCGGTGTTCTTATCCGCATCACCTACCTCCCTTCCCCCAAAGCTTTTAAAATGTTTGTCGGTCTTGTTTTACTCTATATCGGAGTGAAGCTGAGTCTTGATATCATAAAACAAAAACCCGCCCGGACCAATGGCAAAAAGAGCACGCTGGAGCAGGCCAATGATTTCAAAATCAGCGATTCACAACTTACCTGGACATCACTGGAATACACATTTGAAGGAATCAAATATAAAGTCAACACCGCTTCGGTCTTCATCCTCAGTCTGATTGTCGGACTTATTGGTGGTATATACGGAATAGGAGGCGGTGCCATCATCACACCGTTTCTGGTAAGTATATACCGACTGCCCATCCATACAGTGGCAGGAGCAAGCCTGATGGGTACATTTGTCACTTCATTAACTGGCGTCATATTTTTCCAGCTCTTGGCATTTTCCTCACTTGCAGGAATGGAACAGATCACTCCAGATTACGCCCTCGGACTTTTGTTTGGCTTGGGCGGTGCTGTTGGAATATATCTTGGGGCACGAATGCAGCGTTTTTTTCCCGCAAAACCCATAAAGATTATCCTCACCTGTGCCTTACTCTTCACCTCACTAAAGTACCTGTTTTTTAGCTAGATAGACCCAATAAGAACACAATAATCCCGGGCGGTTCAGAAGGATAAAGTACTCCAGAAATTCTTTTCCCGCTTTTCTCGTTGACACGAAGAAGTCAACCGAGTAGTTTGCCCCGGTCTTTGAGGGAAAGACAATCTGCAAAAGCAGAGAGTCAGAAAACGACCTGAA